>NZ_QSNX01000003.1:1387-378234 GCF_009498575.1 Rahnella sp. RcJ3
ACACAGGTGGGTTTGCGTGATCTGGCCGATTACGCGCGGTACTTCAATTGCGTCGAAGGCAATACCACGTTTTACGCCCTGCCCAAACAGGAAGTGGTGATGCGCTGGCGTGATATGACGCCTGAGTCTTTCCGTTTTTGTTTTAAATTTCCTTCCATCATCAGCCATAAAGCCGCACTGGCGAATTGTCAGGAAGACGTCGATATGTTTTACCGCACGCTCGAACCGCTCGGTGAACGCATCGGCCAGCTCTGGCTGCAACTTCCTGCCGCATTTGCGCCCGTACATCTTGATCGCCTGTGGCAATTTCTTGATGCCCTGCCCGCCGGTTTCGATTACGGCGTTGAAGTGCGCCATGCGGATTTCTTCAATAAAGGTGAGGAAGAACGGGCGCTGAATCAGGGATTACATCTGCGCGGCATTAATCGTGCGATCCTTGACAGTCGCCCGGTTCACAGCTCAACCTCCACCACCGAAGCGGTGCTCGAAGCCAAACGCAAAAAACCGATACTGCCGCTGCACGCGCTGGCGACATCCTCCCGCCCGATTGTCCGCTTTATCGGCGGCGACAGTCTTGAGGCAAACCGTCCACTTTTCGGCCAGTGGATTGCAAAACTCAACGACTGGCAATCACAGGGATTGTCACCGTATCTGTTTATTCATACGCCCGATTGTTCCGACGCGCCCCAGCAGGCACGCTACCTGTGGCAGGATCTGCGTCAGCACATTCCTTCGGTCCAGCCCGCGCCGGACTGGCCGGAGCAGGATGCGTTGTTCTAAGAATATTCAGGTTTTTCTGACGACAGTTTTATGCCTTCCCGTTATCATGGCTACGCAGCGGAAAATCAGTGCTGTTCCGCCGGGATACAGGGAATAACCAAGGAAGTCATCATGATTAGCGCGTTATATGTCGTGCTTGCCGCCATACTTTTGATCAAACTCTCTTTCGATGTTGTCCGTCTGCGGATGCAATACCGTATCGCCACCGGCGACGGCGGATCCTACGAATTACAAACCGCCATACGTGTACACGGCAACGCTGTAGAATATCTGCCGATTGGCTGTTTATTATTGTTGTATATGGAAATGAACGGCGCGGCGATATGGACTGTACACGCCTGCGGCCTGTTACTGATCCTCGGCCGGTTATTCCATTATTACGGGCTGAAAAACCGCGAATTTGCCTGGCGCCGTAATGGCATGGCTGCCACCTATATTTCTCTGGTGCTGATGGTGGTGATCAATATTATCTATCTGCCGTGGTCGCAATTCCTCAACTTTGACTGAGCACTGAACATTTGCCAGACAGATTTGATGCCCTTTTGAAACAACTCCCAGGCGCGCAGGTATCTGCCTGCGCCAGTATCTGCTAAAATCTGCCCTCAACTTTTTACCCACATTCTTTTTGGCCTGACTCACCGCTATGGCAAACCACGATACGCTGTTTTCTGCACCTATAGATAAGCTTGGCGACTGGACGTTCGATGAACGCGTCGCGGAAGTTTTCCCTGACATGATCCAACGCTCTGTTCCGGGCTATTCCAACATTATTTCGATGATTGGCATGCTCGCCGAGCGCTTCGTTCAGCCCGACTCCAATGTCTATGATCTGGGCTGTTCGCTGGGTGCTGCCACGCTGTCGATGCGTCGTAACATTAAGGTGCCGGGCTGCGAAATTATTGCTGTCGATAACTCTCCCGCCATGGTGGAACGCTGCCGTCGTCACATTGATGCTTTCCGTGCGGATACACCGGTCAGCGTGATCGAATCCGATATTCTCGATATCGAGCTGAAAAATGCCTCGATGGTAGTGCTCAACTTTACCCTGCAATTCCTCGAACCGGCTGACCGCCAGCGTTTGCTGAATCAGGTGTATCAGGGCATGCGTCCGGGCGCGGCGCTGGTGCTGTCAGAAAAATTCAGCTTCGAAGACAAAGACGTCGGCGAACTGTTGTTCAATATGCATCACGACTTCAAACGTGCGAACGGCTACAGCGAGCTGGAAATCAGCCAGAAACGCAGCATGCTCGAAAACGTTATGCTGACCGATTCCGTCGAAACGCATAAAGCCCGCCTGCATCAGGCCGGTTTCCAGCACACGGAAGTCTGGTTCCAGTGTTTTAACTTCGGCTCACTGATTGCGCTGAAAGCCGGAGAAGCACAATGATTGATTTCGGTGATTTTTATCGCGTTATCGCCAAAGGGCCGTTAAGTCCGTGGCTCAATACTTTGCCTTCGCAACTGACCGCGTGGCAGAAAGAATCTCTGCACGGCAAATTCAAACTGTGGTTTAACTCGGTGGATCGTTTGCCGCTGTTGCAGCCGGAACGTCTGGATTTGTTGCACAGCGTCAGCGCCAATATGGAAGTCCCTTTGCCTGCCGGTCAGCGCGAAGGGATTGAAAACCTGCTGCGTAATATGATGCCATGGCGCAAAGGACCATTCTCGCTGTACGACGTTGAAATCAATACTGAATGGCGCTCTGACTGGAAATGGGATCGCGTTTTGCCGCACATTTCTTCCCTTGCTGGCCGCACGATTTTAGATGTCGGCTGCGGCAGCGGTTATCACATGTGGCGCATGATTGGTGCAGGCGCACATCTGGCGGTGGGTATCGATCCGATGCAGTTGTTCCTGTGTCAGTTCGAGGCCGTGCGTAAATTACTGGGGGGCGATCAGCGCGCACATTTGCTGCCGCTGGGCATCGAACAATTACCCGAGCTGAACGCTTTCGACACCGTTTTTTCCATGGGCGTGCTGTATCACCGCCGTTCGCCATTAGATCATCTTCTGCAACTGAAAAATCAGCTGGTCAGCGAAGGGGAACTGGTGCTCGAAACGTTGGTTGTCGAAGGTAACAGCGAGCAGGTCCTGGTGCCGGGTGACCGTTACGCGCAGATGGGGAATATTTATTTCATCCCTTCTGCTGAAGCCCTGAAAAACTGGCTGATCAAATGCGGCTTTGTGGATGTGCGTATTGCGGATGTCAGCGTCACGACACTTGAAGAACAGCGCCGTACCGACTGGATGACCAGCGAATCACTGGCTGAATTCCTCGACCCGAATGATCCGACCAAAACTATCGAAGGCTATCCGGCTCCTCGCCGCGCCTTGCTCATCGCCCGCAAGCCATAACGACCTTCCTCCTCCGCCAGACATCTTCCTGTCTGGCGGAAGTCATTGCTCACACTTTATCCTCACTTTCAGTCACGTCACTCTGTACATCACGCTGTAAAAAGGTCTAACCTTTCAGAAGGCTATCGGTTTGTTATGACGGAGATCGTCGTTCGCATTACGGGAGGAAGTATGAAGTTCCCTAAAGGCAGCATCGTTAAACACAGATCTGGCGATATCAAAGGTACCGTGATGAATACTTTTGAATCAGAGCACGACATCGTGTCGTATTACGTTTCCTGGGAAGATGGCAGCAGCAGTCTGCACAAGGAAAACGAATTGCACTGGGCAAATATTGACGTCGCTATCAGAATAAAAAATTTTTACGAGAAGTAATTGTTTCCGCGTCAGCCACAGCCCTTTGTAAAGCTCCACGTTTTGACGCTATATCATTGGATTGATTCATAGCATTTCGTGTATAAATTCGGCCAACCAATTTATCCGTACGCAAGTATTTCGTGGAGAAATTAATGCGCAGAAGAATTCGATTCCTCATGGATCGGGCTGTTATTGTTCTAGGCCTTTTCGTGATGTGCCTGGTGGTGAAAGCAGGAATGTTCGGTGTGGCGCTGCTGACCTGGGGCTGAGGTGCTGCCCGTCATAAAAAGCGCCGCCCGGGCGCTTTTTCAGGCCAAGAAAACCGGATTAATGGTCATCTTTAAATTTTGGTTCGGGTAATACCGCTGGCGTTGAATCCTGATATTGCAGCCAGTTGCTCCAGATATCTTTAACACGCAACTCGATGAGTTCCATTTTCCGCGACAGCGACATCACGCCTCTGATCGTCCCGCCCTGATAGTCGGTGTACGTCGCAAAAGTGGCTTTCTCTTCAAACGCATCCCACGCCTGAGTTTCCTCATCAAACGCTTTCAGCACAGCTGCTGCGTCAGGATCCGGGTTCGGACCTGTAGCCGTTTGCTCAATACGTTTTCTGGCCGCCACAAGGTACGTCTGTTTCACCCAATTCAGCTTGTCAATTTTTTCCGCATAACAATCGTTCATATCCAGCGTCGTTTGCTGAGGGTTGCCTGCACAGTCAATGGCAAATGTCTCAGCACCATTATCCAGAACACTGCTGGGTTGTTTATCAGCGGCAAATAATGAGTGCGTAAATCCCAACAGCGCGAGAGTAATCACTAACTTTTTCATGTCCCTGTCCGGCGGTAACAATTTGATGAGCAGACAGATTATCCGAATCAATTACACAACGACAGCAGAATCAGGAGCACAAAAAAAGCCCCGCCAACATGACGGGGCCTGGTACTTGCGCAGGGCGACGCAATAAGGGTCGTGTGACCCGGTTAAATCTTTGAGTTATTACGCCGTGCGGGATATTTCATCGTCAAACTGCAATGTGCTTTTCATTGCGGCAACAATATCGCCATCCACGCAATAACGACTGAATTCATCAAAGTCAGTATCAGAACTCATAGTGACACCGGCTTTCCGGTAGCGCATGGCGGATTTCACCTGACGCCCTGCTGAACTGTGTAACTCCGTCAGCCCGATATCCACAAACTTCTGCAAATTCGTCAGACGCACACCCGCGCCAGCCATAATAATTGGACCACGCGTCAGCTGATTGAGTTCCCGAAGCATCGGTAAACCGACTTCAGCATTTTGTTGTTGCCCGGAGGTCAGAATGCGCGCCACCCCTAACTGAGTCAACTGCTCCAGTGCAATCTTCGGGTTAAGGCACATGTCGAATGCGCGATGGAATGTTACGGCCATATCGCCGCACAGCGCCATCACCTCCCACATTCTCGCCATATCAATATGCCCTTCCGCATCCAGCATGCCGACCACCAGACCCGGATAGCCGAGATCGCGAATACAAGCGATGTCGCTTTTCAACACCTCAAATTCACTCTGGCTGTAGCAAAAGTCACCCCCCCTCGGACGGACAATCGGATGTACAGGGATGGTCACTTTTTCCCTTGCCAGTTTGAGGGTACCGTAACTCGGCGTAATGCCCCCGTCAGCCTGACTGGCGCACAATTCAACACGATCGGCCCCGGCTTGTTCTGCTGTCAATGCACAGTCCACGCTGTAACAACACACTTCTAATTTAGTCATGTGATCTCTCCTGATTACGGCATTATGCTACAACACTTGTCTGCAGCCGGCCATGTCGCGTAGGCTTTGAGATGAGCATCCCCACCCAATCTGTTTGCTTAGGAAAGCTAACTATGACACTCAATTTTGATTTATGGGTAGACCGCAGTCACAGTGATAGCGTTAAGTGGAATAAATACAATAATCAGGATGTGATACCGCTTTGGGTTGCCGATACCGACTTCACTTCTCCGCCTCAGGTTATCAAAGAGTTGCAGCAACGTGTCGCAGAAGGCGTATTTGGGTATGGTTTCACACCGCCGGAACTCATTGATTTAGTGGTAAAACGTCTGGCGGATCGTTACGAATGGGCTATTAAGCCCGAATGGATCGTCTGGTTACCAGGCCTGGTGTGCGGATTAAACGTCGCCGTCCGCGCCACTGTTGCACCACAAAACTCCAGTCTGATGCCCATGCCCATTTATCCGCCGTTTATGCAGGCGGCTCAGGCTGAAGGGCGTCAGTTTAAATCCATTAATGTAACTGAGCAGCAACAGCGCTGGGTGGCCGATTTTTCCACGGCCGACAATCTACTGGATGGCAGCGAAAAGCTGCTGATGCTCTGCAACCCGTATAACCCCGGTGGCACGGTGTATCGTCGCGAGGAATTACTCGAACAGCAGGCCTTCGCGCAACGTCACGATCTTGTGGTGTGTTCGGATGAAATCCACTGTGACCTGATCCTCGAACCGGGCCTGAAACACATCCCGTTCGCCTCACTCAATGCCGATGCCGAACAGCGTTCGATCACGCTGATGTCGCCGTCCAAAACCTTCAACCTTGCCGGTCTGGGCGCGTCGATGGCGATTATTCCTGACCCGGAACTACGCCGGAAATTCCTTGAGGCCAGTCACGGCATTGTGCCGCACGTCAATATTTTGGCGTATGTCGCCGCGACCGCCGCTTATCGCGATGGCGAGGAATGGCTTAACGCACAGCTCGAATACCTGCGAGGTAACCGCGAACGGGTGACAGCCAGAATCAACGCTATGCCAGGATTGCGCATGCTGGCGCCGGAAGGCACATACCTTGGCTGGATTGATGCCAGCGCACTGCCGGTGCAGGACCCTTACCATTTCTTTGTGGACGCCGGGGTCGGTTTCTCAGGTGGCGCTGATTTTGGCGCACCGGCTTATGTGCGTATCAATCTGGGTTGCCAGCGCGCGTTACTGGAAAAAGCGCTGGATCGCATGGAAGCGGCGTTACTGACGCTGCAACGTTAACCGTCTTCCCTTTCGCTGGCGACAATCGCCCGCAGGCTGTGCGGGTGAAATTTGATGGTCACAGAGCCGTCAGTGATTGCCAGCGTCGGGTTAGGCAAACGCTCGTTCTCCCCTTTGGGCGCACTTTGTTTCAGCTTAATACCGGGCGTCATTAGCGCTTCATCAGCAATCAGCGCCAGCGCCCGTGTATATAATTCGTCTTCAGCACCGGGCAGGACAATCTCAATATGTTCCCAGCCTTCGTGCGGGTAACGTTTATCGCCGGGATATGGTAACTCGACCAGATCAATACTCAGCGGCCCGACCTGCAAAGGTTCGTTGAGCGAAAACAGACAAATTGGCCGGCCGTTAATCAGGGTCTCATTCAACAGGCTGCCGCACTTTTCCAGGCCGGTTTTCCAGCGATCCGCCGTCGTGTTCTGATGACAACGCACTGAAATATGATCTGCGTGAAACCCACCCAGATTAATGTGCAATTTTGCAGCGAACGCCGTCAGTACGTCGACAAAGCGCGGTAAATCATCAGCTAAATCCTGTAACTCCGGCACGTGATTCATGGCGGTCATCCTATCTTGTTTTCGTTTGCAGATCTTCAGGGTCGGGTAATTTACACAGCCTTTCATCCGGTTGCCAGAGACATGCCGCACAATCGCGTTTTCCTTAGCCCGGACGTGCGGTGATACTGACGCCGCAAGGCTAATATGATATAAACACGCATCATTTTAGGTTCGTCCACCATGGGATGAACAGCAAACAACCACATTCCTAAATAAAGGTACTTCGGTGAATATTCAGTCACTTCTTTCAGAAAAAGTCAGCCAGGCGCTGATCGCTGCAGGCGCCTCAGCCGACAGCGAAGCGCAAGTCCGTCAGTCCGCTAAAGCTCAGTTTGGCGACTATCAGGCTAATGGTGTTATGTCCGTGGCAAAAAAACTCGGTATGCCACCGCGACAACTGGCAGAGAAAGTCGTTGAACTGTTAGACCTGAGCGGCATCGCGAATAAAGTCGAAATCGCCGGGCCGGGTTTCATCAATATCTTCCTGGATCCTGCTTTTGTTGCTGCGCATGTAGACAGCGCCCTTAACGATGAAAAACTGGGTATCACACCGGTTGAACCCCAAACTATCGTCATCGATTATTCTGCGCCAAACGTGGCGAAAGAAATGCACGTTGGCCACATCCGCTCCACCATTATCGGCGACGCGGCTGTGCGCACCAATGAATTCCTCGGCCATAAAGTGATCCGCGCTAACCACGTTGGCGACTGGGGTACACAGTTCGGCATGCTGATTGCCTATCTGGAAAAAGTACAGAACGAAAACGCCGGTGACATGAATCTGGCTGATCTGGAAGAATTCTACCGCGCGGCGAAGAAAAACTACGACGAAGACGAAGCCTTCGCCGAGCGGGCGCGTGGCTACGTGGTGAAACTGCAAGGCGGCGATGAATACTGCCTGCAGATGTGGCGCAAGCTGGTTGACGTGACCATGAAGCAAAACCAGCTAACCTACAATCGTCTGAACGTCACCCTGACCGAAGACGATGTGATGGGTGAAAGCCTGTACAACAGCATGCTGCCGGGCATCGTTTCCGACCTGCAGGCCAAAGGTCTGGCCGTCGACAGCGAAGGCGCAGTTGTTGTCTATCTTGATGAATACAAAAATAAAGAAGGCGATCCGATGGGCGTCATCATCCGTAAAAAAGATGGCGGCTACCTGTACACCACCACCGATATCGCCTGCGCGAAATACCGCTACGAAACACTCGGGGCCGACCGCGTGCTGTATTATATCGACTCCCGTCAGCACCAGCACCTGATGCAGGCATGGACCATAGCGCGTAAAGCCGGTTACGTGCCGGATTCTGTGGCGCTGGAACACCATATGTTCGGCATGATGCTGGGCAAAGACGGTAAGCCGTTCAAAACCCGCTCAGGTGGCACAGTGAAACTGTCTGATCTGCTGGATGAAGCGATTGATCGCGCACGTAAGCTGATCACCGAAAAGAATCCGGAAATGAAAGACGCCGGGGAGCTGGAAAAACTGGTTAACGCGGTGGGTATCGGCGCAATCAAGTATGCTGATCTGTCAAAAAGCCGTACTACCGATTACATCTTCGACTGGGACAACATGCTGGCGTTCGAAGGTAACACCGCGCCGTATATGCAATATGCCTATACCCGCGTAGCCTCTATCTTTAAACGTGCAGACATCGACGTGAACAGTCTGACTCAACCGGTTGTACTGAGCGAGGAACGTGAAGCTGCGCTGGCGACCCGTCTGTTGCAGTTCGAAGAAGTACTGACCGTTGTCGCCCGCGAAGGCACGCCACACACCATGTGTGCGTATCTGTACGACGTGGCTGGCCTGTTCTCCAGCTTCTACGAGCATTGCCCGATCCTTAATGCAGAAGATGAAACCAGCCGTAACAGCCGCCTGAAACTGGCACTGCTGACACAACGCACGCTGAAAACCGGTCTGGATACGCTGGGTATCGAAACCGTAGAACGCATGTAACGCACGGTTGTGGATATTAAAAAAGGGCGCTCATGCGCCCTTTTGTGTTTCTGTAATCTGCGTCAGTCCAGCTTACGGGCAAATTCTTTCACCCTGAAGCCCAGCAGGCCAAGCACGGCAAAGTAAGCGACTACGCCGACAGCAACCACTGCCGCCAGACGCGCCAGACGATACGCCATTCCCCCCACATCCCATGCAGGCATCAGCCACATCATGCCGAGCAATGCTGCTGACATGGCAACCACCGCGACAATCAGCTTAATCAGGAACACTCTCCAGCCCGGCAAAGGCTGGAAGATATCCTGCTTACGCAGTTGCCAGTAAAGCAGCGAAGCATTCAGACAGGCTGCCAGACCAATCGACAGGGAAAGCCCCGCGTGTTTGAGTGGGCCGATAAAGGCCAGGTTCATCACCTGCGTCATCAGCAAGGTAATGATGGCGATTTTCACCGGTGTTTTGATGTTCTGACGTGAATAAAAGCCCGGAGCCAGCACTTTCACCACGATCAGCCCCATCAGCCCGACGGAATAGGCCACCAGTGCACGTTGCGTCATCGAAGCATCAAACGCGCTGAACTTGCCGTACTGGAATAATGCCACCGTAAGCGGTTTGGCCAGAATCCCCAGGGCGACGGAACTTGGCAACGCCAGCAGGAAACACAGACGCAAGCCCCAGTCCATCAGGCGATTGTATTCACCGTGATTTCCGCTGGAAAAGCTTCGCGCCAGCGAAGGCAGCAAAATCGTGCCCAGCGCCACGCCCAGCACACCGGAAGGAAACTCCATCAGGCGGTCAGCGTAATACATCCATGAAACTGAGCCGGAGACCAGAAACGAGGCAAAAATCGTGTTGATGATCAGTGAAATCTGGCTGACGGAAACACCCAAAATCGCCGGTCCCATCTGGCGCATTACGCGCCATACACCGGCATCTTTCAGGTTCAGGCGCGGCAGCACCAGCATGCCGATTTTCTTCAGGTGTGGCAGCTGATAACCGAGTTGCAGCAAGCCACCGGCCACCACGGCCCAGGCCAGCGCCAGCACCGGCGGGTGAAAATACGGCGCGGCAAATAACGCAAAACCGATCATGCTGACGTTCAGGAAGGTCGGCGCAAACGCCGGTATCGAGAAGCGGTTCCAGGTGTTGAGTATCGCTCCGACCAGCGAGGCCAGAGAAATAAGCAGGATATACGGGAAGGTGATCCGCAGCAGAGAACTGGTGAGCGCAAATTTGTCCGGTGAATCCACAAAACCCGGCGCAGTGATATAAATCACCCACGGCGCCGCGAGCATGCCCAGCACGGTGACAATCGCCAGAACCAGCGTCAGCAACCCGGAGACATACGCAATAAAGGTGCGCGTAGCTTCTTCGCCCTGCTGAGTTTTGTACTCGGCAAGAATTGGCACGAACGCCTGTGAGAATGCGCCTTCGGCAAAAATACGACGCAACAAATTGGGCAGTTTGAACGCCACAAAAAAGGCGTCGGTGACCATTCCGGCGCCAAATACACGTGCCACAATGGCATCGCGGGCAAAACCTAATACACGTGAAAACATCGTCATGGAACTGACGGCTGCCAGAGATTTAAGTAGATTCATGTCACTTTTCTTGTTTACCGGTTTACATGTATATCAAATAGTTAAACCATCACGCCTGCATCAGCAGGCGTGAGAGATGAAGCCGCATGGCTCAAAGATGCGCTTAGTCTACGCATCCGCAATACAATAGCCACCGGCAGTTGTTTTATGTTGTTATAGAGTGTTAACCACGCCATCCCGCGCGGCTTTTTTGTTAAGAATTCAGAATCTTCTCGATCATTGCCTGCGCATAAATCGCCTGCTCGCCGCTGGTTTCCGGCGCCGTCTGATTACTCACGCAGGCCACAAAGTGTTCAATGGCACCGACAAATCCGCGCTGTGTCAGGGTACTTTGCCAGCCCGGTACCGGCAGTTGTGTGAGAATATCCTGCTGTTCCTCGCGCCAGATTTGCATATTGTCCAGCTGATACACCGCGCCTTCAGTCACCGCCTGCACGCTCTCGCGGAAAGTCCCTGCCCGGCGATGCATCGATGTCGTCACCAGCGTTTCGCCACAGAGGAAATGATGTTCGCCGTACAACATCTGATTCGCTTCGTTAATCTGAATCAGACCGCTTTCCAGACTGGCATTACCGCCTGCCAGCCACAGCGCGGTATCGACCACGTGCAGATAATCGTCCAGCAAGGTGAATCGCAGATCGTTTGGCCCCACGCTATCCGTCCGGTGTTTGTCCATGCGCAAAGATGCAGCGCTCTGCATGTTATCTTTGAGCTGACGATACAACGGTGCAAAGCGACGGTTGAAGCCGACCATCAGCGTTTTGCCTGTCTTGCGCGCCTGTTCAACCAACTGCTCAGCCTGCTCAAGCTCAGCAGCCAGCGGTTTATCGACATACACATGCAAGCCCTGCGCCAGCAATTGCCCGACCACTTCAAAATGGCTGGCGGTGCTGCTGTGCACAAAAACCGCGTCACACTGGCCCGCCAGTTCATCCATGCGGGAAAAACACGCCATACGATAACTGTCGCAAATGGTCTGCGCCTTTTGCTGATTCGGGGAAAACCCGCCGACCAGCGTCCAGTTTTCAGCGTGACTCAGCACCGGCAGATAGGCTTTTTGCGCAATCCCACCCAGCCCGATAACACCAATACGTAATTTACTCACAACCCGCTCCTGTTAATCAGCCAGATGTTGCAACAAATTTTCCAGACGCTGTTTCAGCTCCGCCACTTCAGCTTCCAGTGTTTCCACGCGCGCGGTCAGAGTCAGATCAGCGCTTTGTGCCCCGGCGCTGAACAGCGGTTCTTCATGGGTACTGGCCACATTGCTGACTTCGCCGCTGAAAAGATGCATATAGCGGCTTTCACGTTTCCCGGGTTCTCGGGCCAGACGCACGCAGAACGGGCCGTCTTCGCGGTTTGTCAGTTCAGTCAGCGTTTGTTCAACTTCGGCAACGTCCGAGAAATCATGCAGACGGTTAGTGCGGGTACGCAACTCGCCCGGCGTTTGTGCGCCGCGCAACAACAGCGTGGTCACTACAGCCACTTCCTGCGGGGAAAATTTGAGATTGCCGAATTCAGAATTACAGAAACGGTGCTCATACTTCATGGTACGTGAGCCGCTCAGGGTGCGGATAATGTGTTTGCGCAGCAGCAAATCCAGCGTTTGCTGAACGTCACTTTCGCTCAGTTCCATCACCGGCTCGCGGTTCGTCTTCTGATTGCAGGCCGTGGTCAGGCCGTTAAGGGTCATCGGATACTGTTCTGGCGTGGTGAGTTGTTTTTCCAGTAAACAGCCCACAACACGGGCCTCCCGGGCGCTGAGTTCGTGTTTCATGTTGCTCTCCTTATCGGGACGGGGGTGTCCATTCTTGCCAGGTTAATGCCGTCAGCACGTGATCCTGCCATTTGCCGTCAATCAGCAGGTAATCTTTGGCGTAACCTTCGCGTTCAAAGCCGAGACGTTCGAGAAGCTGGCCGCTGCGTTTATTGTGCGGCATGTAATTGGCCATGATGCGGTGCATTTTTTGCTGGCGTTGCATATAGCGGATAAGCGTCTGCAACGCTTCCTGCATCAGACCTTTACCCTGCCATTCCTGGCCGAGCGAATACCCGAGGAAACAGGCATGGAAAGAACCGCGCAGCACATTGCTGAAATTCGCCACGCCCATCACGCGATTTTCATCGGGGTCGAGCAGGATGAAGTAATACGCACTGCCTTGTTTTTGCATCTCGGTAATCAGCCCCAGACGCGCCTGCCATCCTGAGGGATAACAATGGCTTTCATCCCTGACCGGTTCCCACGGTTTCAGAAACGCGCGGTTCTCAGCGTAGTATTCAGCCAGCCGGTGCGCATCACGGTCATGAACCAGGCGCAGGACCATCCGATCAGTGGTAAGCCGCACCTTTGGCACGGCAGATTTGTAGCCAAACATCCCTTCCCTCCACATCCCGCATGGGTCGATAAATAGAATTTATAGGAAACGACAGATCACCGCTAATTCTGCCAGTCAGAGCGCGGCTTGACGATAAAAAAATATTATCAATAGCGCCCTATCTAAATGCCTGTTTCCGGTTCAGACTGGAACGGTCTTTTCTCCTTTCTGTATCTGCCGGACAGGATACATATAATCGCTCATGGTGAAGCATGTCTCTGGTATCACAAGCTCGGAGCTTGGGTAAGTATTTTCTGTTATTAGACAACGCGCTGGTTATTTTAGGCTTTTTCGTGGTTTTTCCGTTGATCTCGATCCGATTTGTCGATCAGCTTGGCTGGGCGGCAATGGCCGTCGGCCTGGCACTCGGCGTTCGTCAGCTTACGCAACAGGGACTGGGCATTTTTGGCGGGGCGATTGCTGACCGGTTTGGGGCGAAACCCATGATTATCACCGGCATGTTATTGCGCGCGGCGGGCTTTGCCACGATGGCGATGGCCGATCAACCGTGGATTCTGGTCTGTTCGTGTATTCTCTCCGGTCTTGGCGGCACGTTGTTTGATCCGCCGCGTACCGCGCTGGTCATAAAACTGACCCGTCCGCACGAGCGCAGCCGCTTCTTCTCCCTGATGATGATGCAGGACAGCGCGGGTGCCGTCATTGGCGCACTGATCGGTAGCTGGCTGCTGCAATATGATTTCCATTACGTCTGCTGGACCGGAGCCGCAATCTTTTGTCTGGCCGCGGCCTGCAACGCCTGGCTGTTACCGGCTTACCGCATTTCCACCCTGCGCACCCCTATGCGCGAAGGCATGATGCGCGTGCTGCGCGACCGTCGTTTTCTGGCCTACGTGCTGACGCTGACTGGCTATTACATGCTGACCGTGCAGGTGATGCTGATGTTGCCGATTGCGGTCAATGATGTCGCGGGCAGCCCGTCGGCGGTGAAATGGATGTACGCCATTGAAGCCGTACTGTCGCTGACGCTCTTGTATCCGATTGCCCGCTGGAGCGAAAAACGTTTCCGTCTTGAACAGCGCCTGATGTTCGGTCTGCTGATCATGACATTGAGCCTGCTGCCGGTCGGGCTGGTTACCTCAATCAATCCGTTATTATTGCTGATTGGCTTTTTCTACATTGGTTCGATCATCGCCGAACCGGCGCGTGAAACCCTGGGTGCATCTCTGGCCGACGCCCGCGCACGCGGCAGCTACATGGGCTTCAGCCGTCTGGGACTGGCTCTGGGCGGCGTCATCGGTTATACCGGTGGCGGCTGGATGTACGACACCGGCCGTGCGCTCGAACTGCCTGAATTGCCGTGGTTATTACTCGGCGTCGTTGGCTTCATCACCCTCACCGGTTTGTACTGGCAGTTCAACCTGCGCCGCATCGAACCGGCCATGCTCAGCGGCAGTTGATCTTCCGTAATTTCTTATGCAGTACCCTGATGGAAACCGCGTTCCAGAGAATGCGGTTTGATCTCACATCCATCTATACCCATACTGAATCATAGCGTTAGACAAAATCCGAACCTACATCCGGCAGTTTTCATGCACCCTACAGGTCACCGCCGGCGATAACAGGAGCTACGTACTATGAGACTTTACGTTTACGAACATTGCCCTTTCTGCGTGAAAGCCCGCATGATTTTCGGTTTGAAGAACATCCCGGTTGAGATCAAGGTGCTGCTCAACGACGATGAAAAAACACCCATTTCAATGGTGGGTAAAAAGATGGTGCCTGTCCTGCAAAAAGAGGATGGCGGCTTCATGCCGGAAAGTATGGATATCGTGCATTACATCGACAAAAGTGACGGTAAACCGCTGCTGACCGGCCCGCTGAACGCATCTGTTGCCGCGTGGTTGCGTCAGGTTTCTGAATATACCGGACGTCTGTTGTTGCCGCGTTTTGCCACCGCACCACTGGAAGAATTCTCCACGCCGGAAGCCCGTAAATACTTCGCCGATAAAAAGCAGGCTGCCAGCGGCAGTTTTCAGGAGCATCTGCAACATTCCGAAGGTCTGGTGAAGAAAATCAGTCAGGATTTGCGCGCACTCGACAAACTGATCGTCGAGCCGAATGCGGTGAATGGCGAGCTTTCCGAAGATGACATTAATCTCTGGCCGTTGCTGCGTTCGCTGTCGATTGTGCAAGGCATCGACTGGCCTTCACGGGTTCAGGCCTACCGCGATAATATGGCGAAACAGACTCAGGTAAATCTTCTCTCCCGTCTCGCAAGCTAAGCCCGTTATACTTTTTGCCGGAAGTCCGCTTCCGGCAATTTTCCCTTTTATTCCCTCCCTTCAGCACTTAGGCTAATCAGCGTTGTCTGATTGGAGCCATGATGCTTTACGGTCATGCTGACGAAATAGTTTTTACGTAATGAGGGAAGAATGACAAAGCGATTTCTGGGTGCCGCAGTACTGATGTGTGCCAGCTTACTGGCAGGCTGTAATCAACTGACGCAGTACACCATCAGTGAGCAGCAGGTGAATGATTACCTGCAAAAGAACAACAACTTTGAAAAACAGTTGGGCGTTCCGGGACTGGTGGATGCCAAACTGGTGCTGACCAATCTCAGCAGCCAGATTGGCCGGGCTGAACCCGGTATCGTGACGCTGACCGGCGACGCCCATGTCGATGTATCCTCACTGTTCGGCCCGCAGAAAGCCGATATGCGCCTGACCCTGAAAGCGCATCCAACTTATGATCGCGAGAAAGGCGCCATTTTCCTGCGGGATATGCAGGTGGTGGATTACACCATCAAGCCTGAGAAAATGGACAACGTGATGAAAGGCCTGATGCCTTATCTGAACAATTCGCTGAACACCTATTTCAACCAGCGTCCGGCTTATGTGCTCAATGGCGATCACAGCAAAGGTGAAGCGATGGCGAAGAAACTGGCGAAAGGAATTGAAGTGAAACCGGGTCAGTTGGTGATACCTTTTACTGATTAGTCTGAGTAAACCGATAATAAGAAAGCCCGGCGTGATGACTCACCGCCGGGCTTTTTACATGCTGTGTTCAGGATTACTGGTCGTCTTCTTCCGCGTCATCCAGATCCGGCGGCAGTTGCTCTTCGAGTTCGTCGCGCATCGCCTGCAAGGCTTCGCGGCTGATTTCAGACAGCGTGCGGTAGAAACCGCTGGTGGCATGGGCTTCCACTTTACCGAGGAATTTACCGCACCACGGGAACAGGTAGTCATCAAACAGCGTAATTTGCGCGCTGACTTCATCTTCCTGCGACTGATCTTCCAGCCAGGAGGCGGCCAGTAACATGGCACCGAAATGATCAGCAGGCGTTTCGCCCAGCGGCATACCGCGCTGTTGCAGGAATGTGCGCACATCCATTTCATTTGCGCCGTCAACATAATCACTGCGGAACGGCGATACCGCACATTCTGAACCGACAAACAGACGGTTAAATTCAGCGGCCAGCGCTTGCGGATTGGCACTTTCCTGCAAGCGGATCAGCAACGCATCCTGCTCCAGCGGCCAGTGCTCACGCAGCTTTCCGTCCTGAATCAGGCCAAACAACGGAACCAGCAACGGATCCTGCGGCTGACGGTAAAACAACGTGCCCAGCACGCGGCAGACAATCGAAAATTCATTCATAACAGTAACCTGATCAGATAATGAAAAGGGTTAATCCCCCGCAATTTGGTCGCGACAATGTCACAGTTCGCTTAATTCAGCAATGGGCGCGCGACCCCGGGCCTCGAGAAAATCGAGGAAACGACGCGGGCTGACATTAAGAATACGGTCTTGCGGAAAATCAATTTCACGCAGGATACGTTCGCAATGTTCAAAGCCCCCGAGTGAATAAGCGATGTGCGAATCTGACCCCAGCGCCAGCCAGCCACCGGCTTCTTTTACTGCCAGCGCAATCGCACGGCAATTTGGCTCGCTGCCCGCACGTGAATGAATAAACGATGAGTTATTCAGCTCCAGCGCGACGTTATATTTCGCGGCAGCCGCCGCCACAGCAGGAATATCAATCGGGTATTTCGGGTTGCCCGGGTGCGAAATAATATGCACTTCACCCCCCGCCATCGCTGCAATCATCGCAGCGGTATGGGTTTCTTTATCGACGGGCTGCATCACCGGCTCATGGAAACCGGCAATAATCACGTCGATTTCTTTGAGCATCGGGCCGGTACAGTCGATATCACCATGAATGTTTTTAATATTCGACTCGATGCCACGCAGAATACCGATGCCATTCACCAGACGCGGCCAGACCCGCATATTCATAAAATGCCAGTAGTGCGGCGCATCAGCCATATCAGGACCATGATCAGTGATGGCAAACAGCTTAATGCCCTTTTCGGCGGCTTCATCAATGTAATCATGTAACGTGCTGTAGGCGTGGGTGCTGGCAACGGTATGCATATGTAAATCAACCGGGTAAGGCATGTACTCTCCTTGAAAGTATTCCGCTGCGGCAACATAACCGCAGCATTTATAATGTTAGCAGATGAATATCAGTAACCCCGGCCGGGATCGACACGTCCCGTCGGCTCGCGCCCTGCCTCTATCGCCAGAATGTTACTCACGATGCTGTCCATCGCCTGCTCCGGCAACGTATCCGCACCGACGTGTGGCGTGATGCTGACCCGCGGATGCGACCAGAACGGGTGCATGCCCGGCAACGGTTCTTCAACGAAAACGTCGAGCGTGGCAGCGGCAATCTGCCCGCTGTCGAGCGCACGCAGCAAATCGCCTTCCACCAGATGTCCGCCACGACCAAGGTTAATCAGGTACGCATTATGCGAAAGATTTGTGAACAGTTTATGATTGAGAACACCGGCGGTGTGCGGCGTGTTGGGCAACAGATTGATCAGCACTTTGCAGCCGCTGGCAAACGCTGCCAACCGATCGTCACCATAGAAACTCTCTACGCCTTCCTGCGACTTGGCGCTGCGGCTCCAGCTACGCACGGTGAATTGCATATCCACCAGTGCTTTCGCCACGCTGCTGCCGAGCACACCGGCACCAAGAATACCGATAATGAATTCACTGCGTGAATGCGGAACAAGCGGGCGCCATTGTTTTTGTTGCTGGAAGAGCTGATATTCATCCATCCGGCGGAAATAACGTAATACCGTCGCCAGCGCATATTCCTGCATCTGCAACGCCATGCCGGTATCTTCCAGGCGCAGCAACGGTACGCCGGCGGGCAATGTGCCCGGCTGACGCTGTTCCTGTGTCAGGATGGCATCCACTCCCGCCCCCAGCGCGAAAATACCTTTCAGCATCGTGCGCGGCGCGAGCATGGCATGCGGTGGCCGCCAGACCAGCGCGTAATCCGCCGGGTCCTGATCATTCGCCTTCCACGCGCGCACGTTGGCCTGCGGTAATCTTTTTGTTATTCCGTCAATCCAGGGTTTTGCATCAGATGTAGGGTGGTAAAAAATAATGTTCATCGGGGAAGCCTCCTGTGAACAGATAGATTTCCCTGAATATCATCGGGATGCAACCCTGTGGCGTAAAAAAGAACAAGCCCCGGAGTTCGGGGCTTGTGAAGTGAGTGACGGAGACAGCGAATAAATCAGGCGGCAACCGGCTCACGGTGGATCATCCGGCGCAGCAGCGGGATAAGCACCAGCAGCACCACACCCGTGATAACGGAACCCCAGCCCAGCGCGTTAAACACCTGACTGTAGCCCGGATTGGTCAGCGCTGGCGTACTGCCCGCGTTCTGCGGCATCAGCCCGGAAATGTAACTGGCCAGCACCGACGCCACGCCGGTGACCATCATCCAGCAGCCCATCATCACACCCTGATAACGCGGCGGTGCCAGCTTACCGATCATCGCGTAACCGATCGGTGAAATCAGCAGTTCGCCGATGCTTTGCAGCAGATAGCTGAGGGCAATCCATTTAAACGCCACCAGGCCGTCGCCGCCCGCCAGATGAATACCCAACGGCAGCACCAGCATGCCCAGCCCCATACAGAACAGGGATGCGGAGAACTGCGCCGGAATATCAATGTTCCAGCCGCGCTGACGCAGGCGGTTGAACCACAGTGCCATCAGCGGCCCACCGATCACGATAACCACGGTATTTATGTTCTGGATCCACTGCGGTGCCACGCGGATACCATATACATTCAGGTTGATGTTGTTTTCAGAGAACAGCATCAGCCCCATGGGTGCCAGCTGATACAGTGTCCAGAAAACTAACGAACCCAGCGCCAGCAGCAGATACGCCTTCATGCGGCGGCGTTCATCCGCATCCCGATGGCGAAAAGTGACCAGCGCCATTAATGCGAAAATCACAATGCCCAGCGCGACCACAAAATAACTGCTGAATTCTGCGTGGGTCAGCAACATGCGGATAACCGGCACCAGTACAATCAGGATGGCAATACCGACCGCCATCCGGCGCAGTAACTGGCTGCGGCTGGCCTCTTTCAGCGGCGTGCTGATATCGGCCAGAATCGACCAGCGGGAAAGTGTCACCACAATCGCCGCGACATTCCCTAACGTGGCGAACAGGAACAGCGCGCGGTAGTTTTCACTGAGCTGGAAATAACCGGCGACCGCAAAACCTATAAAGAAGCCCAGGTTCATCCCGGCATAATTCCACAGGAAGGCCGATTCACGGCGGTCATCGTCCGGAGCAAAACGCTGGGTCAGCATCATATTCAGACAGGTCACATTCAGTCCGCTGCCGGTCAGGAACATGGCTAATCCCCAGTACAACCCGGTCACACCTTCCAGCGCAATCAGCGCACAGCCAAAGACCTGCAACACCATGCCGAGCACGAACAGATTACGGTTGCTGAGATAACGCCCGCCAAGGTAGCCGCCGAACATATGCAGCCCGTAGTTGAATGCGCCGAACACGCCCATGATGGCGTTGGCGTTATCTTCACTGAAACCGAGTTTTTTGGTGGCGTACAGGACCAGCGTGGAATACAGCACCGCAAAGCCGAGCGTTGCGAATGTCTGAACGAAGAATAATGTGCCCGCTCCGGCAGGAATTGCCGTCCGGTGTTGCGACGCGGTCGCGTTATTTGACTGACTCAAGAATAACCCCTGCCCTTATGTGATAAATAACCCTGCTTCAAAGGATGACTTGTACAGTTCTTATGCGAAGCATTTTTTCAGAGTGCATTGTTATACCGCTACCATGAATGATTACCACAACATATCTTGCTATTTAGCCGTAACAAAAAGTGTTTGCGGGATAATTGTGCTTTCATGCAAAAATTCTACTTATTTATGCATTCTGATAAGCAATTTTAATCACGCCCTGCAACCAGATACCGGCTGTTCATCCTTAACGCATTTTTTGCTCTTTAAATCATCAGATTGCTCTAAGTTTGTCTAAACGGCATGGAACCTGCAAAAGAGTGTTGACGGTGAGGCGACTTTTCCCTACATTAGCGCCGGTCAGCAGCACTGCGGTGCAGCCGACGACTGGAGAGGTGTCTGAGTGGCTGAAGGAGCACGCCTGGAAAGTGTGTATATGAGCAATCGTATCGAGGGTTCGAACCCCTCTCTCTCCACCACATTAAACAAAAAAGGTTCTGATGAAAATCAGAGCCTTTTTTGTTTTTGGGCGCTTTCAAAATCCGCCAGCCACGGCATTCTCCCGGCGAACAGACTCTGAGCGCCTGACACAAAACGCTGAAAATTTTCTTGACCCTTCGCGGCGGTCTCCCTATAGTAGCGCCCCGTTGCAACGTGCGCGCTGTAACGAACACGGTGAGGTGTCTGAGTGGCTGAAGGAGCACGCCTGGAAAGTGTGTATACGAGAAATCGTATCGAGGGTTCGAACCCCTCTCTCACCGCCAAATTAAAGAAAAAGGGTCCTGATGAAAATCAGGACCCTTTTTCTTTTGGTGCAACGCATCCCGATAAAGGGAATGAGTTGCGGCTGAGATGCCATTAATACCCCACCCCGACCCTCCCCTTCGCAGGGGAGGGAGCTGATCGCGTTCTACTCTGCGCGCACCGTAAGCGGGTTTTTGCCCTGCTCCTCCCCCTGCGAAGGGGGAGGTTGGGAGGGGGTTTTGCAGCTACTGCGGTGCTTTTACTCATCAGATTTTCATCAGCATCAGCCCTGCCCTTAACCCCAGCGCCACATTCGGATTCGGGAATAACACGACTTCTTCCTCTGCTTCAACCTTGTAGGTTTTACCGCTTTCTTTAGCAATGACAAACCCCTGCCTGAACGCTGTAAAATTCAGGGCATCTGCCGGGACAAATAACTCGAAATCTTCCTGTGACCGGATCACATCCTGCACCACACGGTAATGCACCAGCGGCGCGGCGGCGTCACGGGCAGGCATCGGTTCGCCACTCACCAGCGTTTGCAGCGCGCGGCGGATACCGGTGAACTGCGCGTGATCGTTACTGCCGAACGGCAGCGCTTTGCCCAGTTCCAGCGTGCAACTGTCGGCCTGAAAAACATCGCTGCTGAAATGCGTAAAAGTACCGCCCGGCGAACGGTGATGCACCAGCGCATCCAGCCCGGCGGCGTTGAGCCAGGCGAGCATCGCTTCGCTTTTCGGACGACTTTGTAAAGGCAGCAGCCCGAAGCGCACGTGTTTTGATCCGCGGATCGCCGTGTGCAAATCATAGTGGAATCGCTGCGTGGTTCCCGCCGCCGTGGCACTGCGGTAAAACAACGCCATCACCTGTTCGAGTTCCTGCGCCCGGCGGGTTTCATCATTCGGTGTATAACGCGCATGACGCCCGCCGAACATGCGGTTCATGTCAGCCTCCACAAACCGCTTATTGACACGCATTGACGGCGGATTGCCCAGTAACACCAGCAGCCGGACCCGCAACAGCCTTTCGCCTGACAGCAACTCGCTGACCAGTTGATTGAGCAGTTCAACCGGCGCAGTTTCATTACCGTGAATACCGGCGGAAATCACCACCGCCGCCTCACAGGACTGACGCGGTGAAAGCTCGAGAATGCCTTCACCACGCCATTGCCAGTCCAGCGTTTCGGTTTGTCCGGCAGGTTCTTTCACCGCATCACCGGCAAGCGTCGTCGCCAGTAAATCAAACATACATTCACTCCTGTGATGGCTCAGCGCTGGAACGGATAAATCGCACCCAGCCCGAGAATATTGGTCAGTTCGTCGAGCGCAGTACGCACTTCGGTCAGAAGCTGTGGATCGGCCAGATCTTTGGCCTGCATCCGGTCACGATAATGCGTGTCCACCCAGGTATTGAGCCGCGTGAACTGGCTGTCACTCATCAGCGAAGCCACATTGATTGCATTAAGTTCGTTGCGGTTGAGCGCGACACGCAGGCGCAAACACGCCGGGCCACCGCCGTTGCGCATGCTTTCACGCAGATCAAACACTTCAATCTGATCAACCGGGCCACCGCTGTCTTTCAGTGCTGAAAGATACGTCCAGACGCCGGTGTGCTGGCGGGACTCTTCCGGCACCACCAGCATCATTTTGCCGTCGGATTTGGTCAGGAGCTGGCTGTTAAACAGATACGTCGCGACCGCATCGTCGAGAGACACTTTTGACTGCGGCACTTCAATCGGGTGGAAATCCAGCTCAAGCGCCGCCATTTTGCGACGAATTTCCTCCAGCGCTTTGCCTGAATTCACAAACGCCTGCTCGTGATGGAAAAGCACGTTGCCGTTGCTGACAGAAATGACGTCGTTATGAAAAACGCCGCTGTCGATGGCTTGCGGATTTTGCTGAATAAACACCGTGCGCTTTTCATCAAGCTGATGCAAACGTGCTACGGCATCACTGGCTAAACGGGTCTGACGTGCCGGATAACGCACCGGTTCGTTGTCGCCGGTCGCCAGCCCGTCGCGTCCGTAAACAAACACCTGTACGCCGGGTTTATCGTACTCACCGCATAACCGGTTATGATTCGCCGCGCCCTCATCCCCCAGCGCCGCCACCTGCGGCAGCGCATCGTGATGGGCAAAATATTTATCGGCATGGAAGGTCGCGCGTAAAATGGCAGATGTGGTTTCTGCCTCAATGGCCCGGTGAAATTTATTATTCAGGTTGGCAACCGTGAAATGCACACGCCCGTCTGCGCTGTCTGCCGAAGGCGACACCGTGGCCGCATTCGCCACCCACATGGAAGACGCCGAACTCAGTGACGACAGCAAACGCGGCGAATAAGCCTGCGCTTTAGTCAGCACTTCGCGATCGCTGCCACCAAAACCCATTTTGCGCAATGTGCTCAGATGCGGACGTTCATGCGGCGGCAAAATCCCCTGTGCAAAACCGAGATCGGCCAGCGATTTCATTTTCAGCAAGCCCTGTTTTGCCGCCAGACGCGGGTTCGCCACCGCATTCTGGTTTTTAGTCGAAGCTTCATTGCCAAACGACAGCCCCGCGTAATGGTGCGTCGGCCCGACTAAGCCGTCGAAATTTGCTTCACATCCAGACATTGCTGTCTCCTCAGGTTGTACGGAAATCAATACCAGGCGACAGCGTCGCAGGGAGTTCCAGCTTGTCTGTTTCCAGCGAGGCCATCGGCCAGGCACAATAATCCGCCGCATAATAAGCACTTGGGCGGTGATTGCCTGAAGCACCGATGCCACCAAAAGGCGCGTTGCTCGATGCGCCAGTCAGCGGTTTGTTCCAGTTCACAATGCCCGCCCTTGCTTCCAATAATAGCTGCTCAAACTGAGAGCGCTCAGCAGAGATAAGCCCGGTGGCCAGCCCGAAACGGGTCTGATTGGCGAGGGCGACGGCATTATCGAAATCGCTGTAACGGTAAATGCTCAGCAACGGGCCGAAGTATTCTTCATCGGGAATGCCCGCCACACCGGTCAGATCGATAATCCCCGGCGTCAGCAGGGTATTGAGCGGATCCGGGCGCGTCAGCAACAGCAGAGGTTTACCGCCCAGCGCCAGCAGTTCGTCCTGTGCTTTGAGCATATTGCGTGCCGCCACGTCAGAAATCACACCGCCCATAAACGGCTGCGGATCATCATTCCAGCCGCCCACGCGCAGTTGCATGGTGACATCGAGCAAACGCGCGATAAATGCATCACCTGCCGCGCCCTCTTTCACCAGCAGACGGCGCGCACAGGTACAACGCTGTCCGGCAGAAATAAACGCCGACTGAATAGTCAGATTAACTGCTGCATCAATATCTTCTACCGGCTCGACAATCAGCGCGTTGTTGCCGCCCATTTCCAGCGCCAGAATTTTTTCAGGCTGACCGGCGAGCTGGCGGTGCAACTGATAGCCGGTGCCCGCGCTGCCGGTAAACAGCAGACCGTCGATATTGTGGCACGCTGCCAGCGCCTCACCGGTCGAACGACCGCCTTGTACCAGATTCAGCACACCTTCCGGCAGCCCGGCCTGTTGCCACAATTTCACCGTTTCCTCGGCAGTTTTGGGCGTCAGTTCGCTCGGTTTGAAGACCAGCGTGTTGCCCGCCAGCAAGGCCGGAACGATATGGCCGTTCGGCAGATGTCCGGGGAAATTATACGGACCAAAAACCGCCAGCACGCCATGCGGCCGGTGGCGCAGCACGGCTTCACCGTCGGGCATGGCGGTGTGTTTCTCGCCAGTGCGTTGCTGGTTGGCTTCCAGTGAAATCGACACCTTGCCGATCATCGCCTGAATCTCGGTCAGCGTTTCCCAGCGTGGTTTGCTGGTTTCCAGACTGATAATTTCCGCCAGCCGTGCTTTATGTTCCGTCAGTAAATCCGCAAAACGTTGAATCACTTCGGCGCGTTCGGCCACGGTTTTACGTGCCCAGGCGGGAAATGCCGTGCGGGCGGCTGTACAGGCAGCATCGACATCTTCCGCATTGGCGCTCAGTGCCGACCACAACAACGTATTATCTGCCGGATTGGTTTTGTTCAGTTGCGCGCCTTGTCCGCTGCGCCACTGGCCCTGAATAAAAAGTGCAGGTTGCATCATGCGAGACTTTCCTTTTTGAGAATAGGGGTTGCAGGAGCCGGTTTATCGCCGGGGAAAAGCGCCACGGCGCGCAGGGTATCGCCCTCGCGCAGGCCAAGCATGTCAGCCTCGCGGGAATTAAGCGTCAGCGAATCTGCTGAATCTCCGCCCGGCACCAGCAGGGCGCGGAAATGCTGATATTGCTCGTTGGCCACCAGGTACAGCGGCTCATCACGACCGCTGCGGTGTTCCGCCAGCCGCACCGGCAACAGACGGCTTTCTTTGACGGCGCGTAACTGATCGATTTCACCTTCGAGCGTCGGACCGGCATCGAAGATATCCACATAACCTTCGTAACGCAGCCCTTCACCTTCAAGTACGGCACGCGCCGGGGCGGTTTGCGGATGTACTTCGCCGATCACTTCACGGGCCTCATGGCTGAGCAATTCGGTATATAAAGGATGCTTTGGCATCAGTTCGGCAATAAAGGATTTCTGTCCCATGCCGGTCAGACGGTCAGCTTCGGCGAATTCCATACCAAAAAAATGACGCCCGACACTGTCCCAGAACGGGGAATGGCCGCTGTCGTCAGACATGCCGCGCATCTCCGCAATTACCTTGCGGGAGAAATACTCACGAAATGCCGCCAGAAACAGGAAACGGACCTTCGACAACAGTTGCCCGTTTTTGCCGTGACGGCAGTCCGGATCGAGGAACAGCGTGCAAAGTTCGGTATAACCGGTGTGATCGTTACTCAGAAACAGCGTCGGCACCGGCTTATAAATATTCAGGCTTTTGGAGGCGTGCACCAGCGTGCCGAGGCGGAAGTTGTACCACGGCTCACTCAGCCCGACCGCCACTTCAATAGCGCTGACGCCGACAACTTTTTGCTGTTCGGTGTCTTCGAGCACGAACAGATAGCCCTGTTCGCCTTTTTCCAGGCGACCTTCCCAGGTCGCCACTGAGCGCTCAATGCGCCCGCGTAAATGCGCTTCATCCTTGGGCAAAGACGTTAAACCGATGCCGGTTTTGCCTGACAACTGCAGGATATCGGCGAGATCGCCGGGCCGCACAGGTCGAATCAACATCATGATGCGCTACCTCATTTAACCCAAAGAATCACACGCACAGGCGCGCGACAGCCCGCTCAAGGCGGTTCAGCCCTTCTTCAATATCCGCGCCCGGAATAATCAGTGATGGCGCAAAGCGCAGTACATTTGGCCCGGCAATCAGGGCGATCAGTCCTTCTTCTGCCGCCAGCGTGTTCAGCTGTTTGGCCTGATCTTTATACCGTTCACTCATCACAGCGCCGATCAGCAGCCCCTGCCCGCGCACTTCGCTGAACACCTTATAACGGTCATTGATGCGTTTCAGACCATCGGCAAACCACTGATGACGCTTTTGCACACCGGACAACACCTCCGGCGTGTTAATCAGCTCAAAGACTTTGCCCGCCACCGCCGTCGCCAGCGGGTTACCGCCGTAAGTGGTGCCGTGCGTGCCCGGCTGGAATAACGCAGCATAGCGGTCAGTGGTCAGCATCGCGCCAATCGGGAAACCGCCGCCCAGCGCTTTGGCGCTGGTCAGAATGTCCGGCACCACGCCGTAATGCTGATACGCATACAGCTCGCCGGTACGCCCGACGCCGGTCTGTACTTCATCGAAAATCAGCACAGCCTGATGTTTGTCACACAGCTCACGCAGACCTTGCAGGAAACCGGCCTCTGCCGGTACCACACCGCCTTCGCCCTGGATCGGTTCGACAATCACGGCACAGGTGCGGGAAGAAATCTGGCTGGCAACGGCGGCCAGATCGTTAAACGGCAGATGGGTAATCGCCTGCGGTAAAGGCGCAAAATCTTCTGAATATTTCGGCTGACCGCCGGTCGTCACCGTAAACAGCGTGCGGCCATGAAACGCGTTTTTGAAGGCGATGATTTCATTCTTTTCGCCGCCGGATTTATTACCGTACAACCTGGCCAGTTTCAGCGCCGCTTCGTTGGCTTCCGCGCCGGAGTTACAGAAAAACACTTTGTCCGCAAAGGTGGCGTCGATCAGTTGCTTCGCCAGACGCAGCACCGGTTCGTTGGTGTAACCGTTGCCCAGATGCCAGACTTTATCCGCCTGTTCATGCAGGGTTTTACGAATTTCCGCATGCGCATGTCCCAGGGCATTCACGGCAATTCCGCCTGCGAAATCGACATAATCTTTACCCGTCTGATCCCACAGCCAGGATCCTTCGCCACGCACAGGAATAAACGCCGCCGGGGCATAAACCGGCACCATCCAGTCATCAAAGTTCTGGCGGCTGACGTTTTGTGGTTGCTGTTGGTGTTCCATATAAACCTCTTTTTCGCTGATTTCAGGGTGCACACCCCCGTCCCCCATACAGACAGGAAGTGCACCGGGTTCCGATGTTTTTGCACATTTAGCGGGCAATCGCGCTGGCGAGAAATGGCAGTTACTAATTTGTTATTTAAAAGTTAACAAATAATTTCACTCAGTCTCATCATAGATTGCAGTCTTCATGCCAGCAAAGGAAAAAAGTGAATAAAAAAAATGACATCGAGAAAAAACAACCACTTAATATCGCCTGTTATTCACTTTAATTGCATAAAAAATGAATAAAAGAAAAAATCCCCTTTTGCAGCAACGAGGGCACAAGAATGAGTATGCAGGGAAATATTTTGATTTCGGGTGGAATGTTTTATGCAGGATTGTGATCCGGCGCGGATCACCCGCGCTTCAATGCAGAGCAATGCCAGATAAAGGTGCAACAGCGCACGATTTTGGCGCACCCGCGTCCCGTGACGCTGCTCACAGTCTGTGCAAATAAAAAAAACCACGCGGTCTTTCTTTCAGGAAAAAGACCGTTATTACTTTCTCATGTTTCTTAATTGTTAAATATTAGGTATTTTTTTGTTTAATTGTTATCGGTAACATTTATCAAATCCCAGGCTATGATGGTTTTTATATTTTTAATTAACTTAATTTTTACATATAAAACCACTTAATTTAACATTTTAGGACTTTGATCACATTCCGTTCACGACCACGCGAAAACAGCTTTCCCCTTAAGTTAATCTCTGAATGTGGAATAAATAACCACCACCCGTTCCCTACACCAAAACAGAACCTCATAAGAAAGGTACAGACATGAAATTTAACCTCGCATTAGTCAGTGCATGTGTGGTTTCAGCATGCATGTTATTCACAACACCGTCGTTCGCCGCCAAACCCTATGACATTGCCGTCGTCGCTAAAGTCACCGGTATTCCCTGGTTCACCCGCATGGAAGTCGGCGTAAAAGAAGCCGCGCAGAAGCTGGATGTCAACGCCTATCAGGTAGGCGCATCCACGCCGGATCCGGCACAGCAGGTCAAAGTGATTGAAGATTTGATCGCCAAAAAAGTCGACGCCATTATCGTGGTACCGAACGACGCCAAAGTGCTGGAGCCGGTGCTGAAAAAAGCCCGTGATCAGGGCATCGTGGTGTTAACGCATGAATCTCCCGATCAGCAGATTGGTCAGTGGGATATCGAAACCATCGACAGCCAGAAATATGCCGAAGCCAATATGGACGAGCTGGCGAAAGATATGGGCGGCAAAGGCGGTTATGCGATTTATGTCGGTTCCCTGACCGTGCCATTGCATAACGCATGGGCTGATGCCGCCATTAAATATCAGAAAGAAAAATACCCGGACATGCATGAAGTCACTTCACGCCTGCCGGTCGCAGAAAACATCGATAAGTCTTACTCCACGACGCTCGATTTAATGAAAACCTACCCTGACCTGAAAGGGATTATCGGTTTCGGTTCGCTCGGCCCGATCGGTGCCGGTCAGGCCGTTCAGCAGAAACGTGCGAAAAATAAAATTGCCGTTGTCGGTATCGCTATGCCAGCTCAGGCCGCGCCCTATCTGATGCGTGGCGATATTAAGAAAGTGCTGTTGTGGGATCCGAAAGATGCCGGTTACGCCTTAGTCACCGTTGCTGACCAGATGTTGCAGGGTAAAGAAGTGACTAAAGATCTGAGCATTGACGGGCTGGGCAAAGCTGATGTGGATATGGATAAGCATGTGATCCGCTTTAATAAAATTCTGGAAGTCACACCAGAGAATGCGAAATCACTTGGCTTCTGATTTAACTTTTTAATGCTTTTATTTACCGGATATTTACCGGAGATAAATTTATCTCCAGCGCCACACCAGGCAAATAGAAACAGATACGGCGATGTTTGCTGTGCCGTATCTGAATTTCTAATCAGACATTGAAAACTTATACCCTAAATAATTCGAGTTGTGGGAAGGCGGCAAATGAGTGAATCCCGATGAGCTTACATAAGTAAGTGATTCGGGTGAGCGAGTGCAGTCAACGCATCCACAGCGCGAAGTATGAAGGGTATGTTGTAAGGATAATGTGATGAATACTCTCACTCCGTCGTCCAGTTCGCGCACGTCCCCTGCCCCTGCTGAGGCCTTTATCAGCCTCGAAAAAATCAGTAAAAAATTCCCCGGCGTATTAGCGCTGGATAATGTCAGCCTGACGCTGAATAAAGGCGAAGTGCATTGCCTCGCGGGTCAGAATGGCTGCGGCAAGAGCACCATTATTAAAGTCATTTCCGGGGTCTATCAGCCGGAAAAAGGGGCGGCGATTACCCTCGACGGGAAATTATTTCATACCCTGACGCCACAACTTTCTTCTTATTACGGCATTCAGGTTATTTATCAGGATTTATCTTTATTCCCGAATTTATCGGTGGCTGAAAATATCGCTATTCACCGTTATTTACCGGGCGGCGATTTCTGGGTACATCGCGAGGCAATGCGCAAAAAAGCGGTCGCGGCGATGCAACGCGTCGGCGTCTCTCTGGATCCGGATCGTAAAGTCGAAAAGCTGTCGATCGCAGACCGTCAGTTAGTGGCAATATGCCGCGCAATCGCCGCTGACGCCAGTCTGGTTATCATGGATGAACCAACCGCCTCACTGACCCGCACCGAAGTAAACGGTCTGCTGCGGGTGGTGAATGAGCTGAAAGCCGCCGGTATTTGCGTGGTATTTGTCAGCCACCGTCTTGATGAAGTGATGGAAGTCGCTGACCGTATCAGCGTGATGCGTGACGGCAAACTGGTCGGCACCTATCCGGCCAGCGAACTCGACAGCAATGAGCTGGCCTTCCTGATGACCGGACAGCGTTTTACCTACAGTCATCTGCCGCACCGTGCGCCCGCAGACGTGACGCCGCTGCTGGAAGTCCGCCGCCTGAGCCGCAAAGGTCAGTATCAGGATATTTCGCTGTCGCTGCGTCAGGGCGAGATCACCTCGATTATCGGTCTGCTCGGTTCAGGGCGAACGGAGCTGTGTCTGAGCCTGTTTGGCATGAGCCAGCCGGACAGCGGGGAAATCCGCGTTAACGGCAATGCGGTAAAATTCCGCAGCAACCGCGATGCTATCCGCCACGGTATTGCTTATGTGTCGGAAGACCGTCTGACACAAGGGTTGATCATGGAGCAATCCATTTACGACAACACGCTGGTGTCGATTTTCGACAAGTTGCACACCCGCGCAGGGCTGATGGATCACCGCAAAGCGGCGTCAGTGGTGAAAGACCTGATCCGTGATCTGAACATTAAAGTGTCGGACAGCGGCCTGCCAGTGAAAACCCTGTCCGGCGGCAATGCGCAGCGTATCGCTATCGCCAAATGGGTGGCGACGCAACCACATATCCTGATCCTCGACTCCCCCACGGTGGGTGTCGATATCGCCAACAAAGAAGGGATTTATCGCATCGCACGTGATCTGGCGGAGTCCGGCATGGCGGTGCTGATGATTTGCGATGAAATCCCGGAAGCTTATTACAACAGTCACCGCGTGCTGGTGATGCGCAAAGGCGAACTGGTGGCGGAATTCGCCCCACACCAGAGCAGCGAAGCGCAAATTGCGGAGGCGATCAATGGATAATAAATCTCTCTCGAAACTGTTTTCTCAGCACGAATTCTGGCTGGGATTACTGGTTCTGCTGCTGGTGATTGGCCTGAGTGTCAGCACCAGTGAATTTATGACGCTCGGCAACCTGACCGATGTCGCCACCAGTTACGCCATTCTCGGTATTCTGGCCTGTGGCCTGTTTGTGGTGCTGATCGCCGGTGGCATCGACATCTCCTTCCCGGCCGTCACCTCCATCGGTCAGTACGTGATGGCGAGTTACATCATTCATCATGGCGGCAGCTTTCCGCTGGCGTTTGCCATGTCGATGGGTACCGGTTTGTTACTCGGGCTGGTGAACGGTTTTCTGGTTTACTGGCTGCGCGTTCCGGCCATTATTATCACCATCGCCACGCTGAACCTGTTCTACGGTTTGCTGGTGTATCTGACCAACGGCACCTGGCTGTACGGTTTCCCTGACTGGTTTATGAACGGCATTAACTGGTTCTCTTTTACCGCTGCCGATGGCTATGACTATGGCCTGACGCTGCCGCTGCTCAGCCTGCTGGGCGTGATTATCGCCACCGGCGTGCTGATGAACCGCACCCGCGTGGGACGTCAGATTTACGCGATGGGCAGCAACCGTGACGCCGCGTCGCGTCTCGGTCTGAACATCCTGCGGCTACATTTTTACGTCTACGGTTTTATGGGATTGCTGGCGGGTATCGCCGCCGTGGTGCAGGCACAAATTACGCAGTCGGTGGCACCTAACTCACTGCTCGGTTATGAGCTGACGGTACTGGCGGCGGTGGTCTTAGGCGGCACCAGCATGACCGGCGGACGCGGCTCGCTCACCGGCACCATTCTCGGTGTGATGCTGCTGGCCTTCCTGCAAAACGGCCTGACCTTGCTGAGCATTTCGTCTTACTGGCATCAGGTTTTCAGCGGCGTGATCATTCTGGTCAGCATCAGCAGCACCGCGTGGAATGAAAAACGCAAACTGGCAAAGGGGATGTGACATGACAACCTTAAACCGATTCTTCCCCGGCGACCGCATCATCCGTTTGCAGTTGCTGATCATCGTCGCCGTTGCCGTGTTGTTCTCATTCACGCTGGGCGGCAGTTTCTACAGCGTCGGTAATTTCCAGTCGATCTCTTCGCAGTTGCCGATTCTGGGCATGCTGGCGCTGGGGATGGGCATCACCATGCTCACCGGCGGTATCAACCTTTCGGTCATTGCCGGTGCCAATGCCTGTTCGCTGGTCATGGCGGCCATTCTGGTGGCACATCCGGATCAGCCGCAATATTTCGTGCTGGCGATGCTCGCCGGTCTGGCTGTTGCGGTTGTCATTGGCGTACTTAACGGCGCGCTGATTGCGTATATCGGTGTCTCACCGATTCTGGCAACGCTCGGCACCATGACACTTATCGCCGGGCTGAATATTCTGCTGACCAACGGCGCGGTGATTTCCGGCTTCCCGGCGGCGATACAGTATCTGAGCAATGGCAGTCTGCTGGGCATTCCCGTCGCCCTGCTGCTTTTCCTGCTGGTGGCGCTGTTGTTGTGGGTTTTACTCGAACACACCACGCTTGGCCGCAGTTTGTATCTGATGGGTTCCAACGAACAGGCCACGCGCTTCAGTGGCGTCAATACGCACAAAGTGACCATCGCAGTGTATGTGCTTTCCGCCCTGCTCGGCTGGGGCGCGGCACTGCTGATGATGTCCAAATTTAACTCGGCAAAAGCAGGCTACGGTGACTCGTATTTGCTGGTAACCATTCTGGCCTCCGTGCTCGGCGGAATTAACCCCGACGGCGGCTTCGGGCGGGTCATCGGACTGGTACTGGCGCTGATCGTCCTGCAAATGCTGGAAAGCGGCCTGAACCTGATGGGCGTCAGCAGTTACCTGACAATGGCTCTGTGGGGCGGCGTCCTGATCCTGTTTATCGCTCTGCAAAACAGAAAATCTTAAGCGAAAGCTTTTTACCGAAGGGAAAGAACATGGCGAGTTATTTTATTGGAGTAGACGTAGGAACCGGCAGCGCCCGCGCGGGCGTCTTCGACATGACCGGCCGCATGGTCGGCCAGGCCAGCCGTGAGATTACGTTGTACCGCCCGAAAGCCGATTTCGTTGAGCAATCTTCTGATGAGATCTGGCAGTCCGTTTGCAATGCCGTGAAAGACGCGGTCAATCAGGCGGACATCAACCCGATTCAGGTGAAAGGTATCGGTTTCGACGCCACCTGTTCGCTGGTAGTGCTGGATAAAGAAGGCAAGCCGCTGACCGTCAGCCCGTCCGGGCGCAGCGAGCAAAACATTATTGTCTGGATGGATCACCGCGCCATTACTCAGGCCGAGCGCATCAACGCCACAGGTCACCGCGTGCTGGAATTCGTCGGCGGGATTATTTCGCCGGAAATGCAGACGCCAAAATTGCTGTGGCTGAAACAGCATATGCCCACCACCTGGAACAACGTCGGCCACCTGTTCGACCTGCCGGATTTTCTGACCTGGCGCGCCACGCAGGACACCACCCGTTCGCTGTGTTCTACCGTCTGTAAATGGACGTATATCGGCCATGAAGACCGCTGGGATCCCAGCTATTTCCGTCAGATCGGACTGGAAGATTTACTGGAAAACAACGCGGCGAAAATCGGCAGCGAAGTGAAAACCATGGGTGAACCGCTCGGACACGGTCTGACCCAGCGTGCCGCTGCAGAAATGGGGCTGATGGCCGGTACCGCCGTCAGCGTTTCCATTATCGATGCCCACGCAGGCAGCCTCGGTATTCTCGGTGCCAGCGGCGCCTCCGGTGAATCGGCCGATTTCGACAACCGCATTGCGCTGATTGGTGGCACGTCCACGGCACATATGGCGATGTCCCGCAGCGCACGCTATATCGGCGGTATCTGGGGGCCATACTATTCGGCCATTCTGCCTGATTACTGGCTGAACGAAGGTGGACAATCCACTACCGGGGCGCTGATTGACCATGTGATTCAGTCGCATCCGTGTTATCAGGATTTACTGAAACAGGGCAAAGACAGCGGCAAAACCATCTATGAAGTGCTCAACGGCATTTTGCGAAAAATGGCCGGTGAACCGGAGAATATTGCCTTCCTGACCAAAGACATTCATATGCTGCCCTATTTCCACGGCAACCGTTCACCGCGCGCTAACCCGACGCTGACCGGTACGCTGACCGGCCTGAAACTCTCGCGTACGCCGGAAGACATGGCGCTGCATTATCTGGCCACCATTCAGGCGCTGGCGCTGGGCACCCGCCACATTATCGAGACCATGAATCAGAGCGGATATCGCATTGATACCATGATGGCAAGCGGCGGCGGCACCAAAAATCCGGTGTTTGTTCAGGAGCATTCCAACGCCACAGGCTGCGCGATGTTATTGCCGGAAGAAAGCGAAGCGATGCTGCTCGGCAGTGCCATGATGGGCACCGTCGCGGCGGGCGCCTACGACTCTTTGCCAGAAGCGATGGCCGCCATGAGCCGCATCGGCAAAACCGTGACACCGCAAACCAACAAAATTAAAGAGTATTACGACCGTAAATACCGCGTATTTCATGAGATGTACCACGACAGCATGAAATACCGCCGCCTGATGCAGGGGGAAACCCAATGAATGCGGATGAAGAATTTACCCTGGCGTGTCAGGGCTGGCAGACCTACAGTCAGGAATTACTGGCGTTACAGCATCATCTCGATGCTGATATATGGCAGCAGTTACTGACGCTGGTCACCGGCTGCACGGGCAAAATTGCCGTCACCGGCGTCGGCACGTCGGGCATTGCCGCGCGGAAAATAGCCCACATGCTGGCGTGCGTCGAGCAACCGGCGGTGTATCTGAGCGCCACCGATGCCGCCCACGGTGACCTGGGATTTATGCGCAGCAACGACCTGATGATCCTGATTTCCCGTGGCGGCAATTCTGAAGAGCTGACGCGCCTGTTACCGACGCTGAAAGCCAAAGGTGTGGCAATCATCAGTGTGACGGAGAATCTGGATTCGGCGATTGCCCGCGCCGCCACGCTGGTGGTGAAAACGCATATCCGGCGGGAAATCGACCCGCTCAATATGCTGGCCACCACGTCTGTCGTGCTGGTGCTGGCGGTGTTCGATGCATTGTGCGGCAATATCATGCTGCGCAACGGTTTCGATCAGCAAAGCCTGCTGAAAGTGCATCCGGGCGGAAATGTGGGCAAGACGCTGCGTGAGCAGGATCTGTGAACAACATTCTCAACCTTTAATCTCTTCCGCCACCAGCGCCGCCAGAATGGAGATGGCGCGCGCGGTGTGCGGCCCCCATTCGAAAGAGGTATTGATACGGATGCAATGGCTGAAGCGCTTGTCGGCAGAAAACATGGTGCCGGGCGCGACGCTGACGCCTTTTGTCAGCGCGCGCTGATAGACCCGCGCCGCATCCACATTGTCACCCAGATCCAGCCACAGAAAATAGCCGCCTGCAGGTTGCGTCACCGACACCTGCGCCGGAAACTCCGCCAGAATCGCATGACGCATCGCCATCTGCCGTTGTTCGAGTACGCGCCGTAAGCGTCGCAGATGGGTATCGTAACCTCCCTGCTGCGCCCCCTTTTGCAGATAATCGGCTAACGCCAGCTGAACCGGCACGCTGGCCGATAACGTGCTCATCAGTTGCAGGCGCTGAATACGTTCAGCATAAGCCCCCGCCGCCACCCAGCCCACGCGAAAGCCCGGCGCGAGGGATTTCGAAAACGATGAGCAATGCAGAATGTCGCTGCGATAATCTGACGCCTTCAGCGGCACCGTTCGTTCGCTGCCAAAATACAGTTCGCTGTATACGTCGTCCTCGATCAGAGCCACTTTATGTGCCTGCAAAATACTCACCAGCCGTGCCTTTTTCTCCGGCGGCAAACTGCATCCGAGCGGGTTCTGAAAACTCGACATCAGCCAGCAGGCTTTGATCGGATAAAGTTTCAGCGCCTGTTCCAGCGCATCGGGATCCATGCCGTAACGCACGTCAGTCGGAATGGCGATGGCTTTTAATTTGCGCCGTTCAATCGCCTGCAATACGCCGTAAAAAGCTGGCGATTCGATAGCAACCCAGTCACCCGGCTCTGTCACCACCTGCAAACTTAACCCGAGCGACTCCATCGCACCCGACGTAATGACGATTTCATCGGGCGCGACTTCAATACCATTTTGTGCATAGCGCTGTGCAATGCTGCGGCGCAGTTCTTCATTACCCGGTGGCAGATTCGCAATGGCGCTGTGCGGGGACATCCGGCGCACCGCGCTGGCCAGGGAACGCGCCAGACGTGGCTGCGGAAAAAGTGTCGGATCAGGAAACGCAGAACCGAGTGGCACCACGGCGGGATCTTGCCCGGCTTTGAGAATGTCGAAAATGGCGTCATTGACGTCCACCTGCTCTGCAGCATGCAAATACCCGTCGGGAGATGGGCGCACCGGCCGCTGTATACCCGCTGCCACGTAATAACCGGACTGCGGACGCGCGACAATCACCCCCTGACTTTCCAGCAACTGATAGGCCTGCAAAACCGTCATCAGACTCAGGCCAGACTGTTTGCAGGTATCACGTAAGGAAGGCAGCCGGTCGCCCGGCAACCAGACCTGCGTATCAATTTGTCTGCGCAACGTACGCGCCAGCGTTTCATAACGGGATTGAGTCATAATTCATCAGTACTGTTATAGGAAGTGTTAATCAAATGATAACTATTATGCCTGATTTTGCGCTTTTCCCCGGAGTAAACTGCTCATCAACAGCAATCAATGTTTACCCGGGAGGTATGGCGGCGAAACATTCGCCATGGTAATGTGTTAATTCATCGCATTACTCAGATTTATCTGAGCTTCCCTTCACACCTGTTCGCGCAACCTTACGCTTTCTAAACACTTTCTCCATGATCGCTGGAAAAGTAACACCACGCCTTTCACTCTTTTACATCCACACCGCATTACTATTCATTGGATTGCGTAGACTTGTTTTCGTCGAAACAAAACGGGCGAATTGCCTGAATCTCCAATGAGGAATTTAATTATGCGTAAACTTACCGCAATGATTGTGGCTTCAACTCTGGCTTTGAGCTCTGCTTCTTTCGCATTTGCTGCTGAAACCGCAGCCACACCGGCCACTGATGCCGCGACGCACGGCAAAATGCTGCATCATAAAGGACCGCAACATATGAACCCGTTTGCGGCGCTGAACCTGACTGAGCAGCAGAAAACGCAGATGAAAGAAATCATGAAAGACAGCGGCGCGCGCCCTGACCGCGCAGCGATGAAAGCCCAGATGGATCAGATGCACAACCTGGTGGCTTCCGACAGCTTCGATGAAGCCAAGGTGAAATCGCAGATTGATACCATTACCAAAGCACAGTCTGATCGTATGCTCGACCGTGCCCGCGCAGAGAACAAAATGTATAACCTGCTGACACCAGAGCAGAAAAAACAGTTCAATGAGAACTACCAGAACCGCGCGGCCAAAATGGAACAGATGCGTGACCACAAACCGGGTCAGGAAAAACCAGTAACCGCTGAATAATTGACCGACCAGACAGGAGAACCGGCCCCCGTGGCCGGTTTTTTTTGCTTTTTTACTTACCCGCCACAACTTTATTGTCATCCGACCAGTCTTCTCTGCGCAAAGCGTCAGCCCCATCACAAATTCATCTTTAACTTCATACTTTTCTGTATAAACACATTATTTTTAAACAGTAATTCAACAAAGTCGCAACCGCATTCGGCCATGCGACCCTTACCTCTCTACATCACACTCTCTACATAAAAAGTGGCTGGCTATCACCGGACCACTCATAAGGAGTTGTACATCATGAAAAGCGTCAAGTCCGGGATAACCTGGCTGGTGGTGGCGTTAATCGGGGCTTTTGCCTTTGGAATGCTGGCCCTGAGCCGGGGCGAACATGTTAACGCCCTGTGGCTGGTGGTCGCTGCCGTTGCCTGTTACAGCATTGCCTACCGTTTCTACAGCCTGTTTATCGCCGAAAAAGTCTTCGAACTCGATGACAAACGCATGACACCTGCCGAGCGTCGTAACGACGGGCTGGATTATGTGCCGACCAATAAATGGGTTTTGTTCGGCCACCACTTTGCCGCCATCGCAGGCGCGGGTCCGCTGGTCGGCCCGATACTGGCTGCGCAAATGGGTTTCCTGCCGGGCACGATCTGGATCCTGGTCGGCGTGATGCTCGCCGGTGCGGTGCAAGACTTCCTGATCCTGTTCATCTCCACCCGTCGTGACGGCCGTTCACTGGGCGAAATGGCAAAGCAGGAACTGGGCAGTTTCGCGGGCGTGATCACCATGCTCGGCGCGCTGGGCGTGATGATTATCATTCTTTCCGCGCTGGCGTTAGTGGTCGTCAAAGCGCTGGCCGATAGCCCGTGGGGTCTGTTCACCATTGCCGCGACCATTCCCATTGCCCTGTTTATGGGCATCTATATGCGTTTTCTGCGTCCGGGGAAAATTGCAGAAGTGTCGGTGATTGGCTTCGTGCTGATGATGCTCGCCATCGTTTACGGCGGCAACGTCGCGGCGGATCCTTACTGGGGACCGTTCTTTACCCTGCACGGCACCACGCTGACCTGGGTGCTGGTGATCTATGGGTTTATTGCCTCGGTATTGCCGGTCTGGCTGCTGCTGGCACCGCGCGATTACCTCTCAACTTTCCTGAAAATAGGCGTCATTGTCGGGCTGGCGGTCGGTATCGTCTTTGCTATGCCAGAGATGAAAATGCCAGCGGTTTCGCGCTTTATTGACGGCAGCGGCCCGGTATTCTCTGGCAGCCTGTTCCCGTTCCTGTTTATCACTATCGCCTGCGGGTCGATTTCCGGTTTCCATGCGCTGGTCTCGAGCGGCACAACGCCGAAGCTGATTGAGCGCGAAAGCCATATCCGCTTTATCGGCTACGGCGCGATGCTGATGGAGTCGTTCGTGGCAATCATGGCGCTGATTTGTGCGTCGGTTATCGACCCGGGGGTGTATTTTGCGATGAACTCTCCGGCGGCGCTGATCGGCACCACGGCAGAGAGCGCTTCACAGGTGATTAACGGCTGGGGCTTTGTCATCACGCCAGACATTCTTACGCAAATAGCCAAAGATGTCGGCGAGCAGTCAATCCTTTCCCGCGCCGGTGGCGCACCAACCTTCGCTGTCGGGATGGCACACATCATCACCGATGTGTTTAACAGCCGCGCGATGATGGCCTTCTGGTATCACTTCGCGATCCTGTTCGAAGCCTTATTTATTCTGACCGCAGTGGATGCCGGTACCCGCGCCTGCCGCTTTATGGTGCAGGATCTGGTGGGGGTCGCCGTCCCTTCGCTGGCGAATAACCGTTCGTGGATCGGCACCTTCGCCGGTACCACCGTCGCGGTTGCGGGCTGGGGCTTCTTCGTTTATCAGGGTGTCGTCGATCCGCTGGGCGGCATTAATACTCTGTGGCCACTGTTTGGTATTGGTAATCAGATGCTGGCCTCGATGGCGTTGATTCTGGGCACCGTGGTGCTGTTCAAAATGAAGAAACAACGCTACGCCTGGGTCACGATTTTGCCGACTATCTGGCTGTTTATCACCTCGATGACTGCGGGCTGGCAGAAGATTTTCCACGAAAAACCGTCGATTGGATTCCTGGCGCAGGCGAAGAAATTCTCTGCCGGGATCGACAGCGGCGAAATCATTAAACCGGCCAAAACGCTGGCGGACATGCAAACCATCGTGCTGAACAATCAGATCAACGCCATCCTGTGTGGATTCTTTATGCTGGTGGCGGTCACCATGCTGATTTCAGCGTTCTTCGTTATCCGTCGCGCGCTGCAATCGAGCACACCGACAGTGCATGAAACGGCTGTCGTACAACGTCGCGAGGCCCGCCATGTCTGATTCAAGAGCATTATTTAAAACCGCGCGCCCTGCGGCGTTACACGTCATCCGCTGTCAGCCGTTGTTCACCGTGCAGCCAAAACCACACAATGTGACCGGCTGGCTGAAACTGGCGATAAAACGCACTACTCAGAGTTTTCGCCTGATGGTCGGCGTGCAGGATTATCAGAATTATGTCCGGCACATGAAGGTCAGACACCCGGAAATGACGCCGATGACCGAACGCGAATTCCACCGGCGATGCCTTGAAGCGCGGTTCCCGAGCGAAGGCGGGAAAATGGGGAAATGTCCGTGCTGACATCAGAGTGACCCCTCCGGCTCAGTCACGATGTCGTGTTTTACACCTTCCTCTTCACACAGGGGAAGGTGTCGTCACACCACCTGAAATGCAAAGCCTTTTATATTTTTTAATTGCCCGGTGATGTCAGCCTGAAAACCTCACAGTGAAATGTGTTGTCTTGTGATTTTAGCCCCCTCGTATCTGGTGATAATTTAGCCGCATTAGTTTTATTGAGAATTCATTTTTACTTCTGAGGGCATCACTATGATCGAGGCAACACATATCCGGGACATCCTCCTGATGGATCACCGTATTGTACTTTGCGTCATTGGAATGGCGGCGTGGGGCGGGATTGTTCGCTATATCATGCTCAGGCAGCAGAAACCCATCCTGGATGAAATCAGGGCATGCCTGTTGCAGATTGTTGTTTCCTGCTTCAGCGGAATGCTGTTGAGTATTTTCGTTCTGTCACGCAACGCCAACGATGACCGGTTACTGGTCATTGCCGGTTTGGGCGGGGTATTTGCCGGGCCACTTCTCACCCTTATCGGTAAGAGAATCGCTGGCTTTGTTGACAACTACAGTCCGGCGTCTAAATAAGCGCATTCACCTCTTCCCCGGCAAAATCTATGCGCCGGGGATTTTTTTGCCTTGCTCTGGTTAGCTGAATGTTAACGCCCCGCTTAACTCGCCACTAACATCGGCTCTGCCACCGGAGCCGTCTGTTCGAAAACCAGAGACAGCAGGATCTTCTTCACCGCCATGGCTTCCTGCGATAACGCCAGCGTTTCACAAACACACAGCGAAAGCGGAACCTGAATCGCCGGACTGCTGATGCATGACATCCAGGCTTTAGCCGGACCCGTCATGGTGCGGGCAGCGGATTCAGGCAAAATAGTCGCCCCCAGACCGCTGGCAACGGCGGCAGTCAGCGTGGCGGAAGATTCAATTTCACCAATGATATTGGCACTTAAACGGCGCAACGCCATCGCATCATCCACCAGACGGCGGGTGACATTGTGGGAACGCGGCATGAACAGGTTTAGTTTTGCCACCTCAGCCAGTTCGACATATTTACCCGGATTCGGCACAGAATGCGCGCCGACCAGATACAAATCTTCTTTCATCAGCGGCTGACTGCTCAACCCTGAGGCCACGCTGGTGCCATAAAAGACCGCCATATCCATGCGCCCGTTGAGCACTAAATCGCCCAGCGCAGTGCCGAAATTCTCGTTGAGATACAGCAGAATGCCCGGGTGCTGCTTGCGGACAGCCTGTAGCAACGGCAGCGCCAGCCCGGAGGCGGCAGTGCCCGGCGCAAGGCCGACAGAAACCTGTCCGCTGAGCGATTGTCCGGCGTTATTCACGGCACTGTGGATTTGGTCGCACTGGCGCAAAATGGCCTGGGCGTGGGAATAAAGAATATTACCTGCTTCGGTAGGAGTGACGCCGCGCTTGGTGCGAATCAGCAATTGTTGCTGCAATTCCCCTTCCAGTGTCGCCAGTTGCTGGCTTAATGCCGGTTGGGCGATATGCAGAACATCAGCGGCCTGTGTCAGGCTGCCAATATCGACGATTTTCACAAAGTATTTCAGACGTCTGAGATTCATCTCTGTCTCCATTTTGCGCGAAAAGGGATAACCCTGGACTGTTGTTATGAAGGTAAGTTATCTACGCAAACGATTAGCGTGACTGATAAAAGCAAGATTTACGCCAATCTCCGGCATGCAGATTAAAAACGCCTGCTTCAGAGGCTAATACCGCAAAATATAAGAGAAAACTATTACGCGTGACGTGTGGGAAACGGAGGGCGCGGGGAATCTCAGAGGGAATTCACTGCGCTGATAAAGAAGGATGCACCAATATCATGCATTCTTATAGGTCACCCTTATAAATTAGCAGGGTTAATAACAGCGATGCCACGAAACAGATTCGCAGCATCACGTCCTGACGTCGCGTTTATATTGACGGGATCATGCCGCCATCGACGCGGATCACCGAACCGGTTACATATGACGCCTGCTGGCTGGCAAGAAACGCCGCCACAGCGCCATACTCTTCCGGTTTACCGTAGCGTTTTGCCGGAATGCTGGCGGCACTTTTTGCCGCGACCTCTTCAACCGATGTCCCTTCCCGCCCGGCGCGTGCGGCATCGAGCTGACCCAGACGCTGCGTGGAAATACGCCCCGGCACCATCACGTTAACCGTGATGCCGTCACCCGCCACTTCGGAGGCCAGCGTTTTCGACCAGCCGACCAGCGCCATGCGTAAAGTATTCGACATGCCGAGGTTGGCAATTGGCGCGATCACGCCCGACGACGTGCTGGTAATAATCCGCCCCCAGCCCGCATTGTGCATATCCGGCAGCACTTTATCGGTCAGTTGAATAAGCGAACTCACCATCGTGGAGAACTGAGATTGCCACGCATCCGGCGCGACGCCAGCCGCCTTCGTCGGCGGCGGCCCGCCTGAGTTGTTTATCAGAATACCCACCGGTCCGAATGTGCGGCGGATTTGCATCAGCACATCATCAAAGCTTTCCGGTGCTGTCAGATCCAGCACCCACGCCTGCGCGGTACCGCCCTGTTTTTCAATCAGGCTGACAGTTTCCTGCAACGCACTGAGCGTTCGCCCGCAAACCGCCACCTGAACGCCTTCGCCTGCCAGGGCAATGGCCATCGCACGGCCTAAACCGCCGCCTGCGCCACTGACCAGCGCCACGCGGCCCTGAATACCAAAATCCATCACTTTTTCCTCTGGTTTATGTAAGACAAAAACAGCGGTTCACCCCACTTTGCTGACTTTGTTAAGCACCATCTGATAAGCCGATTGCAGGTGGCTGCGCATCATGTCCGCCGCCGCTTCCATCCGCCCTTCCAGCACGGCGTCGATGATGGCGACATGTTCCTCGCACCATTCGCGCACACGCTGTTTATTGGTGTAACTGCCGAACTCCAGCAGGCGGCGCAGCCGGTTTTGCTGCTGAATTGCCTGTAAAACAAAAATATTGCCGCTGAACTCCGCCAGCATTTCATGAAAGGTGGCGTCCGTTTCGAAAATCTGACGGCCATCAACGGCCAGAATATCCGGATGCGTAATCAGATAAATATGCTGCATCCGCAGGCGGCGCAGCGCGCTTTTATCGGCGTGAAAACCTGCCGCCATGAGCGCGCCCGGCTCAATCATCAGACGGAATCCGTAGCCGTTACTCAGCGCTACATCGGTATTCAGGGTCGGTAAGAATGACCAGCCATGCCCTTTGTTGCGAGCGATCAACCCGTCTTCCGCCAGACGCAGCAACGTGCGCGCCAGCACGCCACGATCGACGTCATAGCGCTGGGCGATTTCCGTCTGCGTCAGGGAATCCGGCAACTTTCCGGCGATACGGTCTTTCACCAGTTGCTCGTATAAATCCTGATCATTACTGGCGGGGATATCAATGCTGATGCGCTGAAGTTCATCGAAGGCTTTCAGCAGGAAAAAACCCTGATTGCGCCGCGCTTCGATAATGCCTAATTCACACAGTAATTTCAGGGCAGTACGCACCGGCGTACGCGACACACCGAGCATATCAGCCAGTTGTTGCTCCCTGAGATGATGACCTGGCTCAAATTTTGCTTCACGTATCAGGTCAAGGATTTGGTTTGCCAGACGCCTTCCGCTGGCTGTCGTAGTTTGGGTCATGGAATAGCAGCACCTGAAAGTATTTGTTGTTTAGGTTTGTACAATATCACAAGCCTTGAGGATGGTGAAGTCTGGTTACAAAGCCCCCAAATCGTGCAATTAATGCACCAAAAAAGAGCCTTGACTCACAAATTTAATTGTATTTAATGAGACACAAAGAGCAATCCTGCTCATGGGAAACTGGAGTCTGTCATGTCAAAAAAAGCTTTTTTGCGTCGATATGCCGCCGTCTCTCTGGCCGCTATTTGCCTGAGTGCCCCGTTGTTCAGCCAGGCTGCTGCGCCAGTTCTGGTCAGTAAAGGTCATCTGACGTATGGCACCGCCGCCACGTTCATGCCGTTTGAATTTACTAAAGATGGCAAGCTGACCGGTTTCGATATCGATCTCATCACCGCCCTGTCGAAAAAACTGGCGCTGACACCGGAACCGATGTCGATGGAGTTCAAAGGACTGATCCCCGCGTTGCAGGGCAAACGTCTCGATATCATCAACTCAGCGATGTACATCAACCCGACCCGTTCTGAGCAGGTGGATTTTGTGCCGTACCTGAAAATCGGCAGCCGCGTCATTGTGGCGAAAGGCAATCCGGAAAAAATCACCGGTCGAGATTTGTCCCTGTGCGGCAAAAACATCGCCGTGACGCTGGGCGGCATTGAAGAAAGTCAGGCGCGTGCAGACAACCAAAAATGTCTGGATGCGAAAAAACCGGCGCTGACCGTGCTGACCTTCCCGGCTGCCACGGATTCCGCCGTCGCAGTGGCACAAAAACGTGCTGATGCAGAATTCCTGTCAACGCCGGGTGCTGTGGCGCTGCTGAGTGAAAAAGGCGATACCTTCGAAGCCGTCGGCGCTGAGTTTGAAGCAGACACGCACATCGGTTTTGCCGTGCGTAAAGGCGATACCGAAATGAAATCGCTGCTGGAAAAAGGCCTTCAGGACGTGGTGAAAGACGGAACTTATCAAAAAATCATCAGCAAATGGCAGTTCCCGGCTTCGGTGTCCATTTTCTGAAACCGTGATGTTAAGTAAAGCGTTGCCCTGACGTTGAGGAAAGTTCATGTCACTTGATCTTGTTTGGCAATACCTGTTCTCACCGGCGTTCTTTCAGGGCGCATTAATGACCTTGTTGTTAACGGTGTGCTCGTTGTTCTTTGGCATTATTGCGGGGCTGGTGCTGGCCCTGCTGCAGGAATCCCGCTTCCGGGCGGGATCCGTTCTGGCCTTCTTCTATCTCTGGTTATTTCGCGGCACACCGGTGCTGTTCCAGATTATTTTCGTTTACAACGTCCTGCCAACCTTCGGCCTGCGCTTCTCCGCTTTCACCTGTGCGGTGATGGCGCTGTCCTTAAATGAAGGGGCGTATATGGCGGAGATTTTACGCTCCGGCTTACAGGCCGTACGCAGCGGGCAGCGAACGGCGGGGATGGCGCTCGGCATGACTCAGAGCCAGATCATGCGCAAGATTGTGTTGCCACAGGCCGCGCGCATCGTGTTGCCGCCGATGGGCAATCAGATGATCAGCATGCTGAAGTCGAGCGCACTGGTGTCGGTGATTGCCGTGCAGGAACTGCTGCTTATCGCCAATCAGACCGCCAGCGCCAGCTTCCGATATTTCGAAGCACTGTGCGCCGCAGGTATTTACTACCTGGTGCTGACTTCCGTATTCATGGTCGGACAGGCCTGGCTGGAACGTTCGCTTGATCCGAAAAAGCGCAAGAAACCCGCGCTGTCACTGACTGAACGCCTGCTGCGCAGCAGCACGCCAAACTGAGGAGAAGTCCGTGAGTCAATCCAAACCGGTTCTGGAAATCATCGGCGTCGATAAACATTTTGGCGCACAACACGTGCTTAAAAACTGTTCCCTGAATGTGGTTCAGGGCGAAACCGTGGTGCTGATTGGTCCGTCAGGCTCAGGCAAATCTACCCTGCTGCGCTGCATCAATTTGCTGGAGCCGATCCAGGGGGGGTCGATCTTCTTTCGCAATCAGGACATCACCCACGCCAGTATCGAGCCGCATAAATTACGCCGTGACATCGGCATGGTGTTCCAGAACTACGAACTGTTTTCCCATCTGACGGCGGCCGAAAACATCATGCTCGCGCCGATGACCGTGCTGGGCGTCAGCCGCAGTGAAGCCGAGGCGCAGGCACTGGAACTGCTCGGCAAAGTACGAATTCCTGATAAAGCCGATTCGTTCCCGGATGAACTTTCCGGCGGCCAGCAGCAACGTGTCGCCATTGCCCGTGCACTGGCGATGAAACCCAAACTGATGCTGTTTGACGAGCCGACTTCGGCGCTCGACCCGGAAATGATCCGCGAAGTGCTCGACGTGATGGCCGATCTCAGCGCCGAAGGCATGACCAGCATTGTGGTCACGCATGAAATGGGCTTCGCGAAACGTGCAGCCAATCACATCGTCTTTATGGAAAACGGCGAAATCATCGAAAACGCGACCGGCGAAAAATTCTTCGGCGGCGATGTCAGCCTGCGGGCACAACGTTTCTTAGATCAAATCTTACATTGATCCTTTTCAGCACTCTCAAAACACCTATTGCGCCCTCACCAGGGGCCTGACTTTTGCCACAAAACTGTTTTTCAGGAGACACCGATGAGTCTTTCATCGCCCGATATCAGCAGAATGAAACGCGATCTTGCCGCACTGGTGGCGATCAATACCGAAAACCCGCCGGGACGTGAACGCGAGGCCGCAGAGCTTATCAGCGCCATGCTCAGCGACATCGGCTTCGACCTGACGCTCAGCGAGTACGCACCGGGACGCACCAACGTGATTGGCAGGCTGGAAAACGGCAGCGGCCCGTGCTTTGCCTTTAATACCCACATCGACGTCGTACCGGCCGGTGAAGGCTGGCAGCAGGATCCGTTCACCCTCACCGAACGCGACGGGCGGTTGTATGGCCGCGGAGCCTGCGACGCTAAAGGCCCGCTGATCGCCATGATCGAAGCCATGCGCTGGCTCGCGGCCAACCGCAATGACTGGCGCGGCACGCTGATGGCGATTTTTGTCGCCGACGAAGAAGTCGCCAGCGAAGGCGCGAAGTTTTATGTGCGCGAAGCCCCGGCGCATATCGATTACGTGGTGATCGGCGAACCGACGTCCAACACCACATACTCGGCGCACAAAGGCAGTTTACGTCCGCTGGTTCGCGTTCATGGCGTCACCGCGCATTCCGGCACACCGGAGCTGGGCGAGAACGCTATTTTCCGTGCCGCGCAACTGCTCGGTCTGGTGGAAGAAACGCATGAACATACCGTGCGTTGTCGCTGCCATCCGCTGGTCGGTAACGCCAGCCTGACGGTCACGCGCATTAGCGGCGGGCATGCCGATAACGTGCTGCCGGGCGCCTGCGAATTATTGCTCGACCGGCGTATGGTGCCGGGCGAAGACGAAAACGCCGTGAAACAGGAAATTCAGGATTTACTGCAACTGGCGCAGGAAAAATTCGGTGTGCGCAGTGAAATCATCACCTACAAACCCACCACCGGCGGTGCGACCGAAACCGATTCGGACGATCCGATTGTGCGGGCGGGCGTTGAAGCCTGCGCCGCCCAGGGCAATCCTGAACCCGGCCCGTTCGGTTTTCAGGGAGGATGCGATCTGGTGCATTTTCGCAGTCTGGGCACTAAAGGCATCATCATCGGCCCCGGTTCGCTGGCCGTCGCGCATAAACCTGATGAATTTATCCCCATCGATGAATTCGTAGCAGGCAGCAAAATTTACTGCGATGTTGCCTTAAAAATGCTCAAACGCTGAGGGGAAAACGGTGAAAGCGACATTATATCGCGCCGACCTGCGGTATCCGCATCTGCAACTTTATACCGCCTCGTCGGGCAGTGTGCCGGGGCTGGACACCTTGTATCTGCTGCTTGAAGACAAAAACTTCAACGGGCTGGGCGAAGTGCGCATCAACATGGCGTATCTCAATGGTTACAGCGCCGAACGGGTGTTGAGTGATGTGATCCGTGCGTTGCAGCAACTGGATCTCAGTCAGCCTGCCAGCACAATTTTGCTCAATCTGCCGCAACGGCTGGCGGATTTTCTGGCACCGACACGCATGCTGCTGGATATCGCGCTGCATGATCTGATCGCGCGTCAGGAAGGCATCAGCGTGGCGCAACTGGCGGGCGCAGATAATAGCGAAACGGTGAGTTATCACACCAACCAGACGCTGTTCTGGACGCCGATGGCGCAGATGCTGCAACAGGCGACGGCGTATGTGGATCGCGGTTTTACACAGCTTAAACTGCGCGTCGGCGTGGCTTCGTTCGAAGAAGATGAAGCACGGCTCAGTGCGCTGCGCCGACGTTTCGGGCACGAAATCAGTTTGTCCGCAGATGCCAACGGCCAATGGCAGCCGGAAGCCGCGCGCAGCCATTTAATCTCGCTGGCGAAGTTTGACATGAGTTATCTCGAACAGCCGGTTTCTGACGCTAATGCGCACTATTATCCGACGCTGGCCGAAGCCAGTCCGGTGCCGCTGATGCTCGATGAAAGCATGAGCAGCGAGGCGGATTTAGAACGCATTTTGGCGCTGAACGGCAAGATTATGGCGCATCTCAAACTGGTCAAAATGGGCGGCATTGCGCCGACAATGGCTGCCGCACGACGTCTTACGGCAGCGGGCGTGCCCTTCATGATTGGTCAGATGAACGAAGGCGGTGCCGCTACCGCCGCCGCCCTGCACGTCGCCCGCGCCTGCCAGCCCGCTTACGCCGAACTTTACGGTGCCGACGGGCTGGGTAACGACCCGGTTCACGGCCTTTCCTATCATCAGGGGTTACTCAGCAGCCCGCCGGGCGCGGGGCTGGGTATCCGCTTCACCCCTTCCCAGGCAGAATTTATTCAGGAGTTTGAACAATGACAGCAACATCATTACCCGATACGGGCCGCGTCGTGCCAGGCGCAGAATCTGCATTTCACGAAGAAGAATATCGGCAGCGCATGGCGAAGGCGCGTCAGTTACTGGTGAAAGCCGGTCTGGACGTGATGGTGATCACCGGGCCGGAAAACATCTTTTACCTGACAGGTCAGCAAACACCGGGCTATTACACTTTCCAGACGCTGGTACTGCCGGTGGAAGGCGATCCGGTGTTTGTTATCCGCCAGCTTGAGTATTTCAACTTCATCTCCAACACCTTTATCCGCGACGCGGCGATTTATACCGATGGCGATAATCCGGTGAATTTCCTGCTCGATGTGCTGAAAACGCGTGGCTGGATGAAGAGCCGGATCGGGATCGATAAACGCGGCTGGTTTCTGCCGATCGCAATATACGAAGCCTTACAGGCTGAAATCGGCACGATCCACGATGCGGCTGGTGTTATCGAGCAACTGCGCGCCGTGAAATCAGCCGCAGAACTGGAAAAAATGGCGCACGCCGCCCGTTACGTTGACGCTGGCATGCTGGCAGGCCGCGCGGCGATTGCCGCAGGTGCGACAGAAAACGACCTGGTTTCCGCCATGATGGGGGCAGCGATTGCCGCCGGTTCCGAATATATGGGCATGGAACCGCTGGTCTCCAGCGGCCCGCGCACCGGTGTGCCGCACGGTACATGGCGACGCCGTAAAATTCTCGGGGGCGACCCGATTTTCCTTGAAATGGCCGCCACTCACGACCGTTATCATGCGGCCCTGATGCGCTCCGCCTGGCTCGGCAAACCGCCAGCCGTGGCGCTGGAAATGGAAAAAGTCTGTCAGGAAGCGTTGCAGGCTGCACTCGATGCCATCCGTCCGGGCGCGACATGCGAAGCGCCGCATCTGGCCTGTCAGGCCGTTATCGACCGCGCTGGCTATACCGATAACTTCAAAAAACGCACCGGTTATTCGATTGGTATTTCGTTCGCACCGGACTGGGGCGAAGGCGCGATCCTCAGCCTTTACAGCGGCATCACCACCGAATTACAGCCGGGAATGACCTTCCACATTCCGCCTGCATTGCGCATTTACGGCGAATTCACCGTCGGTGTCAGTGAAACCATTGTGGTGACCGAAACCGGCTATCGCGCCCTCGGCACAGTGGATCGTCCGCTGACCTTACTTTGATTTTGCTTTTAACCAGATGATGGGAATTGAATAAATGAAAGACATCAGTGAAAGTCAGGCGCGCCTGAAAGGTATTTTTAATATTACCGTGACGCCTTTTACGGCGGGCGGCGAGTTTGATTTTGCCGGGTTATCCCGCAACATTGAGCGGGTCATCGGCCTCGGTTATGACGGCATTTTGATTGGCGGCACGTACGGTGAATTCCCGGCGATGACCGCCGACGAACGCGCCACGCTGTTCCGCCATGTGATGGAAGTGGTGGGTGACCGCGTGCCGGTGATGTTGTGCAGCGCAGGTTCAGATGTCCGTGTCGTGCGTGATTTAACGCAACTGGCGGGCGATCTGGGTGGCCTGCCGATGGTCACGCCGCCGTTTGTTTCTGAAGTGACCGACGCGCAAATTATCAGCTTCTTCAAACAGATGGCACCGTTATCACGCACCGGTATTTTGGTGTATAACGCACCGGGTATCGGCATTACGTTGCCGCCGGTAGTGCTGGAGCAACTGGCCGACATCGACGGCGTGGTGGGTATCAAACAAGGTGACCTGAACCCGACCGCCATCGATCAGATTGCCAACCGTCTTGGCGGGCGTCTGCGTCTGTTCTGCGCCTCCGATCTGGCATTTTTAGGGCCGATGATGTGTGGTTTTGACGGCATCAGCACCACCAACAGCGGCGCTCTGCCGGAAATTATTCTGGCAACCTATCGTGCGCTGGAAAGCGGCGATGCCAGCACCGCACGCGAACTGCACCGTCTGTGGTATCCGTACCGGGCGCTGGCCCGCCGTTTCGGTCAGCCGCAACTGGTAAAAGCGGCCATGAACCTGCGCGGTTTTGACGGCCACCATGTCCGCGCCCCGCTGATTGATCTGCAAGCTGATGTGATCGGGCTGGTGGAGCAGGAACTGCGCCGTCTGGCCGCCGATCCGCGCTCCGGCGTCACCCTGAAGTAACCCGCTTTAAGCAAAAATCCCCGTCTTTGCAGGCGGGGATTTTTCATGGTGCCGTCAATTTATCCGTGCTGAGCTGACGCCGCTTTCAGAAAAGCTATCAGCAACGGGTGAGGTTTCACCGGCAGTGATGACAACTCCGGGTGGCCCTGCACGCCGAGGTAAAACGGATGGCGGGTGAATTCGATTCCGTCAGCAATCTTGCCGGTGGCATCGGTCCCGCTGATCAGTAATCCGTGATTTTCCAGATCCGGTTTCAGTTCAGGTGCAAGGTGAAAACGGTGGTTGTAGCGCACGATAAATTCATCGCCAAGAATCTCATGCAACCGGCTGCCGGGGCGGGAATGCATCCGATGATCCCCGAGGCGGTGAACCGGCAATGTTGGCGTATTCGTCAGCGGCACAAAAGTTTTAATATCAGCATCAGCATCAGGATCCGCTTCCGCCAGATTGGCTTTCGCAGAACCCATCATGTTCTGCACGATGGCCGTAGTCATGGTTTGCATGCCCAGGCACAAGCCGAGAATGGGAATATGGCGATTCAGGGCGTAATGTGCGGCACAAATCTGTCCGGTAACATTACACATCGCGGATCCGCCCGGCAGTAAAATGCCATCGACGTTTTCCATCACCTCATGCAGATGATCTTCCAGCACCTGGGGCGCGGCATACACCATATCAAGCGACACTGATAAAGCATCCGCGGCATCACCCAACGCAGCGAGCGTGGCCGGATAGGTCGTGCACTGCTCGGACTGCGCACCGACCAGCGCGATACGCAGCGAAGTGGTGGTTTGTGGCGGCGTATCGTGATTTATCCAGCGCCCATAACGATCACGCCACCAGCATCCGGCGGCTTCATCCGTCAGTCCGTGCCGCCTGAACATATACCCCTGATTTTCGCGCTCAACCGTAATCAATTCATAGTCAAACGCGTTTTCACGAACCTGCCGTGCAATTTGAGTGAACTGAATGATCTGCATTGGCCCGAGGGGGATCACCACATCCCCGGTGCCATACGTCTTCAGCAATTCTTCCAGCTTCATCACTTTACCGGCACTTTGCAAAATCAGCCGTTCTGCCCAAAGCAACCCGCTGGTTACCCGTTGCCCTTCACCAACGACGTGCTGGCAGGCATCAGGGTAGCGTGCGGTATCCCAGCTCACCGGCAGATGCGCCAGCGGTAAATCCTTTTGTGCCGCCAGTATTGCCGCCATCGCACCGTACAGCGACGGCTCAGGTGTGTCATGTGCAACAAAAATAAGAGCCATAAGACAACCTTGAAATATAAATGAAAAGTTCAGACAGCCCGCAGGCTCACCGCCAGCAATACCCGCTGCCCTGCCGTTTCCGTCAGTAAAATACCGCTCAGCACGAAGAAATTATGAGCAAAGCAAAAAGAAGAATGGTAAGTTTAAATTGGTTTTAATGATTCACATAATACAATTTTGTTATTGTTCATACAGGGGAAACAATGTCTGCTGAATTTCTTGCACCTCGTTTGCGTCGCGTGCGCCCTTCGCCGACAGCGGCGATCTCCGACCAGGTTCGTGCGCTCAGCGCGGCAGGTACTGATGTCATCAACCTGGGCGAAGGTGAGCTGGATTTCGATACTCCCGCACATATTAAGCAGGCTGGCATCGACGCGATTGTACAAGGTGACACAAAATACACTGCCGTTGCCGGTACCGCCGCGCTTAAACACGCCATCATGACTAAGTTTAATCGTGAAAATAGGATCAGCTACCGCCCGGATGAAGTCATCGCGGGCAGTGGCGCCAAGCAACTCATTTTCAACGCACTTTTGGCCACCGTTTCGTCTGGCGATCAGGTGATTATCCCGGCCCCTTACTGGGTGTCTTATCCGGATATGGTGGCACTGGCGGAAGGTGAACCGCGGATTGTTCATTGCCTGGAAAGTGATGGCTGGAAATTGCAGCCGGAAGTTTTAGCCGCCGCAATCACCCCGAAAACACGTTGGGTCATCCTCAACTCCCCGAACAATCCGACCGGGGCAGTCTATTCAGCTGACGAACTCCACGCACTGGCCGCCGTTCTGCTGGAGCACCCGCAGGTGCTGGTGATGGCAGACGACATCTACGAACAAATTTGTTTTGTGCCCGGTATTTTCGCCACACTCGCCGAAGTCGAACCTCGTCTGAAAGAGCGTATCCTGACCGTAAACGGTGTTTCTAAAGGCTATTCAATGACCGGCTGGCGTTTGGGTTATGCGGGCGGCCCCGCGTGGCTGATTTCTGCCATGCAAATTTTGCAGTCGCAAAGCACTTCCAACCCCAGCTCCATTTCTCAGGCCGCGACTGTTGCCGCTCTGGAACAGGGCAATGCATTCATCGCGGACTGGATCGACATCCTGACGCACCGTCGCACCCTGATCATGAACTGCGTGAATGCCATTGACGGCCTGAGTGCCGAAACGCCGCCGGGCGCATTTTACGTTTTCGCTAATTGTCAGGGGATGTCAGGTAAAACGACACCTTCAGGCGATATTCTCAGAACAGATGAAGATTTTGCAGCTTATCTGCTGAAATCAGGCCATGTCGCCACGCTTCAGGGTTCTGCTTTTGGTGCGCCGGGTTATTTACGTATTGCTTATGCCATCGATGACAACCGGTTGCAGGAAGCCTGCGAGCGAATCACCCGCGCTTGTCGTGAATTGCGTTAAGACCGAAAAAGGCCTGCTTCAATATGAAAACGGGCCTTTTTGACTCTATTCTCAACAACTTGGCTAAAGTATCAGCAAACGCACACATTTATTCAGTTTCCCCTTTGACATGCCACGGGGCAGTCGCTATTATTCGCCCCGTTCCAACGATTCCTCTGTAGTTCAGTCGGTAGAACGGCGGACTGTTAATCCGTATGTCACTGGTTCGAGTCCAGTCAGAGGAGCCAAATTAGAAAATCCCGCTTAAGGAAACTTAAGCGGGATTTTTGCTTTTTATGCCCGGAGCCCGGGCCTGTATGGCGTTGATGCAATCAGTGAGTGTGAAAATAGTCCTGATGCATTTTCAGTTTTCCCTCCGCACCGGGAAATTTGGTGGTCAGATTTGGGGTCAGGTGAGTTCGATGAGGCAGTGACCCCCAAATATCTCTTAACGACTCAAAAATCCGCAAATTAAAATCACCCGCAAAACCCTTTAATGTTTCTGATTCTCATGGCCTGTACCTTTATGCAATCTTATGACTGATTAACGCAGCTGGCCTTTCGGTAAGGCGGAAAAAAAATCGGCATGAGAAGGAGAGCGCGTCTGTTGCAGGATCTCCGCTAACGCCTCCAACGGCGCATCGGACCAGTCAGCGCGCAGATCAACGCTGGCATACTGGCGGTCGCACCAGATTTTCAGCGCCGCAGATTTAAGCCCGCGCCGGTCGCCGCCGGCCTGCGCACCGGCGTTCATGGCCCCCAGAAGGCGGTCGGCCAGCGGCAGGTCAGTTTGCAGGTGATAATTTTCCAGCATCGCAAACAGCGTTCGTTCCCCAGTCAGTAAATTCCCACCGACGACACATTGATGCCCCGCGATGCTTCCGGCCCAGACTCCGCAATCTGCCCCGCTCCACTGCGCCGTATTGCCCTGATTATCGACTATCAGTAGCTGCCTTCGGGCAGCGTCCGCATCCTGCGCCAGCAGGTTTTTCAATGTATATGCCGCATCGGCCCCCTGGTGTAACAACGTCAGACCCCGCTCCCCGTAAAGTGGATTGGTCATTGCCTGGGTGGCAATCGCGCCGGTCTGCGCACGTCCGTGTACCACCAATGCACCCACGGCAGGGCCAGCGGTAGCGGTGGCGACACCCACCGCACCTGAGTGCGGATCCCGCGCCACGATAGAAAAAGTCATAAGTACTCCGCGACAGTCTGGTTAAATTTATACGTATAAATTATTGCAATTCAGTTAATTTATACGCATAAATAATAAACAGGACAACGCCTGATTTTTTTCTGAGGTTTCCACATAGCGTTTTATTAAGCGACGAGGTCGATATGCTGCCAGCTTTGCAAAAGTCATTTATGCCAATCTGTTTTTGTCTCTTTGCGCTGTCGTGGCAGGCTCAGGTGCAGGCCAGAACCCCTGCGGATGCGCTGTTGATTGGTCAGGTGGCTGAGCCACAATCACTGGATCCACAGGTTGCTACCGCAGCCAACGACTCGCGCATTCTGGTGAACGTTTACGACGGACTGGTGCGTAACGGTGAGGGGAAACTGGATATCGAACCGGCGCTGGCCACCCGTTGGACAATCAGTCCCGACGGCCTTACTTACCGCTTTTATCTGCGCGAAGGGGTGAAATTTCAGGACGGAACACCGTTTAATGCCGATGCGGTGAAATTTACCTTTGACCGTATGCTGGATGATAAAAATCCGTGGCATGACACCGGGCCTTTCCCGTTGTCGTTTTTCTTCTCTTCGATAAAAAACATCGAAACACCGGACCAAAATACGCTGGTCTTTACGCTGAAAGAGCCGTTCTCACCGTTTCTCTCCAACCTCGCCACGCCAACCGGCCTTATCGTGTCACCAGCGGCAGTGAAAAAATACGGCAAAGAGTTTGGCCGTCACCCGGTCGGCACTGGCGCATTCCGCTTTGCAGAATGGAAAGCCAATCAGCGCGTGGTGGTGACGGCCAATAATGATTACTGGGACGGTAAACCTGCGGTACAAAACGTGGTGTTCCGCCCCATCACCGATGGTAATACGCGGGTCGCCGAGATGCTTTCCGGCGGCATTGATGCAATGGTAGAAGTGCCTCCTGACACGGTGAAACTGTTCAAGGAGAAAAGTGACCGCTTCCGCCTGTACCAGACTACCGGCCCACACGTCTGGTACGTGATGCTCAATACACAAGTGCCACCCTTTAACGACGTGCGGGTGAGGCAGGCGGTGAATTACGCCATCAATAAACAGTCGCTGACAGATAAAATTTTGCAGGGTTCGGCCGACGTAGCCGAGGGCCCGATCCCCCACGCCTTTAACTGGGCGACCAATAAAGAGGTGACGCCCTATCCTTATGATCCGACTAAAGCCCGCGCACTGCTGAAAGCCGCCGGAGCAGAAGGGACAACGCTGACCTTCTACGTCGCCGAGGGGGGATCAGGCATGCTGGATCCCATCCCGATGGCCACCGCCATTCAGGCTGACCTGAAAGCAGTAGGTCTGAATGTTTCGCTCCAGACCTATGAGTGGAATACCTATCTATCGAAGGTTAATGCCGGTCTGGACAATCACACCCATATGGCGGAAATGGCCTGGATGACCAACGACCCTGACACCCTACCTTTCCTGACGCTACGCACCGACGCCTGGCCGAAAAAAGGCGGTTTTAACTCCGGTTATTACAGCAATCCGCAGGTGGACAATCTGTTGCAACAAGCGCGCATGACCACAGACACCGCAACGCGCGCCGCGCTTTACAGGCAGGTGCAGCAGCTCGTACATGACGATGCACCGTGGATTTTCGTCGCCAACTGGAAACAGAACGCCGTAACCTCCACACGAATTCAGCACTTCGCACTGCAACCGAATTTCAATCTGTTGCTCAACCGGGTAACCAAACAGTAATCGGAGAGAAACTTATGGGGAGTTACGTGCTTAAAAGGCTGCTCTCGACCATTCCGGTGTTTATCGGGTTGTCGCTGATTGTTTTTTTGATTATGGCAATGATCCCGGGGGATCCGGCTCAGGCGTTGCTCGGTGCCTGGGCCACGCCGGAAAACGTCGCACGGATCAATCAGGAACTCGGACTGAATAAACCGCTCTATCAACAATATCTGATCTGGGCGGGCAATATTTTGCACGGCGATTTTGGCCGTTCTTACGTGCTTAATCGCCCGGTCATTGATGAAGTGATGGAGCGTTTTGGCGCCACGCTGTTGCTCGGAGGCTGCGCACTGCTGTTAAGCACCGTGCTGGGGCTGCTGGCCGGAATACTCTCCGCCGTCCGCCAGTTTGGCCTGGGCGACCACATCATTACGTTGCTGGTGCTGCTGGGAATTTCCATGCCTTCGTTTTGGATTGGTCTGCTGCTGATCATGCTGTTCGCCGTAGAGCTACAATGGTTCCCTGCTTCTGGTATGTATGCCATTTGGGCCGGTGGCGGCTGGCTCGACTTGCTGCATCATCTGACCTTACCCGCTATTACGCTGGCGATTGTTGCCACCGGCGTTATCGCTCGCCTGACCCGCACCGCGATGCTCGAAGTGTTGCGTCAGGACTTCATTCGTACCGCCCGCGCCAAAGGCCTGTCCGAGCGCAAAGTGATCTATAAGCACGCCTTTCGTATGGCGCTGGTGTCAGTCATTCCGGTGATCGGTATTCAGGCCGGTTTTGTGCTCGGCGGCGCGGTCTATATAGAGACGGTATTTCAGTGGCCGGGGCTTGGCGCAATGATGGTGAAAGCCGTCGCCACCCGCGACTTGCTTCTGGTACAGGGTGGCGTGCTGGTTGCCGCTGCGGCCTATGTACTGATCAACCTGTGTGCTGACATTTTACAGGCGCTTCTCGACCCGAGGTTAAAATCATGAGCCAGAACATCATCACTGTCACGCCTCGTCATCGCCAGCCGTTGTGGGCGCTGCTGTTGGCCAACCGGCTGGCCACGCTCGGCCTGATCCTGCTGGTGCTGGTGGCAGGTGCCGCCCTCGCCGCGCCGTTGCTGCCGTTACCAGACCCTGACGCCACCGATCTGCTCAACCGTCTGCTGCGACCGTTTTCGCCCGGCCACTGGCTCGGCACAGACCCGCTGGGCCGGGACATGCTCTCCCGCCTGCTGTGGGGAACCCGCGTGTCACTGGCAATGGGAGTTTGCGCCACGCTGCTGGCCGCACTGTTCGGTACACTGATTGGTCTGGTCGCCGGGTATGCCGGAGGTAAAACCGACAGCCTGTTGATGCGCCTGATCGATATGCTGATGGCCTTCCCTTATATACTGTTGGCGCTGGTGATCGTCACGGTGCTGGGTCCCGGACTGCTCAATGCGCTTTACGCCATCTCGGTGGTGAATATTCCTTTCTTCGCCCGTAATATTCGCGGTCTGACCGTTGGCCTGCGTCAGCGCGATTTTATTCAGGCGGCGCGGCTGTCGGGCAAAAATCATTTGCAAATTTTGCTGACCGAAGTGCTACCCAACATGATGCCGGTTGTGGTGGTCACCATGTCAACCACCGTCGGCTGGATGATTTTAGAGACCGCCGGGTTGTCGTTCCTCGGACTGGGAACCCAGCCACCCAACGCTGATTTAGGCTCGATGCTGGGTCAGGGACGCGCACAGATGTTCAGCGCACCGCACGTTTCCATCGTACCTGGATTGACGATTTTCATTCTTGTCATGAGTTTTAATCTGCTGGGTGACGGCGTGCGCGACCTGCTCGATCCACGCCTGAAGTCCGGCATTCTATTGCGCGGGAAAGCCGTCACTACGGTCAATCGTGCCAGCGTTCCCTCTGCCATACAGGGCAAGAATGCGCTGCTGGAAGTGGTGGATTTACAAGTGAATTTCCGCTCGGGAAAACAATCCGTCGCAGCGGTCAAAGGCGTAAGTTTTTACGTTGCCAAAGGAGAATGTCTGGGGCTGATTGGGGAGAGCGGATCTGGAAAAAGCGTCACTGCGCTGTCCGTGATGGGGCTGGTATCTTCCCCACCGGGAGAAATCACCGCTGGCGCGATTTACGTCGGCGGCGAAGAGATGCTGTCGCGAACGCAAAGCCAACTGCAACAGTGCCGCGGCGCGCGGGTGGCCTATATTTTCCAGGATCCGCTGACCACCCTGCACCCTCAGTTCAGCATTGGCGCACAAATCATTGAAGCCATTCAGGCCCATCAGCCGCTGTCAAACCGGCTGGCTAAAGAGAAAGCACTGACGCTGCTCCACAGCGTAGGAATTGATGAGGCTGCGGCGCGCTTCGACGCCTTTCCCCATCAGCTTTCTGGCGGGCAGCGTCAGCGTGTCGGCATCGCAGTGGCACTGGCCAATGACCCGGAAATCATCATCGCCGATGAACCCACTACCGCGCTGGATGTCACGGTACAGGCACGTATTCTCGAGCTGCTGCAACAGCTGCGTCGTGAACGTGGCCTGACGCTGCTATTCATCACTCATGATTTTAGCGTGATCGCCCAGATTTGCGACCGGGTGGCAGTGATGCGTAACGGCGAAATTGTTGAAAGCGGTGAAACCCGGTCAGTGCTGCGGGACCCGCAGCATGATTACACCCGCAGGCTGATTGCCAGTGTGCCGAAACTCGGCCAGGGACGCGATTTCCTCAAACAGGTCGGCGAACTGTATGCCAACTCAAAACCACAGCCGGGGGCAATATGAGCAACGTGATTGAAGTCAACGGGCTGGTGAAAACCTTCGGCAGTACCTCCGGCTGGTTCTCCGGCCGCAAACTGCAGGTTGAAGCGGTAAAAGGGATATCTCTGCATCTGGCTGAAGGCGAAACGCTGGCGGTAGTGGGTGAAAGTGGTTCAGGTAAAAGTACGCTGGCGCGAATGCTGGTCGGTCTGGAACGTCCGACGTCCGGCACCATTAAACTGATGGGCGAAGCGATGTCGACACATGCTAAACGCAGTGACAAAGCCTTCGGCCAGATGATTCAGTATGTTTTTCAGGATCCTGTGGCCTCGCTCAACCCCCGAAAAACCATCGCTGATACGCTGGATGTGCCGCTGCGTTATTTATGCGCCTACCCCACCATGCGACGTAAAGCGCGAATGCTGGAATTGATGGAGGCAGTGCAGATGCCTGCCGATGCGCTCAGTGGTTATCCGCATGAGTTTTCTGGCGGTCAGGCTCAGCGGTTAGCGATTGCCCGCGCACTGGCGGCCGAGGCCCGTATTCTGGTGCTTGACGAGCCGGTCAGTGCTTTAGATGTGTCGGTACAGGCACAGGTTTTGTTATTACTCGATCGCCTGAAACGTGAGTTCGGTCTGTCGTATCTGTTTATCAGCCATGATTTAGCGGTGGTGGAGTCCATTGCCGATCGCGTGGCGGTGATGTATCACGGTGATTTAGTAGAATGCGCGGATAATGATCGGTTGTTCAACGCACCGCAGCACGCCTACACGCAACGTCTTCTGGCCAGTGCGCCAAGGGTTTAAATCAATGAAGGGATTTATGAGTATTGAAATGACACACCAACCGGAACCGGTACGCCGCAAGCGCACTGATGAAATTGTCGATGCCATCAAAGAGAGCATCATCAGCGAGAATCTGCTGCCCGGCGACCGTCTGCCGCAGGAGAAAGATCTGATAACGCGTTATGCCGCAGGGAAAGGCACAGTGCGTGAAGCGCTGAAATCTTTAGAGGTTCAGGGGCTGATCCGCACCAAAACCGGCCCCGGTGGCGGTGCGTTTATTGATTCAATGACCGAATCTCGCGCCATGAGTTTGCTGTCCAATTATCTGTTTACCCGTCAGCTTTCCATCAGCAATATCTACGCCTTGCGCAAAGCGCTGGAGCCTCTGGTGGCGGTCAGCGCCATCGGCAATATCGACGCCAAAGGCTTCGTGCAACTGCATCAGCTGATTGCCGTCTACGATCATGAACCCGCTGACGAAGCTGAACGCTGGGAACAGCGCATGGCCGAACTGGATTTTCACGGCGTGGTGGCCAGTTATTCTGACAACGTTCTGCTGGCGTTTATCTGCCATTTCCTGCAACGTCTGCTCAAAGATTTGGCCGTCTGCAAAGATATTTACCAGCGCCCCGAGCCGGTGGCGCGCAGCGTCGGCATTGATTATCAATATCGCCTGATCGACGCGATGCGCCGTCAGGATGCCGCCACCGTTCAGCAGATCATGACCGAACACATGCAGCATGCCGAAGACGCCATGCTTGGGCTGGAAGCCACGCTTGAGGAGCGTTTTTTGAGCGACCGGGCGGAGTGACGCGTCTTCTGAAACCTGTTTCAGCGTGTAAGTATCCCGCTTAAGCGGAAGTTAGATCAGAACAGAGGTATGGCTGTCGCTGGTGTTGTGAGCAGCCAGATATTCATCTATTTTTATTATGCTGATGAAAATAAGAGAAAATGTCATGCGCCTGTACATGCTTTACCTGGGGACTATGCAGCCGGGTGATATACCTGTACCGGGATATTTGATTCAGACAGACGAAGGAATAAATATCCTTGTCGACAGTGGCTGGCCGCGCCAGGAGAGCAAAAGTTATTCCGCGTCAGACAATACGTTGCTGATAAGAACGGTCTGACAGCGCACCCCGGGCATCATTTTTTCCAGGCCGTCTGTCAGCATTCTGCCGGCCGCATGCAGCGCATCCACAGGCATTTCAGGCAGGCTCTCAAGGATGAACCACATGCTGCTGTCTGCCACGCTCAGCCGCGTCCGGACGCCTTGTCGCCAGTTCCACCGGCGGCAGGTCACGCCGGTGTCATCGCGCCAGACAACTTCTCCCGCCTCCGGTGACTCGCTTCCCGGCTGACCGTCTTTCATAGTGTCAAAAATTTCGGTTCCGTCAGCAACAACCAGCTGCGGCATCCCGGCGTAAGCCGCAAGGTTTTCACCACCTACCGGAATGGCATACCGGATGCTGACCGCGTTATACAGATCAACCACCGGATCGAGAGCGGCCATCGTGCCATCCTTTATGACGCGCTTTCTCAGGGCTTCTGCCGAACAGGGCGTACGCTTAGGTTTTGCACCGAAGGCGCGGAATACCTCCGCCCATGCGCTGAGGTGGGCCTCAGCCCAGGCTGGCTGCCCGGCCTGAGCGGCCTCGCAGGCTTCCCGCAGCGCGACTTCCCCCACCCGCTCATCGGCCACGGGGCCGCTTTCACGCAGATGCTGAGCGCACGAAAACCCGGTGCGATGCGGTAAATTTCAGGGCTGATTGACGGTGACACGGCTGGCATAGGATAATCCTGTAATGACTGATTTATTACATAATAATGACCTATGACCAGTAAAGTCAATATAACGACCGACGCCGATGCAGCCAGAATAAACGAGGCCGTTTCCGCGCGCACAAAGCTTTACCGCAGCCAGAAAAAAATGTCGCTCGATGAGCTTTCCCGCCGTGCGGGCGTCAGTAAGGGAATGCTGGTTGAGATAGAAGGATGCCGGGCCAACCCCAGCATTGCCCTGCTCTGCCGCCTTGCGTCTGCGATGAACGTCTCCGTGGCCGATTTTGTCAACGTAGCTGGCAAGCCCGCAGTTCATCTCATCAATGCCGGTGACATTCCCGTACTCTGGAAAGGAGAAAAAGGTGGCAGCGCGCGCCTGCTTGCGGGCACGAGCGGGCCGGACATGGTCGAGCTGTGGGAGTGGGTGCTTTACCCCGGGGAAACCTTTGAGTCTCCCGGCCATCCGGAAGGCACCAGTGAACTGCTTCATGTGTCCGGCGGAACCCTGACGCTCGTCGTCAGCGACACCACTTACGTGATAAGCCCCGGTGGTGCAGCGGTTGCAAGAACCGACGCGCCGCATGCCTATATGAACAGTGGCACGGAGGTGACCGTGTTTACCATGACGGTGAATGAGAAAGGCCGCTGAAAACGGTGGCTGCTGCTTCCCCGGGTGTGATTCTGAGTAGTTCAGCTACCGGTCAGCCCGGTGAGGAAAGTTCGAGGTGCGCTAAATAACCTTGTAAAAACAGCGTGCGAGAGTGAGCAGTCTCGGGCAGGGTCAGCCTGCTCACGCCCCGATGTCACGCCTAAACTGTCATCTTGACAGTTTGCTGGCTCATCTGATAAAGAAGAAGTCCCGATTGATCCCCCATCATCACTCAGCCTGTTTTGTGCGTGTTGCGGCGCTTTCTCAGACAATAAGAAGGTCAGAGTCTGACACTCCCGAAATCTGATTTTAGTATCTACCTGTATCAGGGACTAACTATGCCATTTTTGAAGTATGAAAGCGGACTTTTTACTAAAAACAAATCACGTAAAATTCTGTATATGCCAATGGCATTATCGGTGATGCTGTGTATTTTTGTTATGGTGTTTAATCTTGTCGCATTTTCTACAAAACAGAACGAGGGTTCCTGGATACAAAATTCTGGCTGGATATTTGATGGCATCCAATTGCTGATACTTAACTTTATCTTGTGGAACTTTAATCGATTATTATTGAAAACCAGTCTTCGCCGATGGATAAACGCGGGGCTGATGATATGGATTGTGTCTGCAGCATTTGATCTGATGGATGAAATTATTCGCCAGCCGATGTGGGTCGGGTATTATCTTGAGGATCTCAGTAAGCTGGCAGGTATGGTCTGCGTCTCGGCAGGCATCTATTTCATCGTACGTTATGTGAATAATAAATATTCGGATATGAGCATTAATTCATTCCGTGATGAGCTTACACGTTTGCCAAATCGTCGTTATTTTAAAAACGCCCTTATGGACTTAGATAATGTCAGTGTTTACGTCTTTTTAATCGATATTGACTTCTTCAAAAATATAAATGACAAATACGGCCACTACATTGGCGATGATGTCCTGAGAGCCTTTAGCCTGATGCTCAGTGAACTCTTTAAAAATAACGTCATCGCCGCCCGCGTCGGCGGAGAAGAATTTGCCGTCATCGTGCAAACGTCAGTATTTGAAGAAGCACGATTAATGGCCGAAAAAATATTAGTTCATGTCAGAGAATTAGTGATTAATGATGAAATTCGCTTCACCGTCAGCATCGGTGCCGGGATAAAAAAAGAAAATGAAAGCCAGGAAAGCTTGTTCCGACGTATAGATATCGCGTTGTACCAGGCGAAGCACTCTGGAAGAAATCGTGTCGAATGGGTGGAGGAGTAAGAGATACAACGATCGGGTATCAATCCCCCTGCATAAGCCCTCCCGATTCCGTGTCCGGCCATATCATCGCGTTGATTAAAGTTGTGTAAATGTGAATCATTTACACTTTGCAATGATTGTAACTGTGAGTGATTATCATTTATTGTGCGCATGCCGCAGGGATCTTGTCCTGCCCGGGTCACAATTAGTTTCAATTACTCTGGGATATCAACGATGAATGCTTTGCCTCGCACCGGACTGCGCCGTATCACGCTTGCATCGGCTCTGGTTTTCTCCGTCAGCCTTCCGGCTTTCGCCCAAGATACTTTGACGCTTTATACCACTCGCGAACCCGGTCTGATCCAGCCATTGCTGGATAGCTGGACACAATCGAGCGGCATAAAAGTCAATACGGTTTACATCAAGGATGGCATGCTCGAACGTGTTAAAGCGGAAGGCCAGAACTCCCCTGCCGACCTGCTAATGACGGTAGATGCAGGAAATCTCATTGATTTAGTGGAAGCAGGTGTGACACAACCTGTGGAGTCACAAACGCTTAAGACGGCTATTCCGGCAAACTTGCGAGGAGCAGATAATCAGTGGTTTGCGCTTTCTATGCGCGCTCGCGTGCTTTACGCCGAGAAATCGCTGGCGATGGATAACTGGCATTACGAACAGCTTTCCAGCCCGGAATACAAAGGCAAAGTGTGTATTCGCTCCGGCCAGCATCCTTACAATACCGGACTGATTGCCGCCATGATTGCCCACCACGGTGAAGCGAAAACCGAAGAGTGGCTGCGTGGTGTGAAGGCTAATCTGGCACGTAAAGCGACTGGCGGCGATCGTGACGTTGCTCGCGATATCCTCGGCGGTATTTGCGATATTGGCCTCGCAAACTCTTACTATATTGGCCATATGAAAAACGCCAAAGAAGGCACCGATGCGCGTAAGTGGGGCGATGCCATTAAAGTGGTGAAACCTACCTTTGAACAAGGCGGCACGCACGTGAATATCAGTGGTGCTGCAGTGGCTCGTTATGCGCCGAACAAAGCTGATGCCGTAAAACTGATGGAATATCTGGTTTCCGCACCCGCCCAGCAACAATACGCCAAAGCGAACTTTGAATACCCGGTGCTGAAAGGTGTGGCGCTTGATCCGGTGATCACCGCCACCATCGGTGAAATCGATGTCGATAAAATCCCGTTAACCGAGATGGTGAAATACCGTAAACAAGCGAGCCTGCTGGTAGATAAAGTTGGATTCGATCAATAAATCACTTCGTCTTCCGACGTTACGCGGCCTGGTTTCCGGGCCGCAGTCATTATTAACGCCGCTGCATCTTGCCGCGCTAGGTATTGCGCTTGGCGTACTCACACCTATCGTTGCGCTAATCTGGCAGGCGACACAGGCTGATTTCTCGCACTGGGATAATCTCATTACTTTTGTGCTGCCTTCGGTGTTGAAAAATACCGGGCTTTTGCTGGCAGGTGTCGCCGTGATCGTGGGGGTGACTGGCGTCGGCAGCGCGTGGGCGGTCACAGCATGGGATTTCCCCGGACGCAAAATACTTAGCTGGGCGTTACTGCTGCCGCTAGCCATGCCGACTTATATTGTGGCCTTTGCCTGGCTTGACCTGCTGCATCCCCTTGGCCCGCTACAAACATTCATTCGTTTTTTGCTGGGCTTCGACAGTCCGCGGCAGTTCCGTTTACCGGATTTACGCTCCCTGCCCGGCGCCATTATTCTGCTCGGCTTAGTGCTGTATCCTTACGTTTATCTGACGACCCGTGCGATGTTCATCAGCCAACCTGCACATTTGCTGGAAGCCGCTCGTACCCTGGGTTGCAGCGCTGCCGGTGTTTTCTTTCGTGTTGCCCTGCCGATGGCTCGCCCGGCGCTGGCTGTCGGTATCAGCCTGGCGCTACTGGAAACGCTCAATGATATCGGCGCATCTGAATTTCTTGGCGTACAAACGTTAACCGTCACCGTCTACACCACCTGGATTTCGCGTTCCGATCTTGCCGGTGCCGCGCAAATCGCCTGCATGATGCTGATGTTTATTTTCTGCATTCTGACGCTGGAATTTTATGGTCGCAGAAAACAAGGCCTTAGCAGCCGCAGCTTGCGAGAGATTCAACCTACCAGAGTACGCGGCTGGCGTGGATGGCTGCTCAGCTCGGTTATTGCGTTACCGGTTATTCTGGGGTTCCTCGCACCGGTTGTATTTTTAGCCTGGGAAAGCGCAAAGCGTTTAGGTGAAGAAAATCCCCTCTCCCCTTCGTTGCTTTCAGCCTTACAAAATACGCTGTCGCTGGCGGCAGGCACCACTCTGGTGGTGGTTTGCGTCAGTTTACTGGTGGCCTGGAGCGCGAGGCACAGTGCCGCAGATAACACAATGTCGGGCTTTCGTCGCGGCGTAATGCGCCTTGCGTCCTTAGGCTATGCGGTGCCTGGCACCATTCTGGCGATTGGTTTTCTCACTCCGGCAATGGCAGCAGACAAATGGTTGGCAGATTTAATGGATATTCGCGGCTTACCGCTGATGTCAGCCGGTATCTTGCTGGTTATCTGCTGCGCGATGCGCTTCCAGGCCATTGCCATCGGCGCACTGGATTCCGGGCTTGGCCGTATCCCTCTTTCGCTGGAACAAGCATCGCGTTTGTTGGGGGAAAATGGTGCGGGGACTTTCGTGCGGGTTCACTTCCCGTTGCTGCGCCCCGCGCTGGTTAGCAGCGCATTATTAGTCTTTGCCGACGCGATGAAAGAACTGCCGACAACCTTGCTTTTACGCCCGGTAAACTTCGAGACGCTGGCAACGTTACTCTATGCAGAAGCAGCTCGTGGAACCTATGAAGAAGGGGCCATTGCCGCCTTAATGATTGTTCTCGCAGGCACGCTGCCGGTTATATTGCTGGTGCGTCATCAGATGACTCGCCACGGCTAAAGGAACCACCATGTCAGAAATTGCGTTACGCCTTCAGGATGTGCATGTGGCTTATGACAACGGCCAGCAACCGGTATTGAAAGGATTTTCAATGTCAGTACGTGAGGGGGAGCTTGCTTGCTTATTGGGAGCCTCGGGTTGCGGGAAAACCACGGTGCTGCGTGCCGTTGCCGGGTTTGAACGGCTGCAAAGCGGTGAGATCTATGTTTCACAGCAGCGCGTTGCCGGGCCAGGTCTTCATCTGCCGCCAGAAAAACGTCATGTCGGCATGGTCTTTCAGGAATATGCGTTATTCCCACACCTGACAGCTCAACAGAATGTTGCGTTTGGCCTGCGCAGGATACCGCGTGAGGAGCAACAAGCCAGAGTGACGGCGCTGTTAAAACTGGTGGAATTGCATAGCCATGCCAGCCGCTATCCCCACGAACTCTCCGGCGGGCAACAACAGCGCATTGCGTTGGCTCGCGCGCTGGCACCGAATCCAGAGATCCTATTGCTGGATGAGCCCTTTTCCAGTCTGGATAAAAAAACGCGCGAGCGACTCGGCGGCGAGGTGCGCGATATTCTGCGTGAAGCCGGGCAAACGGCACTTCTGGTGACGCACAGTGAGCAAGAAGCGCAATTGATGGCAGATCATATTGGTTATGTGCAACAGGGTGAATATCACAAAATAAAGGTGGACGATTCGAATTACGCGAACATTTAGATTTCAAGTGCAGCAAGTATTACGGTTTCCATTTTCTCCGGGGTGGTGAACGGTGCAAAACGCTTGAGCGGTTTGCCGTCGCGTCCGATCAGGAACTTAGTGAAGTTCCACTTGATCCGCCCACCGAGTACACCGGGCAATTCGTTTTTCAGATACCTAAACACCGGGTGCGTAGCAGCGCCGTTGACCTCCACTTTTTCGAATATCGGGAAGCTCACACCATAGTTGATGTGACAGGTCTGCGCGATTTCGTCGGCGCCGCCGGGTTCCTGCTTACCGAACTGGTTGCAGGGAAAACCAAGCACCACCAGACCCTGTGCAGCGTACTTCTTGTAGAGCGCTTCAAGGCCTGCGTATTGTGGCGTGAAGCCACAATGGCTGGCGGTATTCACCACCAGAACCAGCTTACCCGCATAGTCGGCCATAGAGATGAGCTGGCCATCCAGACTGGTGGCGGTGAGTTGATGAAAGGTGATCATGTCGGGCTCCTCAGAGGGAATTGGCAAAGTCGAACGAAAAGAAAAACAAACCGACGTGCTAAAGGCCTCGCGTCGCGATGAGTAAGATAGAGTCAGTCGCAGCACCGGTTCAATGAGTCTGCCCGCAAAACCGATGACTATGGGCATCCGGGCACTCTGTAGATCTCAGAAATAACCTGCATCGTTGCGTCTTCGATCATTCCTTCATTACGGCATAAAACCCAGCCGTGATCTGCAACTTCCCGCTCGAACGCCTGGGTACAGGCGACATGATCTTCCAGCTTATGAATCACCGTACTACTTAGCCCACGCGGTCGGGCTGCGGCCCTCGCCCATGAAATATCAGGCGCGGTAACCACCCCGACATGCAGGTCTGGCATTCTCACATTTCGTTCAATGTTAAGCTGTAAAATCTCTGCAAATGGAACCATCCGGCGAAACGCGGCTTCCGACGGGTACCAACGATCCATCAAGATAATGCTGTCCGGTGGCTGTTTAGTCAGCACATGCCGGGAAATCCATGCACGGCTATCAGCAAAGCGCTCACAAACCTCCAGCTCCAAATCACGGGAGGGATTTCTGGCGAGCCTGTTCACGAGGGCCATTGTTTCCCTCCTGTAAGGATCGCTTTTTTTCTCGCAAAGCCGGACCACCTTCTTGTTGTCAGCCCTGAGTACTTTCGTCATGGCCTCCAACAGTGTGGTTTTGCCGACCCCCTTGGGCCCATCCAGAGAAATAAACAACGGACGACTCATTCCTGAAATGACGATTGATACAGGGTTTTTGTAAAGCTCAAATCTGGCAAAAGCATCTTATTTCCTTCAGATGAACAGACACTGATGAACATTCCGGCAAGGGTTCTGACTCACGGGTTGTGACCTGCACGGTGTAGTTTAAGGGATCCGCTTAGCAAACGGAAAACATCCCACGTTAAGCCTCACAAATTCATCACCATGCCAATAGCAGCGAGATTCTGGATAAGTTTTACTTTATATATCGTCCTCTCAGCCAGAACCTTTCAGGTTCAAAACTGTATTTAATCGAAATTTTATGTAAGCTGACATACTCATGTACTAGTCAGGTGGATTGAAGATGAATTTTTTGTCAATTGAAGATGTTAGAAATCGAATCGATCAGATTGATCGCGAACTGGTTAAGATGATCGCGCAACGCAGCGAATGTGTTAAAGCTGCAGCAGCTTTCAAAATTGACCACTCAGCCGTTCGCGCGCCTGACCGCGTCCAACAGGTCATCGACAAGGTATGTCAACAGGCCACTGAAGCAGGACTTCCCGAAGTGATTATCGAAAAGGTCTACCGGACAATGATCGGTGCGTTTATCGATTATGAACTCGAGCAACACGACCAGCTCCGACAGGAAAAACGCTGACATCATGCGCCAACATACCATTCAACTTCTCCCCCTTACTGTAGCGGGTATCGAGGCGGTAAACGCCAACAGCGATATCTCTTTTGGGCGGCATACTCACGACCAGTTCGGCATTGGTTTGATGGACAGCGGCGGGCAAAAATCCCTGTATACCGGTGTGGCTTACCTGCTGTTTATGGCGTGGCAAACGCTACGGGATAAGACACTTTTATCTGCTGACTGCCCCGGTTTGGCGTTATCTCATCGCGCCTTGATACAGCAGGCTGTGGTTGCCAATCTTCTTAATCCCAAGCTTTCGCTATTTTTCCTGGCATTTCTTCCGCAGTTTATCGCCGCCAGCGATGTACACCCCACACAGAGCATGTTGATTCTTTCTGCAATTTTTGCGGCCATGACTTTTGCTGTGTTTTCTCTGTATGGCATTTTTGCTTCGGCTGTTAGTCATAGTGTATTAGGAAATCACAGGGTGATGACCGGCATTCGTTGGGGTGTAGCGCTGGCCTTTACTGCAGTTGGGATTCGACTGGCGATGGCCGTGCAATAATAAATATTCGTATTAGATAGCACTGGAAAAAAGTGTGCTTATAAGAGCTATTGGATGTCCGAATTTGGCACTAACCGGCCCGCTACGTTGGAAACGTCGGCTCTGAGCGAAGAGCTGACGCTACTCCTGGAAATAAATACTTATTAGCCATAAACATGAACAAATAAAAAAGCATCTGCTATAAATATCAGCATGCATTGTGTTTTGAAATCAATGAAGGTGAATGAGATGGCTGATGAAAACATGCTCATTACTGATAGTAATGAGCTTGAGCAACTTTACGGTGCGGTAGCAAAGCCTTCTTTAACAAAGGTGACAGACCATATTCATCCTGCCTACCGCCCCTTTATTGAAGCATCAACATTTGTGGCGCTTGCAACATCGGGACCTGATGGTCTGGATGTATCGCCAAGAGGTGATCCTGCAGGCTTCATTTACATCGAGGATGCTAAAACTCTATTTTTGCCTGACCGCCGGGGTAATAACCGCATTGATAGTCTACGCAATATATTAAATGACAATCGGGTTGCGCTTCTCTTTTTAATACCCGGCATTGGCGAAACTTTGCGTATAAGTGGCACAGCTGAAATACGTAAAGACCCGGCTTTGCTGGATAAATTCGCAATCAATAATCAATCCCCTAAAACGGTATTGCGCATTTCAGTGGAAAGCGTTTTTTTCCAGTGTAGCAGAGCGATCATTCGCTCAAAACTCTGGGATCCTGCCGCACAAATTGACAGGCAGGCTCTGCCCAGCACAGGAAGTATCCTGAGTATGATCTCACAGTCAGAAATTGATGGTTTGGCTTACGACGAGGCCTTGCCGGAGCGATTGAAAAACACACTTTACTGATTGTAATGTTGGGCGACTAAATAACATCAGCATCGATATGCCGAAGTAGCCAACAATCCCCTGATATCCCGGAGAAACGCAGGGAATGCGAACCTGGATTGACAATCCTTAACCCTCAGGCAATCTTTCATCTGATAGATGAACCCTGTGAACTTCAGAATTGAATTAATTTTTTCAGCCCTGCTTGCCGGGCAGAGCAGTGACTTTTTGCCCCTGCGCAACAGCAGAACAGCTCAGAGCCAACAAAAGTGATAAAGAAATCCCGGCTTTCATAAACGACCCTCTCTTTTCGGCTGCATTAAATTTTGCGCCACTATTGCTGATAAGGCGCGTTAACCGCGCCACCCTCACAATCCATTTTCATCGCACTCAGCTCCCTGGTTGATTCGCAAGGGTGAGAGTCGTGGCGCTTGTTCAGGCAACGGCGGTACGATGCCATCAACAACATGAGGAACATACGGTGCTTCCAGCGCTGCAATTTCTTCTGCCGATAATGTCAGGTTAAGTGCTTCCACGGCGGTGGACAGGTGCTCCGCTTTAGTGGCACCGATTATAGGTGCGGTAATCACAGATTTTGACAGCAACCATGCAAGTGCAACATGTGCACGAGGAACGCCCCGCCCGGTGGCCACCTGCGCCACAACCTCAACCACTTTCCGGTCCTGCTGCGCGGCATTTTCATACATTTTCAGCGCAAAGACGTCGTTCTGCGTTCGGGTGGTGGTTTCACTCGAGTCGCGGGTTAACCTGCCGCGCGCCATCGGGCTCCAGGGAATAACACCCACGCCCTGATCCTCACAAAGCGGCAGCATTTCCCGCTCTTCTTCCCGGTACAGTAAATTGTATTGCGGTTGCATAGAGACAAAGCGCGTCCAGCCGTTACGCTCAGCGACATGCTGCATCTTTGCAAAACGCCAGGCTTCCATTGAGGATGCACCGATATAGCGAACTTTCCCGGCTTTCACCAAATCGTGAAGTGCTTCCATGGTTTCTTCAACAGGTGTGCCGTGATCAAAACGGTGAATCTGATACAGATCCACATAATCCATACCCAACCGGGTCAGGCTGTCATCGATAGACTGAAACAGCGATTTTCGCGAGAGAAAACCGGTATTGGGTGAGTTACGCCATGGGAAAAATGCCTTAGTAGCGACGACAATTTCATCCCGGTACGCCATATCGCGTAGCGCCCGACCGACAATTTCTTCTGAGCTTCCACCTGAATAAATATTAGCCGTATCAAAAAAATTAATTCCCGCCTCAAGTGCCTGGCGAATCAACGGTCGCGAAGCACTTTCATCAAGCGACCACGGCTGAGGAAGGCGTTCCGGTTCGCCGTAACTCATGCATCCCAGACACAGTCGTGAGACTTTCAGGCCACTGCGCCCCAGGTTTACATACTGCATAATCATCTCCCTGCCACGTTATTTAATGAAAATTGCGACGTCTGTTATTGCCAGTTGCCCACCATTTTCGGGATGAATTCACGAATCTCATATTCAGCGAGATTGGGGTGATAGGCGTCTTCGCTCAGAATAGCGTCCAGCTCTTCCCGGCTTTCAGTCTGAGCAATAATCACCCCTGCTCTTTCGCGATCGGAATAGGGACCGATGAGAACAAACTTGCCTGCATTGAAATACTGCTGAAACCAACTGACATGGCGTGTGAAAAGCGCCTCATGCTGAACAGCCGTGATATCGCCATTCACCGTAATATTGATGAGATACATTTTCCCTCTTCTCCTTTACACAGCCATTTTTAAAGCAAGGGTAGTTTCTTTAATCGCGGTAATCAGACGCGCGGCATGAACTTTTGCCAGTGTTTTCTGTTCCAGGACTTTAGCTTCATCACGCCCTGCATAGCTGATGCCAAAGGTGTAAACCGGATCCTGCCAATCCAGATTGCACAGCAGTGCTGTGGTTTCAAACGGTGTGATGTATTGCTGAATGTCGTGACCGAACAAACCTTCAGGGGAATACAGGCCCTCTGGTGCTCCGGCGGTAAAGGAAATGATCAGCTTTTTGCCACCCAGTTTTGCGGTTGAGCCATGGGCGAAACCATGAACAAAAACCTGATCAATCCATAACTTCATTAAGCCCGGCACTGAATACCAGGAAAAAGGAAACTGCCAGACAATCACATCGGCGTTGAGTAAGGCTTCCTGTTCCTGTGCCACGTTGATGTGGTAGTCAGGATAAAGAGTATCAAGAAAGCGAATTTTGGCCCCGGGCAACGCTTTTGCGACTTCATCCAGGATAGTGGCGTTACCAATGGATTCACTAAGATTCGGATGACCTGAAATAATCAGTACATTTTGCATTTTTGGCTTCTTTAACAGGGGTTTGTTTTACTGTAAGTGAGTATAACCAACCCTGATTCTGTTTTTTAGAGCAGTAATAGCTCATACACTCTTAGCCAATAGCTAATAATCTAACTTTGTTTCCTCTGCTGGATGTCGCCATGAACAATGTCATTTACAACCAAATCCGTATTTTCCAGAGCATCGCCCGTGAAGGCAGCATCACTGCTGCGGCCAGGAAACTTGAGATAACGCCACCTTCGGTCAGCAAAGCGCTAAAACTGCTTGAGCAGCATATTGGTCACCCGCTTTTTGTGCGCACCACCCGGCGCATTGAGCTGACGGATGCCGGGGAACAATTGTTGCAACAGACATCGCGGGCTGTGGCGTCACTGGAAAGTGCGGTGGAAAGCATCAAAGACCTGAATCAGGAACCCTCCGGGCTGGTCAGAATTACGCTGTCACGCTTTGCCTACCTGCTTATCCTGAAGCCCTTTATGGCAGAGTTTTGCCAGAGCTACCCCGGAATACAGCTTGAGATATCCGTTTATGACGGAACAGTAAACATGGTTGATGAACGTTTTGATTTGGGCATTCGTTTTGGCGATATCCTTGAAGAGAGTGTTGTGGCCCGCCCGTTGATGAAACCGTTTCGTGAAGGTTTGTATGCTTCTGCAGCCTATCTCGCGGAACACGGTACGCCCAAACTGCCAGCGGACTTGCATCAGCATCAACTCATCGGCTACCGCTTTATTACCAATAACCGCCTCCTCCCTCTGATGCTGGAAGATAAAGGTCAGCAATTAACCGTTGAGATGCCAGGGCAGCTCATCAGCAATGATATTGATGTCATGGCAGATGGCATACGCAGCGGTCTTGGAATTGGCAGATTGTTTGAGCCGGTGTATGAATTGCAACACGATAAAGAGCAGTTTATCCCGGTGATGATGCCTTACTGGAAAACCTATCCACCGGTTTATCTCTACTACTTAAAAAACACCGGCAAGGCAAAACGAGTCAAAGCGCTGATTGATTTTTTAATGATGAAAACCAAAAAATAGCTGACGACATAACCTGTTAAAGGTCCACATCCGTTTGAAGCGCTAAACAGCGCTACAGGTATATCGCTGCGTGCGCCGTAGCCGTTAAGGTCAGGAGCAATAACTGGCCGACCACCCGGAGGTCTGTGAAATTTCGGATCCCTCAAAGTACCGGTTAAGCCGTTGATAAATATGACAGGTGCGATGTTACCTCAGTCTTTTGGTGGTTTTGACAGGATAAGAATTCAAATTTAGTTTATTTATTAGCCAGCTCATGGCAAAAGTGATCCAGTCAAAGGAGCCAAATTTAAGAAGCCCGCTTAGGAAACTCAGCGGGCTTCTTGCTTTTCATGCTCCGGTACTATGCCTTTATGGCTTTGATGCAATCAGTGAGTGTGAAATTTCCGAAGACAGCCACAGATTCCATGCATTAGCATTTAGGTAACTTTATGATTTTTCCATACCATTTCTGAGAAACCCGCTAAGGACCAGACTGCATTTGTTTAACATCAGATATTGAAAACAGTACGGCAACGGCTGTCATCTTCATTCCAGGCATCATTCACTTCGCTTAATGGCCGAATACGAAATGGGACTGAGAAATCACTCAAAGCAGCAGCTTGTAATAGTTCACCAACCGAAGCGACCAGTTCAGCATCAGATACGCTGCCAAGTCCGCTCCCCATCAGGGTCAGTCCTGATGAGCGTAGTAATTTGCTATGTAATGATATTTCTTGTCCACTTAATGAGCCGATCTGCACAAAACGCACCAGTCTGGCACCTCCGGCAGCGGCAGACTTCATAATATCAAGCGCACTCTCCCCCCAGAGATAATCCAAAACGACATCAACACCCTGTTCCATGAGTGCCGGGAGTTCATGCGATAATTCATCCAGCGTAAGCGTGATATCAGCCCCCTGAGTACGGAGTTTCGCCAGGACTTCAGTATTACGCCCAGTCGCGATGATTTTCCCCGCGCCCAGGTGACGAGCGATACGCACCGCCAGACCGCCGGAGGTGCCTGTCGCGCCATTGATGAGAACAGTTTCCCCTTTTCGCAGCTGCGCCCTGCGCGTTAATGCTGTCCAGGATGACATTCCGGGATTACCAATGGCGGCTGCCATTGAGAGATCAAGTGTTGCCGGGAGCGGCACAATACTTTTAGGCGTAACCAGGGTCATCTCAGCCATACTGCCAAAAGGGGAGCTCAATGCGAAAAAAAAGACCGGGTCTCCGTTAGTCAGATAACCTGCGCCATCAATTCCGGGTATAAACGGATATTCCATTGCTGAACTGTAGTGTGTTCCCGCGGCCCGCGACTTGGCCAGTTGACTGATTGCAGCGGCTTTAACGTTGACCACTATATGCTGCTCATCTCCCTGAGGGTCCATGAAATCACCGTAAATCGGCGTTTCGCCTTTGCCATTAACAAGTGCTGCTTTCATTAAGTTCACCTTTAGCTCAAGAAATATATGTGTACAATGCACACATTATTCCCACTCCCGGATGCCGTCAATGAAAAGAGTGCAAAATACACATAAACCCGATTATTTTGATGATTTACATGATACGTTGCTGGCTATCGTCGGTGCTTTCAATCGGCCGCAACGTGATGAAATAATGATAAAAAACTCCGGTATTAATATTGACCGTGCATTATTTCCACTGCTGGTCCTGATAGGCCGCTTTGGCCCTATAGGTGTAGGAGAACTCGCTGATCGGGTGGGGCGGGATTATACGACGGTAAGCCGTCAGGTAACTAAACTCGGGCAAATGGGCCTAACCCATCGACAGAGAAATGTTAAAGATAAGCGAATTAACGAAGCGGTCGTTACGCCTGAAGGAAAAATGATGACCGATAAAATCGATCACACGCGAGCACTCATTTATAACGACATCTTCAATAGCTGGCCGGACAATGACCGCGTCGAATTCGAAAGATTATTGAAAAACTTCGTTCATGATTTTAATGCATTGGAACCCATTAAGTCCGTTTGATCCGGACTTATGAATATGCAGGCGAAGTGCGCAATAAACTTAGCCTGCACGTAAACAGCCGTACATGGCAGGGTCCGCTAGTCTACAGCTCCACGCTCCTACCCTCCTCCCAAGGCCTTGTAAAGGGTAATAAGACTGTTTTGCTGCGAAAGTCTGCTCTGAATCAGAGACTGTTGCGCAGAGAATAATGTCCGCTGCGCATCCAGCACATTCAGGTAGTCCGTCGCACCGTTAGCATAGCGATGGCTCATCACCATTCCCAACCCTACCGTGATGTGTTGAGCATGTCTGACTCATTCAAAGGCACTTGCGCTGAACGCCTGCGTCAGCGGCTTCTCTTTGCCTTTGAGAAAATATCAAAGGACAAAAAAATCCAGCAAATGCTGCGCTTGTCTTTGACTGAGGGTGTACGTCTTCCGGAAATTGTTGATCGTCATTATGACGAATTCGTAGAGCCTCTGGCAGGAGCAATAGGCAGCTTAATCTGAAATATGCTGCCCGGTGCTTTGTCAGGGGATAATGCGTGCCGCTCTCAGTTGCGTGAACAGGCTGAAAAACATTTCGTGGGTGGCCTGCATACGGGTAAAGCCTGCCCGGCGCAGCTTGCTGCCATCACCAAACATGTCGTAATCCCAACCAAACACAAAATCTGCAAAACTCCCGTCGTTCAGCTGTAAAATGTCAGTTTCCATCAACCGCTGCCCGGCAAGTTCACGCCATGTCGTGCGGTAGTCCTTAAACAACTGATGAAATGACAGCCGGACCGGCGGTGCGTATTCCAGCTCAAACCAGCGCGCGATATGCGGCCAGAGCTCGCTCCAGCGCCAGATGTCACCGTTATTCACGTTGAAAGCCTGGTTCTCTGCCGCAGGCGAGGTTGCAGCCCACAATGTCGCCTCTGCCAGCAACCCGGCGTCAGTATGATCAACGATGCTATGCCAGGTTTGTTCTGAACCGGGAAAGCGGAGAGGTAAATCCTGAGCCTTACACAGCGACGCATACAGTGCGATGCTCATTGCAAGATTCATGGCATTGCCGGGCACCGCGCTGCCAACCACACCCGGCCTGATTGCATTCCAGTGCCACGTTTTCCCACGCTGAAAATGGCTGAGCCATGTGAGCTGAGCCGCGTTAAATTCTGCGCCGGGTATGGCGGGATCGCTTTCACGCGCCGGGGTTTTGAACGGTCCAAGATGTGCGCCATAAACTTTGTATCCTTGCATCAGGCTTACAATCTGGAGGGGTGCCGTTTTCTCAATGTTACTGACCAGATTGCGCAACATGGTGACGTTCGGTTCAACCATTTCTGTCCAGTTCGCGGCGTTCACCCAGGCGCTGTAAAAAATATGGGTGATGCGGCTGAGTGGTTGCAGTGCCTGCGCGCTGTTTTGCGCATCCAGTAAATCGACGTTTACAACCTGAATATTATCAGGGTGAGATAATGCATTGCGGCTCAGCCCGATAACCTCCCACTCATTTTGCAGAAGTGTTTTGACAAGCTGGCTGCCGACAATACCGCTGGCGCCGGCGACCAGCGCGACCTTTTGTTGCTGCGTCTTATTCATGGTGTTTCTCCAGAGAAGGTGACAGATACAGTGTGATATATTATTTTTTTCACACATATCCCATGAAACTGATGGCACTTATAAGCAGAATCATTAAATGAATAATAAGCTCAATGCCATTGCCACCTTTCTGCGCGTAGCACAAGCAGGCTCTTTTTCTGCAGCCGCCCGCCAGAGCGGTATGAAGCAATCTGCGGTCAGTCAGCAGATTGCCGCACTTGAGGAGGAGCTCGGTGTGGTATTGCTGCATCGTACAACGCGTGTGATGGCGCTTACTGAGCAGGGAGAAAGTTACCGGCGTGATATGCAGCTTTTGCTGGAGGCCATGCGGGAAGCAGAAAGGCGTCTGAACCCTGCCGATCACCACTGGCATGGCAGGGTTCATGTGCAATTGCCGAGCGGGCTGGGCCAGCTCTTTTTACCCCATCTGCTGACGCTTCAGAAAATGAACTCAGGATTGCACCTTACGCTTTCACTTGATGACCGCATCGCCGATCTTGTCACTGAAGGGGTGGATGTCGCGCTGCGCTTGACCCATGAGCCTCCGCAAACGCATGCGGCGCGCGTGCTGGCACGTATTGAAACGGCGCTTTTTGCCGCCCCCTGTTTTAAACCGGTTCATTCTGTGAGTGAGCTGGCGGCACATCCACATGTGCGATTCAGCGGCATCGCGCCGGAGGCACCACTACGGTTAGTTTCTGATAGTGAAACTATCGACATCAAAGTTAATACCGTGTTCCGGGCTAATACCAGTGAAGCGCTGTTACAGGCGATAGAGTCAGGCATGGGTATCGGTGGCATGCAGCTACCGCTCGCGGCCAGGGCTTTGCAAGCCGGTACGCTGGTTCCGGTATTACCCGCCTACAGGTTAGCTGATCGCTTCCTCTATGCGGTCTACCCGGACGCCCGCTTTATCCCGCAGAGGGTCAGAAGCATTATCACTGTAATCGAACAATTACTGCCTGAGATGACGGGGCCTTTACGCATTCTATAATGCTTTTTTCATAAAAATACGGCTCGTGCCTTCCGGTTGACAGTCAATACGCCCAACCCCTTCCCTCCCATCAACATGAACTCCCCCACAAACGCCGGCTTCAATTCAGAGAGTGGAAGACCCTCACTGTGGGTAACGCGCTGATTGACGCATTTATTGACCGGGGCTCATGCGATCTGGCAAAGGAATTTGCGTTCCCTTTAACCTGGCTCATAGACATGGTGATGGCGGGACTGCGCGCGGGGGCACCGCTACGCTCTGTTTCTCAATAGACGACGGCAAAGCGTGCATGCAGAAACTTCCTGCGATATCAATATCGTTGTATTACTGTCTGCTGAACTCTACCTCTATTTTATCTGTATCCCCCATCGCGGGGAGTGTCCCGGGATTTACAACGTTCCCGATGGGGGTGTAGCGATATGAAGAGTCAAATGAGGCATAGAATAAAACCAACGTTTGCGTTCCGTACAACATGAGATCACCGGCATGAAGGGTCCCCGGCTGCACCGGGCTGGAAGGCAAGCTATGAGGCAGTTCGGCAAATTTCTCGTTACCATTTAACTCAGTCATTTCGAGTTGCAGAGGTAACATATTAACAAAGGATTTAGCCGCCGGATTGTCGTGAATTCTGACTTCAAATGGTTGGCCATTAATGATCATTCTCGCCTTCATGACGTTATCCTTACGCAGTGTGGTGTCGGCATGGCTTGCAAAAGCGCACACCCAAAGCAGGCTCGTGAGTAAATATTTCACATGACCTCCGGAAGAGCAGCCACACCCGGCAGGATGTGGCTTTGGCGTTTAACTGAGGTGAGTTTTAAAGAATGACGCCAGCTTGGCGAAAGGGATCAAATCGGTACGGTCATACAAATCGACATGGCCAGCACCCGGGACGATATACAACTCTTTCGGCTGTCCGGCACGTTTGTAGGCATCTTCGCTGAATTCCTTCGAATGCGCCTGGTCGCCGGTGATGAAAAGCATCGGGCGCGGAGAAATCGTTTCGATATCATTGAACGGATAGAAGTTCATAAACTTCCCTATGCTGCTCAGCATCGGTTTTGTTGTCAGCTCTTCTTTCTCGCCCTGTGGCGTATAACCCCCCCGTGATGTGCGATAGAAATCGAAGAATTCCCGCTGAACCGCAGAGGTTGAATCATCGAGCTTGTTCACGGTTCCGGGAATATAGGCAATATCGCCGCCTTTAAACTCGACCAGCCGTTGTTCTGTAGCCGACTTAATAAACGCTTTGCGCTGTTCAGGCGTCACGGAATGATTAAGACCATGACGGAACACAGACCCCATGTCATACATGCTGACGGTGGCAATGGCCTTCATTCTCGGGTCAATTTTGGCTGCACTGATAACGAAGCTGCCGCTACCACAGATACCCAGTGCACCAATTCTCTGCGGATCAACATAAGGCTGAGTGCTGAGATAATCGACTGCAGCACTAAAGTCATCCGCATAGATTTCAGGGGAAATCAGATGACCGGGTTTGCCGTCACTCTCCCCCCAGAAGGAAAGATCAATCGCCAGCGTCACGAACCCTTGTTCCGCCAGTTTCTGGGCATACAAATTTGAGCTTTGTTCTTTCACCGCCCCCATCGGATGACCAATGACAATAGCGGGATGCTGCACGTTTTGCTTCATCCCTTTCGGTATAAACAAATTACCGACGACTTTCATTTGATACTGGTTTTTAAAGGTCACTTTTTGCCGGGTGACCCTATCGCTTTGGTAAAAGTTATCTGCTCCGTTAGACATATCGGCTCCTGTCGCAGCAAATGAGCTGATTAACAGCCCTAACAGCAGGGTAAATACTTTCATTGATGAATCCTCAGTGGGTTGGATGGATATCTTTACGTGACGTTAATAAAGCCAGGGCAGCCGCGATGACGAGTAAAATGACACTGATGAGAAAAGTGCTTTGATAACCACTATGGTCAAAGGCAAAACCCCCGAGAGTGGAGCCCATAGCGATTGACAGTTGCACGATGGCGACCATAAGACCTCCGCCCGCCTCCGCATCTTCCGGCAGGGTTCTGGCAATCCATGTCCACCATCCGGTGGGGGCCGCCGTGGCGATTAATCCCCACAACCCCAGCAACGGCGCAACGATCCATACACTGTTTCCAAAAGCGATCAGCGCCCCGGCGATTGCAGCCATCAGCAAGGGAATGGTGATAAGTGTGGGATAAAAGGCGGTCTTCAAAAACGTGCCAATCACCAGGGTGCCGATAAAGCCTGCCATACCGATGGTCAGCAAAATGAGCGACAGCGTGGTGATATTTACCTGCGTGACTGTCTCGAGGAACGGGCGCAAATAGGTGAATAAGGAAAACTGCCCCATAAAGAACAATCCGCAGGCGGTAAGGCCAGCGGCCACAAGCGGGTTAGCAAAAAGACGAAAAACATTGGCAGTCCTCTTATCGGCTTTCTCCGTGGTCATTGCAGGCAGGCTGAACCACTGCCATATAAAGGCAATGACCGCCACCGGAACGATGCAAAAGAACGCCCCGCGCCAGCCGATGACAGACCCGAGATAACTCCCCAGCGGAGCGGCTATAACGGTTGCCAGCGCGTTACCGCCGTTAAAAATAGCCAGTGCACGGGGAACCCGATGCGCCGGAACCAGGCGAATAGCCGTAGCGGCAGAAAGTGACCAGAATCCTCCGATCGCGATACCAATTAATGCGCGGCCCACCATGTAAATCAGATAACCGGGTGCCAGCGCGATAATTGCACCGGAAACGGCCATCAGCAACGTCATGCTCAGCAGCAATACCTTGCGGTTGAGTGTTCCGGCCAGAGCAGAAATGGAGAGACTGGTCAGTACCGCAAACAGACCGGAAATCGCGATCCCCTGCCCCACGCGTCCCTCACTGACACCTAAATCGGCTGATATCGGCGTCAGCAAGCTCACAGGCATAAATTCCGAAGCGATGAGCGCAAAGACGCATAACGTCATCGCGAAAACCCCGCTCCAGTAAGCGTGCTCTTTTTGACGTTTTGTATGACTCGGCAATGCGGACATAAATAGTAATTCCCAATAATCCAGGGTTATTTGCACACACGCTGAACGCTATTCGCAGAAATAACGTAAAAAATAAAACGTGAAATAAAGATGAAAAAATAAGAGCGTTAATCTTCCCTCGCGGAATAAGCTCTTGTTGAAAATTTTACACGCGGTGTGCATCATTACTAGCTAATGGATACTGAATGGGCTTATAAGCATTACTTATTAATAAGGCGGGAAGAACTTTATGAAACGCAACCTGAACGATCTTCTTTATTTTATTACGGTTGCCCGTGAAAGCAGCTTCACCCGCGCCGCTGCCAAGCTGGGCGTCACCCAATCCGCACTGAGCCAGGCGATTTCGGCACTTGAAGAGGATATGCAAATTCGCCTGCTGACGCGTACAACCCGTAGCGTATCGCCGACCTCTGCCGGAGAACGGTTGCTACTGACCATAGGCGATCATGTTGATGGCATACTCGCCGAGTTAGACATGCTGACTGAGATGCGTGATAAACCCGCAGGAACTGTTCGCATCACCTGCGGCCCCCATGTTCTGAAAACCATACTGTTGCCCAAATTATCGCCTCTGCTGAAACACTATCCGGATATCCGACTGGAGTTTGATGCTAACCACGGTTTTCGCAACATCGTCGCCGACAGGTTTGACGCGGGCGTCCGTCTGGGTGACACCATCGATAAGGATATGATAGCGATACCGATTAGCCCGAAGTTGCAAATGGCTGCGGTCGCATCGCCTGAGTATTTTGCTACCCATACGATGCCGCAGACGCCACACGACCTTCTCCAGCACAACTGCATTAATATGCGGCAAGCGACGTCAGGGGGACTTTACGTCTGGGAGTTCGACAATGAAGAAGGCCCGGTAAATGTCCGGGTTACCGGGCAACTGACGTTTAATACGACAGCACACATGGTGGACGCGGCATTAGCCGGGCTTGGCATTGCTTTTCTGCCGGAAGAAGAGTTTGAATCACATATTGAGGAGGGGCGCCTGATACGCGTGCTTGAACCGTGGTGCCAGCCATTTCCCGGCTATTACCTGTATTATCCCAGCCGTAAGCAACCCTCACCCGCATTTTCACTGGTCGCTGATGCCTTACGCCACAAGGCATAGAAAAGCCCGCGGGCCTTCAGGCAACGATGAGCGAAGAGATGACCAGGTCTTGTTATGTTAGCCAGTGGCAGGCCGACATATTGCGTCTAAATTTCCATGCCCATGATGTGCAACTTACTTATCTGTGATTCCGTTCTGAATTCAGTATCAGTTATGTGTCGCATGCCTGAAGCTTCATAGAATTTACGAGCGCGATCGTTTTTCTCTCTCACCGAAAGCCACAAAAATTTCTTATCTTGCTTTTGCGCAGCTGTAACGATTTCTTTAAATATTTCTTTTCCAAAGTGTTTACCCGTCGCTTCCGGTGCAAGATAAAGCCGGTCAAGCGATACCCCAGAAATAGCCGTTCCCGGAATCGTATTGATCCACGTGAGTTTGGCAAATCCAACCGGTTTATCGTTTTGCGCCAGAAACCAGCAAACTTTTGGATCCCTTAGTCCGTCATTGAGTGCGGACAAAGAGAATTCACTTTCCAGATACGTATTCATTTCGCGCTCTGACAACCACATATGTCTGAAGTGCGCCGGATATATATTGAAAGCCAGGCTGCGCAACAGGCTGGCATCTACCGGGTGGGCGATTCGTGTATTTATATTCATGCAGAAACCTTAAACCAGCAATAAATTGGAATGACTTAACATATCAAACTTACTTTAATAACGGTCGAACTCTTCAGCAAGGGTATTCATCACTGCCCTGACTCTTGCAGTGTGCGACAGATCCTGATGCATAACCAGCCAGACCTCATAAGGGCTTTTACGCGTTCTTTCTGGCCACAGGCGGATAAGTTCCGGGTACATTTTCGCAAGATAATCTGGCAGCTCACCCAGGGCCAGCCCTGCGCGAATAAACGTTGCTAACATCATGCTGGAGTCCAGCTCTGCCACTACGCGCCCTTTATGTCTCGGTTCTCCTGCCAGCAGTCCATCCTGAGAGCGCGTAATGCCTGACTGGTAAAGCGCGATACGGTGCCCGTCAAAGCCTTTGCCGGGTTCTGGTATGCCAAACCTGTCAATATACTTATGCGTCGCAAAAAGTCCCACCTCCCTGGAGGCCAGTTTACGGGTAATCAAATCCGGCTGTTCTGGCCGAATGGTGCGTACCGCTATATCCGCTTCGCGTCGGCCGATATCCAGCAGGCGTGTGGTGGTGGTCAGATTTACCCGAATATTGGGAAAGTTATGCTGTACGCGCTCGATTGCCGGTAAAACAAAATCAATGGCCAGCGAGTCAGTGGCAGTCACATGCACTTCTCCTTCAAGCCGGTCATCATCCCCGGAGCCGCGACGTTCAAAGCTGACCGTCAGGCGCTCAATCTCTTCTGCAAGCGAGAGTATTTTTCGCCCGCCAGCGGTCAGAACCCAGCCCTGACGGCTTTTTAAAAATAGTTTACTCCCCAATAATTTTTCAAGCGTATTGAGTCTGCGGCCTACGGTAGTCTGATCAACTGAAAGCTGCTCAGCCGCGCTGCGTAAAGTACCTGCGCGGTATACCGCCAGGAAAATCCGGACATCATCCCAGTTCATCGTTCCTCATGCTGCATTTTTGCAGGTATTGCCTGCATGATAATGCATTTAAGCAGGATGAAACAGACGTTAAGCTACGCACTTCTTCTGCTGATAACCCTTTTCAACACCGGAAATTTTATGCCTCGACTCTCTTTTATTATTACCGTTGCTATGCTGAGCGCGTTCGGTCTCATCGCGTCCGATATTTATCTTCCGGCGATGCCAGATATGGCACGCGAATTTGCGGTGGATCCATCGCGGATATCTCAGACCATTTCAGCCTATTTACTGGCACTGGCCATATGCCAGCTTTTTTACGGTCCTCTTGCAGATCGCTTTGGACGAAAACCCGTACTGCTCGCTGGCATTGCGATTTACATTGGCGGATCGCTGGGATGTGCAATTGCTGAGAGCTATTCTTCTTTTCTGCTCTTTCGCCTGCTGCAAGGGGCAGGTGCAGCGGCTGGTCTCGTCATTGGTCGCACGCTGATCGCGGATACCTGTAATAAAGCCATTTCTGCCAGGGTCTACTCGGTCATCTATCCACTGGTCTCATTGTCACCTGCAATAGCACCAATGATAGGTGGACATCTCGCCGCCACATTTGGGTGGCATACGGATTTCATTTTCGTCGCCATTTTCGGCATGGCTACCACGCTGATGATCATTTTCATGCGCGAGACGCGACCTGAAAATATCTCTGCTACGGCCTCGCCGTTTTCAGGATTTAGCGTTATTTGCGGCGATACGGGGTTCTGGCGTTATACGCTTATCGTCTGTTGCATCTACAGTGCATGGTTTATTTATCTGACTCAGTCTCCTTTTTTATTTGCGCAGCTCGGGATGAGTGAGGAGGCGCGAGGATGGCTCTATATTCCCTTAACGGCAGGTATTATCGGTGCCAATGTGTTAACGAAACGGCTTTTAAACTTCTGGCAATATGATCGCATTGTTACTGCCGGCATCATGTGTTTTGTGCTGGGTGGTCTGGCTTATGCCACAGTAATGTTTACGGCAGAAAAAGGGATTTTATCTATTTTGCTTCCTATGTGCCTGGTCAGTCTGGCAAACGGCTCCAGCCTTTCACTGGCAATATCCGGGGCAATCAGCAGCGGGCATGGTCATGCCGCCACGGCCTCCGGAATGATTGGTTTTATGCAGATAGGCAGCGCGGCTGTTTTTGCCAACTTCATAAGTGCAGAGTTTGGTTTCAGCCAGCCGGTACTGGGCTCTTCAGTTTTATTGCTGGCTCTCACCGCACTTGTGGCCTGCCGTAAACAGCGTATCCGGCGCCATCATATTCAATCCTCCCGTTGAGCCTCTGACCGGCTGTGAAGGTTGTAATGTTTATTTCTGTCTCGAAATAAGAGTAATTAATCAAAGTTCAAAATAGCGCATTATTTCCACTATTAACGAATTTTTTCAGGCTTAACAAATAACAGGTCATCAACGATGCAATTTTCTTCCCGCAAATACATATCCCGGGGTTTTATATAAATAATGTATAAATAATGGCACAACACTCATTGAGTGCATGCCCTTTTTGATCATGCCAATATTCTCACGACTTCAAACGTCAAACAGTATTAACATCTATTTAATTAAAGGATATTTGCATGACAAATTTAAATTATAAACCGACAATCTGGACACGTGCTGATGCTCTGAAGGTCAACGAAAATGACCCGACCACCACACAGCCTGTTGTTAGCGCCGATTTTCCGGTTATGAGTGATGAAGTATTCATTTGGGATACGATGCCGCTTCGGTCATTAGACGGCACGGTGGTTTCTGTCGACGGATGGTCCGTTATTTTCACGCTGACAGCGCAGCGTAATAACAATAATTCAGAATATCTCGATGCAGACGGAAATTATGATATTACCAGTGACTGGAATAATCGCCACGGGCGCGCCAAAATTTGTTACTGGTATTCCCGTACGGGTAAGGATTGGATTTTTGGTGGCCGTGTAATGGCTGAAGGTGTTTCCCCTACGACCCGCGAATGGGCAGGGACGCCAATTTTGCTCAATGAAGACGGCGAGATTGATCTTTATTATACCTGTGTCACGCCAGGTGCGACCATTGCAAAAGTGAGAGGCAAAGTGCTGACCTCAGAAGAAGGCGTAACACTGGCCGGTTTCAACGAGGTTAAATCATTATTTTCAGCCGACGGCGTGTATTACCAGACTGAAAGCCAGAATCCATACTGGAACTTCAGGGATCCAAGCCCGTTTATCGATCCTCATGACGGTAAACTCTACATGGTGTTTGAAGGTAACGTGGCGGGTGAGCGGGGTTCTCACGTCATTGGCAAACAGGAAATGGGTACCCTTCCGCCGGACCATCGTGATGTGGGCAATGCAAGATACCAGGCGGGCTGTATTGGTATGGCCGTCGCCAAAGATCTTTCAGGAGATGAATGGGAAATTCTCCCTCCTCTGGTCACCGCTGTCGGCGTCAATGATCAAACCGAACGCCCTCATTTTGTCTTCCAGGATGGAAAATATTACCTGTTCACGATCAGTCATAAGTTTACCTATGCGGAGGGTCTGACGGGGCCTGATGGTGTTTACGGTTTCCTGAGTGATCGCCTTACCGGCCCTTATTCTCCGATGAACGGCTCCGGTTTGGTATTAGGTAATCCACCTTCTCAGCCCTTCCAGACTTACTCGCACTGCGTAATGCCCAATGGCATGGTGACATCTTTTATTGATAACGTTCCGACCACCGACGGTAATTATCGTATTGGCGGGACAGAGGCTCCTACCGTAAAAATTGTCCTGACCGGAAACCGTTCATTTGTAGAACGCGTGTTTGATTATGGGTATATCCCGCCGATGAAGAATATTATTTTAAATTAATGAGGTGATCTGCCTTTCCGCATACGCTTTGCGGAAAGGCAGTGCAACTGGATTAAAACGGCACCGGCCTCCCCGCTGACTGAACGATTAAAGATTTATATTGATTCCAAAATCCCTGCCAATACATCTCCCGGCCTTTCAAGCACGGCCAGGTGAGTTCTGGCATTCTCCAAACGTTTCACCTCAAAAAAATCATGCGCCATAGCGAAACGCTGTTGTAAAGCAAGGTATTCGTCGTTTCTGTCGAGGGAATAGATATGGGTAGCCTTCGGTGGATTTTTGAGTTTTTCAAGGCGCTGGAGTGGCGAACCGTATGTCTGATAGGCATCGGCGATCACCTGCCCTGCAAGTCGCCACAACGGGTAGCTGGATTCAGACATTTCGGTTTTGAAATGATGGATCATGGTGGGTGACTCGCTTCCTGCCAGCCAAAATTCGTACAGCTGGTTCCGTGCAGACTGCCAGCGTTCTTCATGCTGCATCTCGTTGATTGAAGTGAAAAACGCCGTTGCAGGATGATTCATGATCCAGTCAAGGAATATCACCGCAGGCACACGTTCTTTCAAACTTTCGGCCAAATCAACCGCTATCCAGCTGGCATGTGCAACGGAAACCGGTACTACGCGGGTCAGACCGAGATGGTCAATGAGTGTCAAAGCGTCTGTTAATAACGCCGCACCGTCAAAATCCTTGCCATCGGTCGATGATTTTCCATGACCACGCCAGTCAATAATGACAACACGGAAAAAAGCAGCGGCCAGTTCAGAGAAGTCCTTGAAGACAGTTTTTGGCTGGCACCAGCCTGGCATAAGGAACAGCGTTGTGTCACCCGTACCGATATCCTGATAATCGATATCGCCATGCTCTGTATGCAAAATAGGCATGTTTTCGCCCCGTAGTGAAGTGAGTGGATAACTAACCTATCCGATCCCTCACCAATTAAACAAGCATTTGCTTGTTTAAATAGCACTAATGTCTTATCTCACGAGAGATCGCTAACTGACCTTTTGATTAACGCGATTATTTTCGAACTGCATAATAAGACTCAGCGCAGCAGGCAAAACAGTCAGCGTGACGAAAGTGGCAACGATCAGCCCGCCGATAATCGCATAGGCCATCGGCCCCCAGAAAACCTGCTCAGCAATCGGGATCATTCCCAGTATGGCAGCGCACGCCGTGAGCAATATGGGCCGGGAACGGTGTTGTGCCGCAGCTTTGATGGCTTCATCGCGGTCAAGCCCCTCCCTGACGTTATTGTCCACTTCACTGATGAGGATCACCGCATTGCGGATAATCATGCCTGCTAATGCGATGATGCCGAGCAACGCAACAAATCCCATCGGCGTACCCGTCGGCAACATCGCCAGCACAATGCCAATCAGTCCGAATGGCGCCATGAACAACGCGAGAAGCATGCGGGAGAAGCGCTGCAACTGGACCATCAGCAGGATCAGCATAACAAACAGTGTGACCGGCAACACCGCGAATACCGAGCTGTTGCCTTTGTCCGACTCGTCTACCACACCGCCCTCCTCTATCGTATATTCCGGCGGTAAGCTTGCCCTGATACGTGAGACCAGAGGAGAGAGTTGTTGAGAAACAGCCTCTGCCCGCAGACCTGCAGCTAAATCCGTCTGTACCGTGATAAACGGCAGGCGCTGCCGACGCCAGATAACCGGGTCATCAACTCCCCAGACCGGCGTCGCCACCTGACTCAGGGGGATTTTCTGCCCGCTTGCCGTGGTGATCATCAGCCCGGACAGCGTGGTCAAATCCTGACGTTCGCGCTTATTCCCGCGCAGAACAACGTCAATCAGCCGGTTTTTATCCCTGACGGTGGTGACAACGCTGCCAGACCAGACAGTGTTGAGCAACGTGGCGAGACTTTCGGAAGAAACACCCGCCGCCCGTGCTGCGGTCTGATTCACCTGTAACGTGATGACCCGCTCAGGTTCACCGGCGGTCAGATTAACTTCGCGGGTCCGGGGACTGTTTCCGAGAACGCTGGCGAGGTGCTGCGCAATCTGCCTGACCTTCGCATAATCCGGTCCGCTGACGCGATATTTTACCGGCCAGCCGACCGGCGGCCCCAGTTCCAGCGGCGAAACGCGCGTCGTGATATCACTGAAATCCCGGGCCAAAATAGTGTCCAGTTGCGCACGTAACTTATCCCTGTCCTCCAGACTTTTGGCGACAACAACCAGTTGTGCCGTGTTCTCATCATCCAGTAACACGTCCATGGGCAGGTAAAACCGCACCGCGCCTGACCCCACGTAGGTAGAAAAATGATCTACGTTCGGATTGTCTTTCAGGGCGTGCTCCAGCCTCTCCGCCCGGCGTGCCGTGTCGCTTTGCGAAGCGTTACCGGGAAGCGTAAGGCTGACCAGCAGTTCCGGGCGATCGGACGCCGGGAAAAATTCGCCCTGCATAAACGTGGTCGCATAAGCGGCAAGCCCTAACAAAAGGCAGGCGAAACTGAGAGTCGCCACGCGTCTTTGCAAAACCTGATTCAGCAGACGCTGATAGAAACGCATCAGTCTGCCCTGTTTTTCAGCGTGTGACGCCAGTTTCTCAGGTAACAGCCAGGTTCCGATCAGCGGTGAAAACAGAATGGCCACTACCCAGGAACATAAAAGCGCAATCAGCACCACGGCGAAGAGAGAATAGCAATACTCTCCCGCACTTGAGGCGGCAAAGCCTACCGGAATAAAGCCCGCTATCATCACCAGCGTGCCGGTCAGCATCGGGAAAGCAGTCGTTTCAAATGCGTAAGTTGCCGCCCGCCATTTAGAATCACCGGCCTCAATTCGGGAGACCATCGCCTCGACGGTGATCATGGCATCATCCACCAGCAAACCCAGGGCGATGATTAACGCCCCCAACGAAATACGTTGTAACCCGATGCCGGCAAGCATCATGCCGATAAACGTCATCGCCAGCACGATGGGGATCGCCGCTGCTACCACCAGCCCGGCACGGGTGCCTAATGAGACGAAGGACACCGCCAGCACAATAACCACAGCCTCAATCAATACACGGATAAAGCCGCTTACCGCCTGCGATACTACGGCCGACTGATCCGCGACTTTAACCATTTCAATGCCGTGCGGGAGCTGTGCGCTAATCACGGCCATCCGGTCACTCAGCGCCTTGCCAAAAGAAAGCATGTTGCCTGTAGAAGCCATGGAAATGGCGAGACCGATCGCGGGCTGACCGTTGACCCGAAATGCCGGTGACGGGGGCTCTGCATCCTGGCGGCTAATGGTCGCGATATCCGTCAGCGGAATGTAGCGCCCGCTAATATGCAGCGTCACGGCACGTAAACTTTGCTCTGACGTCAGTGCGCCGCTCACACGCAGGGCAATGTTTTCACGATCGCTTCGCAAGACCCCCGAAGGTTCTACCGCATTTTGAGCCTTCAGTGCATCGGTGATTTGCCGGAGATCCAGCCCCATTCCCGCCAGTTGTGCCGGTGAAAATTCGAGAACAATATTCTCCTCCTGGACGCCCAGCAGGCTGGCTTTTCCCATATCCGGCAGCGACATCAGACTGCGGCTGATATCATCGACCTTGTCACGAAGCTCACGCGGCGTGAAACCTTCCGCAGTAAAGCCATAAATGGTGCCAAAGGTGTCATCAAATTCGTCATCCACCGAGGGACCCTGCACACCTGCTGGCAGTGACGGCGCGATATCCTGCATCTTTTTGCGCACCTGATACCAGATACCCGCAACCTCTGCAGGTGGCGTGTTATCGCGAAGATTCACAAAAATAACCGATTGCCCTGCACGCGTTTCACTTTGCACAAAATCAAGATAAGGCGTTTCCTGCAGTTTTTTCTCCAGCGTATCGGTGACCAGATTAACCGTATCCTCCACGCTTGCCCCCGGCCAGCTCGCGGACACCACGGCAGTTTTAATGGTAAACGCCGGATCTTCATTACGGGGGAGTTGCTCATAGCTGATGACACCCGCCGCCATTAACAGCAGCATAAAAAAGGCAATCAGTGACTGATGATTCAGCGCCCAGGCTGAAAGATTGAAGGCCCCGACCGGGGAAGACGGTTTCATTCGCTGTCCTCCCCGGACATGACTTTTTCACCTTCGCGAAGTTTACTCACACCGGCAATGACCACCCTTTCGTCAGGCTGTACACCGGCAGACAGGAATATTTCAGAGGTACTGTAACGCCCAATAACCACGGGTCGTAAATGCAGCGTCAGCGTTTTCTCATCAACAACAAAAACCGCCGGTTTATCACCGGATCGGGTCAGCGCAGAAGCAGGCAATGCAATCAGACGCGGACCTGACGCGTTAAGTGTCAGTTGAACACTGGCACCGAGTGCCATGGCCGGTGGCGGGTTATCGAGGGTGATGCGAAGGCGCCAGGTGCGGGTTTGCGGGTCGGCCTGCGGGCTGACGTCGCGGAAATGCCCCTGCGCAACCACGGAAGGGGCCGAAAGTAACGATATAGTAAACAGGCTGTCAGCTTGCTGAGGAACAGACTGGGGATCGGCCACATCAAATACGGCATCACGCAGGCTGCCACTGGCCAGGGTGATCACAGACTGTCCGGCACTGACCACTTGTCCTGCCGACGCGCTGACCTGGGTAATCACGCCGTCAGCCGGAGCCGTGAGTTTTGTCCAGGACACGTTTTCCTGCGCATTTTTGAGCGCATCTTCACTGCTCTGACGCTTCGCGCGGGCAGCCTGCCAGTCAGCTTGCGCACTATCAAGCTGCGAGCGTGCGATAGCCCCGGAAGGCATCAGTAACTGCATACGCCTGAGACTGAGCGCCGCAACCTGCTCTGCCGCGCGGGCACTGTTCAGATCAGCCTGCGCACTGCTGAACTGGTTGCGGCTGGTCTCGCTTTCTTGCGTGGCGAGAACCTGACCGGCGATCACACGATCCCCCACCTCAGCCTGCCGCGTCAGAATGCGCCCGTCCAGCCGGAACCCGAGCGTCACCTCTTCATGGGCGCGTATTTCACCCGTTTGAATCAGGGAACTCAAAGCAACAGGAGGCGGTGCGGAAATGGTACGCACCGGCCTGACAGAGGGCGCTTGTTTATGGGCTTTGTCACCACAACCTGTCAGCACAATAGCAACGATGATCAGACAGGCGGCGGGAATGAAGGGAAGCATCCGACCGGTAGCGGATAAATGGCGAACGGCGTGACGCGCATAATCGGTGAAGGTAACAGCCATGACAGTCTTCCTGAATTGAGATGTCGCTATTCAATCCAATCACTGTCCAGATTCCCGTAATATTTCATCAAGAAACCGTCAAGATGCGCACTTTTTTGCAAGATGGCTGACCGGCGCAGTGACAGCGGACGTGCAGCATGTAAATCAACATCGGCAACGTCCACCGCATCGTCGTCTTCAATAATCAGCATCTGCCTGGTCTCCATACAGGTCATCTTGACGGTTTCTTCATAATTCCCCGACAGTTTATTGACACTGCCTCTTCATACTTCGGGTTTCAGACGCGGCTGCAATCCGCTACGAACCAACGTTTAGGTGATGAGGAATCACAATGACATCCAGAAAACTAATGCTGCAGATGACCTGTTTCAGCCTGTCCGCCACAGTGCTGCAGGCAATGGCCGACAACACGCCCTCTGCGCCGACGTTTACCGTCGGCATGGGTGCACAAAGCGCGCCGCGCTACAGCGGTTCCGATCAGCGCCACTGGCTGGTCGGGCCGGTCATTCAGGCGCGCGATGGCGCCTTTTTCTTCGATTCGCTCAAAGGCGTGGGTTATGACCTGCAGGCGGATAACGGCCTGTATCTGGAACATACGCTGGGATACAGCCTCGGGCGGACAGACAAAAATTCCACCTGGCGGGATGGCTCGAATAAGCTCAAAGGCATGGGGAATATCGATGCGACCATGAATACCGCGCTCGCGGTGGGCTGGTCTGCAACGCCGTGGCTGTCTTTTGAAGGCAAAGCCACCCTGCCACTGACGGACGGGCAAGGTGTGCATTATCAGACTTCCGTCACGGTACTGCCGCTGCAAAACGACACTGACACTGTTGCACTTCAGTCGGCAGCGCTCTTTGGCGACCGGCGCTATATGAATACCTTTTATGGTGTGAGCCGCGAACAAAGCGACCGCACTGACTTCGCGCCTTATCAGTCGGCCGGGGGTTTCTATGGCGTGGACAGCAGCCTGACCTGGAGCCATCAGTTCACGTCCCACTGGGGCGGCGTTATCAGTGCCGATTACACCTGGCTGGACGACAAAGCCGGTAACAGCCCGATTGTCGTTAAGCGCGGCGGCACGACTTACAATTTGGGTGTGCTTTATACCTTCTGATGCAATGAACATGAACCTATGAAAAGTCGTCCCGAACGGCGACTTTTTCATAGGCCCAAAAACACAAAGTCACAACCTTTCTGATAATAAAGGCAGAACACATGAAAGGAGATATCGCAACGCTGGTTTCAATTATTTTGTTTTATATTTTCTCATACTATTGCGTCTTTTTGACGTTATCCCCTCCGCAATTCGGCGGTCATTTCCGGCATATTCTGGATGTCCTCTTAAACTGAAAAAATATATGTGTGATCACAGAAAAATAAGCGCACATTCCCGGGCTGGTGCTGTTTAGAAAAGATATTTAAAACGCACACGGGCACCATAACGGTCATCCGTATTACCGGTTTTTACCGACGGCGATTCCAGCCAGGAGGCATAAGCCCCAAGATAAATATTGAAGTCAGGCATATCCATGATATCAGGCAGGTGCCATGAGGAATGGATGGTGTGAATGTCATATTTTCCCGGCGCCAGAATCGCGCAGTCGCTGTCACAGTCACTGGCTACCCCGGCCATATTGAACTTGTCGATATTGTTGTGCGCATAGATGTAACCCAGTTCCACGCGGTGCCATAAGGCATTTATGCCTGCGCTGAAATCTTTTTCGTCAGCGGCGTCGAGATAAGCCGTACTCAGGTTAACAACCGCACCGTTTTCTGCATCGGTTTTAAGCGTGTTCCAGCTCATCGTCATGCCGTAACCGGTCCGGCCCGACTGGTCTACCCAAACACCCTGAGTATCCTGATATCCATAGGCATTGTTCACCAGGTTGCTTTCGACAGCGGCGGCAACCGACCACGCGCCGGATTGCCAGGCCACGACCGGGCGGGCATAAACCACATTTTTACGGTTATCTAACGCATTGCCGTGATAGTTATTGTCGACAAATAGCGAACTGCCATCCTCTATAAGCGTGTTGAGTTCGAAATACCAGTTATCGAGTGTCTTACTGAGCAGGAAATTGCCACCGCTGCTGCTGCGCCCGCGCCCCTCTTTCATCATGTAGATATAACCGTAACCGTCACTGTAGAGATCGTTGGCGGTATTACCGGAATACTCAATGAACGTATCCTGATTCAGCGGGAACATATCCCAGGCCTCGAAGCGACCTATTTTAATTTTCCAGTCATCCTGCTGACCAAAGAAAAATGCCGCATCGTCGAGATTCATTTTTCCGTTTATATCAGCCAGTGGCTGAACAGTGAATCCGGCATATTTTCCATTAACCCCGTTTCGCAGACCATCAAACCCCAGAAGAATACGACCATTCATATCCCAGCGTTCTTTATCTCCGGGCGCCCAGTTTTTATTTGTACTGGTTTTTACCGACGTCAGGCTACCCGTGCGGCTGGCACCGTCCATATTAAATTCAACGTCCCCGTAAAATTTAATATTACTATTCCCGCTGAGCTGAATAGCGGGAGTCGCGGGAACTGCGGGTGTATTGTTTACCACGGAGGATAATTGCTTCTCCTGCCTGAGTGCGCGAATTTCTGCCTCCGCACCCGCAGCGCGTTGCTCGGTGACTTTCAGCCGCTGCTCCATTTGTTCCAGCCGTTGTTCGAGGGAAAGCGTATCCTGTGCATTGGCTACTGAGGTACATACAGACGTCAACATACATCCGACCCAGATTTTATTCATCGGAAAAGACCTTCTTATTATTGATATTAGTGTGTCATTTTTTGTATAAATACAGCCCGAAGATAAACGCAGTAATAACCCGCCCATCATCAAAGACGGGTTATTCGCGACGCTGAACAGAATTTATTCCAGCTGCCAGGCTCCGGCATCGGATAATGTTGCCGTTCCATGCCAGGCAAATAAATTTAATTCTCGGTGACCGGCATCAGGATATATCCGGCTACTGAGGCAGGCCTGGCCGTCATTAACAAATACCTCGACGGATGAGCTGTCGATAAACACACGTAAAGCCAGAGGAGCGCCGGGCACTAACGGTACGCTGCGCGTGCCACATAATCCGTACTGCGGATAGCGGCGTTCCAGCACCAGACGCTGCATCTGGGTATCAACATAGACACGTAAACCGTCCCCCAGGCTAAGTCCATACTGCTCCGCATCACTGCGTGCGCCATCCCAGTGAAGCGCAACTTCCATCGACTCCCCTTTTTCCGCCATCAGGATCTGCTGATTTTTCAAGGTACTGACAGGCCACGGGAACCAGGCCTGACGCAGGGCTTCCACCTCTTTCGCGGGACGCATCTGCAGACGATTGTTCTCATCAAGACTCAGCTCACGCGGCAGAGACAGCATCCCGGCCCAGCCGTCCTGTTGCTCCGGCATCGGCGACTCCCACATAGCCAGCCAGCCAATCACGATGCGGCGGCCATCCGGCGTCAGGAAACTCTGCGGGGCATAGAAGTCGTGCCCGTGATCCATTTCAATAAATTCTCCTGTACGAACAAACGGCTCGCCGGGCTGCCAGTCCCCCACCAGATAACCGCTCTGGAACAGATTACGGTTCTCAAAACCCTGCGCGGCTATCCCCTGCGGAGAAAACATCAGGACGCGTTTACCATTAAGGGTAAAGAAATCAGGGCACTCCCACATAAAGCCCATACCGGCTTCTGCCTCATCCAGGATCCCTTCATCCTGCCACTGACGCAGGTCGGCTGAACGATACAACCGTATTTGCCCGGTATCGCCAACGCGCGCACCGACGACCATGTACCAGCTATCCCCTTCGCGCCAGACCTTAGGGTCGCGGAAATGATGCAAGTCCGCCGGGGTATCGATAATGATCCCCTCACGTTTAAAGTGAATACCATCGCCACTGGTTGCCAGGCACTGCACCTGATAAAGGTTTTCGTCATTACCGGCGTCGCCGTGAAATTTATGCCCGGTGTAAATCAGCGCCAGGGTATCGCCATCCACCACCGCCGAACCCGAAAAACAGCCGTCTTTGTCTTCCGGTCCTTCCGGGGCCAGTGCAACGGGCAAGTGCTCCCAGTGAAGCAAATCTTTGCTCCGCGCATGTCCCCAGTGCATCGGTCCCCACTGGGTGGAATACGGATGATGCTGATAAAAAGCGTGATACCAACCCTCAAACCAGATCAGGCCATTAGGATCGTTAATCCAGCCAGCCCTCGCGGCCAGGTGATAGCGCGGGTACCAGCGCAGATTTACCCTCCCGTGCTTAGCCTGAAGTTCCTGTTCAGCATGAGCAATTGTATACGTCATCGTTTTCTCTCTTTTCAATCAGATAGTAGAAAGTTGCGGTATCTGTGGATCCCTAGAAGGCTTACCTGAGCGCAACAAGAAAATAGAAATAAAGGTGATACAGAACACCATCAGCCCCATAACCAGGTAGGACTGGGCAAATCCATATTTTTCGTAGCTGTAGCCGGCGAGGGGGGACAACACGGTGGCTATCACTGAGCTCGTACAGGCAAAGCCCACCAGATAGAGCGTGGATGAGAGTCGTTTATCGAAGTTAAGACTGTTGTATTTGAAGATAGCGATTAACAGTACCGGGAGTTCGACGGCATGCAGCAGCTTAGTAATGGAGATAAGCAGCGGGCCTTCCACTAAACCGGAAGCGACCATGCGCATCGCCATCACCATTCCGGCGAAAATCAGACCATTTTTGGCACCGATACGATTGACCAGCCACGGCGCACAGAACATGCCTGCGGCCTCCAGGAACACCTGAAACGAATTAAGATAACCGTACATGGCATTCCCTTCATGTTGCGTCGGGAACTGTGAGGAAAAATAGACCGGGAACTGCTGATCGTAGACGCCGTAAATACAGGTGCCGACCACAAAGAATACCAGAGCCCAGAAGCGCGGCAGGGTCAGCAGGCGTAATGCGTCCTCAAGGGTGACTTTGCCGCCTGACACGGCTTCCTGCATCGCGTGCGGTGCCGAGGAGACGCGTAACCGCATCAAAAGCATAAAGAAGATCAGACCAGAACAACTGGCGACCGCGAAGTTCAGTTTCGGGTTGATATTAAACAGTAACCCGGCGAAAAACGTGGCGACAGCCCAACCCAGCGATCCCCACATTCTTGCTTTTCCGAATTCAAACTGGCTCTGGCGGGCAACACGCTCGGTGTAGGATTCAAGTACACCAATACCGCCATTGAAGGTCAGGCCGATATAGATCCCGCCAAAAAAACTGCCCAGAAAGACATTAATTTTCAGAAGATGTCCAAACAGCAGATAGGCCGGACCGGAAAAGATCAACAATGCCGTGATAAACCAGAGCAGGTTCTTACGCAGACCGAGTTTATCCTGAATAAAACCATAACAAATTTGCACAAACAGCGTGGAAAGCGACATCACGGAAAAAATGATCCCGGTGTCCCCTGCTTTCAGACCCACTTCCTGATGTAGCCAGATCGAGAGCAACGACCCTGTAGAGGACCAGGTCACAAAGAAAAAGAACAATAAAGCGCTGAGTATCAGATAACTGTGAGAATGACGGGTTTTCATCATGGCAATCTCATGCTGAGGTGGAGCGCAAATGATAACGTTAACATAAAATAAAACGCATGCCGTTTTACGGCGATTCTAGATGTTAATCACAAAAGTTAACGTTAACATTATCAGTGTGAGATCATGATCAACTTTTCGGGTTTACAGCAAACGACACACGCAGTCCAAAATCACGTATGATCCTTTTACATCAGCAAGTTAGTTTTATAGCCTGTCGCGTAGTGACAAGTTTGGAGCGAGAAGAATGGCATCCCTGAAAGATGTGGCAAAACTGGCAAACGTGTCGCTGATGACGGTTTCCAGGGCATTAAACTCCCCGGAACGCCTGAAGCCGGAGACCCTGGCTCGCGTACAGTCCGCTATCGACGCCACTAATTACGTGCCCGATTTATCAGCAAAAAAAATACGTGGCGCTCACGCGATTGCAAAAACCATCGGTGTGCTGGCACTTGATACTGTGACCACCCCCTTTTCAGTGGAAATCACACTCTCCATCGAAGAAACCGCACGTGCGCATGGCTGGAACAGCTTTGTGGTTAACATGTTTTCCGATGACAGCCCGGAAAAAATCGTTGATCTGCTTCTCTCACATCGCCCGGATGGCATTATCTATACCACCATGGGATTGCGGCAGGTACCGCTGCCCGGAAAGTTGTTAAACCTCCCCTGTGTGCTGGCCAACTGTGAAAGCCTGCATCAGCAGGTAGCGAGTTATATTCCCGATGATGAATATGGACAGTATGTTGCGGTGCGGGCACTTTTATCTGCAGGCTATCGTCGCCCGCTCTGCTTACATTTGCCTGCCAACCATCTTGCGACTGTCAGACGCCGCAAAGGGCTGGAGCAGGCATGCACGCAAGCCGGTATAGCTCCTGATACGCTCGACCACCATTACATGGAATATGGCGATGAGCATTATCACGATATTCCCGACATGCTTTTGGCCCATATCAACCAGGGCAAACCTCAATTCGATTCAGTGGTATGTGGAAACGATCGTATCGCATTTATGGTCTATCAGACGCTGCTGTCACAGGGCTTAAGGATCCCTGATGATGTTGCGGTGCTTGGCTACGATAATATGGTGGGTATTGGCGATCTATTCTTACCCCCCCTCTCGACCGTGCAATTACCCCATTACGAGATAGGACGCCTTAGTGCGCTTCATATTATTAACGGTGAGTGTCATAAGAATACTGTGGCCGTTGAAAGTCCGTTACTCCTTCGTGAATCAGTAAAAAAACCACAGTAAAAGCAGATGAATATGATCAGCCGCTTTTAAAAGAATGGAAAATATCACAGGCCTGAGAATTGTCCGCAGAAAGCGTTCAGGAGCCTTATCGGGTAGTGAATTAGACTGATTTTCTGGATTGTCTATTCAGCGTTGGAGTGCTTATTTTCACGGGATTAATGTCTAGACTCAACTTTCTGACAAATACCTAAGGAGCACACCATGGCAGACCATTCTGTTAAAGGCAAAGTTGTGATCATCGCAGGCGGTGCTAAAAATCTCGGCGGTTTGATCGCCCGCGATTTAGCCGCTCAGGGGGCGAAAGCCATCGCCATTCATTACAACAGCGCCTCCTCAAAAGCAGATGCTGATGAAACGCTGGCCGCCATCGAAGCCGCCGGAGCCAGGGCGGTGGCATTGCAGGCAGATTTGACGACCGCTGCAGCCGTCGAAAAACTCTTTGCTGACACCATCGCCGCCGTTGGCAAGCCGGATATCGCTATCAACACCGTGGGCAAAGTCCTCAAAAAACCCATGGCGGAAATAAGCGAAACTGAATACGACGAGATGACATCCGTTAACTCGAAAACGGCTTTCTTTTTCCTCAAAGAAGCCGGTAAAAATCTCAACGACAACGGTAAAATCTGCACGGTAGTCACCTCACTTCTGGGTGCCTTTACCCCGTTTTACGCCGCGTATGCAGGCACGAAAGCCCCGGTGGAGCATTACACACGGGCAGCGTCCAAAGAGTTTGGCGCGCGCGGTATTTCGGTCACGGCGGTAGGGCCGGGTCCGATGGATACCCCTTTCTTTTATCCTGCTGAAGGCGCTGACGCGGTGGCATATCATAAAACTGCAGCAGCACTCTCTCCTTTCAGCAAAACAGGCCTGACCGATATTGAAGACGTGGTGCCTTTCATTCGCCATCTGGTGAGCGATGGCTGGTGGATCACCGGCCAGACTATTCTGATCAACGGCGGCTATACCACCAAATAACCGATGACATCTGAATATCGGACTGTAAAAAGGATGGGTGATATGCTGAAGGCCCTGGAATATCCCCGTCCCTGCCGCAGACAAAGAGCAATAGCGAATTTCCTTTGTCAGGTATAACAACGAGATATTAAAGATGGACAGGTTCAACCAATATCGCGTATTCACGCAGGTCGCAGAAATGGGAAGCTTTGTTCGGGCCGCCAGCGCACTCTCTGTGCCGCGAGCCTCCGTTTCTGCCGCCATCCAGCAATTAGAATCGCAACTGGGCGTGAGGCTGTTGCATCGCACCACCCGCACAGTGCGGCTGACTACCGACGGCGAGCAATTGCTCGAACGGGTGCGCCCTTTACTGGCAGAAGTAGAGGATATCGACCAGTCATTTCAGCTCAGCCAGCGCCAGGCCTCAGGGAAGCTGACCATCGATGTCCCCAGCCGCATTGCCCGTCGCCTGATTGCCCCGGCCCTGCCAGAGTTATTGCGGTGCCACCCCCATTTACAGCTGGTTCTGGGGTCATCGGACAGGGCTATCGATTTGGTACAGGACGGCGTGGATTGCGCTATCCGTGTGGGCGTATTGCATGACAGCAGTTTAGTCGTACGCTCCCTGGGTCACATAACCCTGATCAACTGCGCCAGCCCTGCATATCTGAGCGAACATGGCCTGCCCTCCCAGCCGGACGATCTCGTCGGGGAGCATCTGGCCATCGGTTATATTTCATCAAGAACGGGTAAAGAGTTACCCTGGCAGTATCAGTCAAAGGACGGACATATACACAGTGTCAGCGTCCCCCACCAGGTTGGGGTTAACAATGCAGAAAGTTATATCGCCTGCTGCCTTGCAGGCCTTGGGCTGATCCAAATCCCCCGCTTCGATGTTCAGCATCTTCTGGATTCAGGGGAACTGACTGAGGTCCTGCCAGATTACCGTGCAGCGTCTATGCCGGTATCACTGCTCTATCCACATCGCCGCCAGCGATCCCGGAGACTGGCTGTTTTTCATGCATGGTTTGAGAAACTGATGCAACCCCATCTGGATACTTGAATTATCTCGTTTATTGACCAGAGAATTGCAGACTAAAATTAGCCACACCGACAACATCAGCGACCTGTCTCACCCTGGCGAACCTTACCGATTCGCCAGCCGGTTTAAAATTCGTTATCATCCGCTCCCACTCTTCATCCGGGTATCCTGATGTCTGCGATTATCGATACTTTTATTGCCCCGCCGTGCCATGGCCAGATCGAGACGCTGTATCAGGACGAGCATCTGGTGCTTATCAATAAACCCACCGGACTGCTCAGCCTCTCGGGGAAAAACCCGCAAAATCTGGATTCCGTACATCACCGGCTGGTAAAGATATTTCCCGGCTGTACGCTGGTTCACCGTCTGGATTTCGGCACGTCCGGGCTGATGGTGATTGCGCGTAATAAGGCTATCAATGCCGCCCTCTGCCATCAATTCAGCCAGCGCACGGTGACCAAAGTGTACAGCGCATTGCTTTGCGGGCATCTGCAACATAACGAGGGAGTGACAGACGCGCCGATCGCCAAAGACCCTGCACTGTTTCCCCTGATGTCAATTTGCGCCGTCCACGGCAAGCCCGCCCGCTCCGGCTATCAGGTGGTTGAGCGCTTTTATCGTGAGCAGGAAAACGGCGAATTACTGCCACTGACGCGGGTACTGCTGACTCCGCAAACCGGGCGCACTCATCAGCTTCGCATTCACTGTCAGTATCTGGGCCACCCGATTTTGGGCTGTGATTTGTATGGCGGACGCCTGCTGCCGGGCACGGAACAGACTCCGCGACTGATGCTGCACGCCAGTGAACTGCATTTTGTTCATCCCGTCAGCGGAGAACGGATCGAAGCCCGCCATGCCAGCCCGTTCTGAAAGCGAAATCCTTTTTAACACCCCGCCCGGCACATTCCCTGCATTAAATTGCCCTCCCGCTTTGCAAAAGCGTTTTTAACCTGACGTTTGACGCTGTAGTCTCAGTAGCGGTTTTTATTTTGCTGCGTTCCAGCCAGGTAAACGGCCTTTAACCGATTTTAATAACGAAAAATTTTAGAAATCTGACGAACAGACAGGACAATTATGGACTCCATGCTCACCGCCCCCCACCCCGATGAGGAGATACCTTCATATCACCGTGCCCGCCGGGCTGCCTGGGGCAGTTTCGTCGGCGCAGTCGTAGACTGGTTTGATTTTTTGCTCTACGGCATCACCGCAGCATTAGTGTTTAACAGCGAATTTTTTCCGCAAATCGACCCGGCAATGGGCACACTCGCCGCATTTGCTACTTTCGGCGTCGGCTTTCTCTTCCGCCCGCTCGGCGGCATTGTCTTCGGACATTTCGGCGATCGCCTGGGTCGTAAGCGGATGCTGATGATGACCGTCTGGATCATGGGCATTGCCACCGCGTGCATCGGTATTCTTCCCTCTTTCGCGACGATTGGCTGGTGGGCTCCGGCGCTGCTGGTCACCTTGCGCGCCATTCAGGGATTTGCCGTGGGCGGCGAATGGGGTGGCGCGGCACTGCTGGCGGTGGAAAGTGCACCTTCCGGTAAAAAGGCGTTCTACAGCAGCGGGATACAGATGGGATACGGCGTCGGCCTGTTGCTGGCGACCGGACTGGTGTCACTGATCAGCAGCCTGACCACTGATGCGCAGTTCCTCAGCTGGGGCTGGCGTTTGCCATTTTTGTTCAGTGTGGTGCTGGTGCTGGGCGCGCTATGGGTGCGCAATGGCATGGAAGAGTCGGTCGAGTTCGAACGTGCTCAGGAAAAGCTCCCCAAAGCAGCAAAAAAGCGGCTACCGGTATTTGAAGCGCTGTTGCGCCATCCCGGCGCATTTTTGAAAATCATCCTCCTGCGCCTGTGCGAACTGCTGACGATGTACATTGTCACGGCGTTCGCCCTTAACTACTCGACGCATAATCTGGGGATGTCGCGTGAGCTGTTTCTGAATATCGGGCTGCTGGTCGGCGGTATCAGTTGCCTGACGATCCCGTTATTCGCCTGGCTGGCAGACCGTTTCGGCCGTCGCCGCATTTACATTACCGGCGCACTCGTCGGCGCGATGAGCGCCTTCCCGTTCTTTATGGCGCTGGAAGCCCGCTCCATTGCCGGGGTGGTGATCTTCTCGCTGCTGCTGGCAAATATCGCTCACGATATGGTGGTCTGCGTCCAGCAACCGATGTTCACGGAAATGTTTGGTGCAGGTTACCGCTACAGCGGTGCGGGTGTCGGTTATCAGGTCGCCAGCGTCGTGGGCGGCGGATTTACACCGTTTATTGCCGCCGCATTGCTGAATTTCTCCGGCGGTGAATGGCATTCCGTCGCCATTTATCTGATGGCTGGCTGTTTGCTTTCTGCGCTGACGGCGATGTTTATGAAGACACCTGCGCCGCGCTGAACCGCCGGCCATGTAGAAAAGCCCGCTTAAAAATATTAAGCGGGCTTTTTTGCACCTGAAACAGATTTAGACCACCCGCAGCTCCTCGTAAGAGATCATCACATGTTCCGCAAATGCCGGACGCTGTGTGAGTTTTTCATAATAGTGTTCAATAGCCGGGAAGGACGGCCGTTCAATGGCAATATCGAAATAGCGATACAAACTGTGTCCAAACTGAATATCGGCCAGTGTGAATGCGCTTCCGGCAAGGTAGCCATGCCGGGCAATCTGCGCTTCGGCAATCGCCAGCTTCTTGTTCAGATTCTGCAATGATTTTTCTAATGCCTGATGATCCTGATCTTTAGCCGCCGTTCTCACCACCATCCAGAACACCGGCGTAGTGAAATTCATCGCTACGCTGATTTTTGCCCATTCCGTCCATTTATCGGTTTCGGCTCGCCGTTCAGGATCCTGCGGCCAGAATTCATCAGCACCGTATTTTCCTGCCAGATAACGCAGGATGGCGCCGGTTTCCCACAGCGGCTGGCCTTCACCATCGCGGATCACAGGAACCGTGCCATTGGGGTTCATCGCCAGAAATTCCGGGGTGTCATTCCCCCCGTATTTATGGCCGATGTCAAACCGCTCATACTCCAGCCCTAATTCCCCGATACACCACATCAGCGCCTGCACATTTGACGACGTTTTTCTGCCCCATACCCGAATCATTCACTTCCCCCTGTTCGTTCATAAAAGCACCATCCGGCTCTTGTACCCTAATAAAACATTGGCGACACCGTGCAGACAAGCCATATTTAGAATGAATGACCATAAACGAAGCCCAAAGGAAAAGCGTATGGATAACAAGTCCCTCACCCCCTCACAGGCGATTGAGAAGCTCGAAAAGATGTACAACGACTCTGTGGCCGCCCTGCGGGATGCGATTAAAGATTTCATCGTTCAGGGTACGTTGCCTGATATCACAGCGCGTGCTGCCGGGCTGTTTGTTTATCCGGAACTGCGGGTCAGCTGGGATGGCGTGACGCCAGCCAAAAACCCGACCCGCGCTTATGGCCGTTTTTCGCATCCGGGCCGTTATGCCAACACCATCACGCATCCTGAGCTGTTCCGTGATTATCTGCTGGAACAGCTTTCCCTGCTGGAAGAGGAATATGATGCGGTGATTGAAGTGGTGCCGTCACAGCAGGAGATCCCTTATTCGTATGTGATTGACGGCTCGGATCTGACGCTTGACCGGTCGATGAGCGCCGGGCTGGCGAAGCATTTCCCGACCACAGAACTGTCGCAGATAGGCGATGAAACCGCAGACGGCCTGCATTATCCCGGTGACACTTTCCCGCTGTCGCATTTCAATGCGCTGCGCGCTGATTTCTCGCTGGCACGCCTGCGCCATTACACCGGCACGCTCACCGAACATTTTCAGCCATATGTGCTATTCACCAACTACACCCGATACGTCGATGAGTTTGTCAGCTGGGCGTGTGCGCAAATTGCCGATCCGGAAAGCCCGTATGAAGCACTGGCCTGCGCGGGCAGTGTATTTATCACGGCAGAAACGCAAAACCCTGAGCAGGCAGTGTCTGATCTGGCCTGGAAAAAACACCAGATGCCCGCCTATCATCTGATTGCCCGCGACGGTGCGGGGATTACACTGGTGAACATCGGCGTCGGCCCTGCCAACGCCAAAACCATTTGTGACCATCTGGCGGTGCTGCGTCCCCATGTCTGGCTGATGATTGGTCACTGCGGCGGATTACGTGAAACACAGTCGATCGGTGATTACGTTCTGGCGCACGCTTATTTACGTGACGACCATGTACTGGATGCCGTACTGCCGCCGGATATCCCGATCCCAAGCATTGCTGAAGTGCAACGTGCCTTGTATGACGCGACCAAAATGATGAGCGGCATGCCGGGTGAGCTGGTCAAGCAACGCCTGCGTACCGGCACGGTGGTGACTACCGATGACCGTAACTGGGAATTGCGTTATTCCGCCTCGGCATTGCGTTTTAATCTCAGCCGCGCCGTCGCCGTCGATATGGAAAGTGCAACCATCGCCGCGCAGGGATACCGCTTCCGGGTGCCTTACGGCACGCTGCTGTGCGTATCGGATAAGCCGTTGCACGGTGAAATCAAACTGCCGGGTCAGGCAAACAAATTCTACGAAGGCGCCATCTCAGAACATCTGCAAATTGGTATCTGTGCCATCGACCTGTTGCGCGCTGAGGGCGATCATCTGCATTCACGCAAATTGCGTACCTTTAACGAACCCCCTTTCCGCTGATAACCACTCTGATTCCCCTAAAAGAGTTCGTGTTGCAGGCAGGCGGCAAGTTTGATAATCCCGGTGAGCTGACATTAAGTCAGTGATTCGGGTTATTAACCGCAGCCCCCCCATCTGCGGCACGAAATATGGCGGGGAATTAAGGATTTCCTAAAAAAGACTTTGCATAATGCAGAGTCTTTTACCATCATAAATTAAAACGCTGTTCTACTTTCTTCCACACTGGAATTCTCTTGCAAAACGTCATCGTCTCTTTGCGCAAAGCCATCGAGCGCACGCCCTGGTATCCGAAACGGCGTTCTTACCGTACGTTGTTCTGGCGCGAAATAACGCCCCTCGCTGTCCCTATTTTCTTCGAAAATGCCTGCGTACTGCTGATGGGCGTACTGAGTACTTTTCTGGTCAGCTGGCTGGGCAAGGAAGCAATGGCAGGCGTGGGTCTGGCCGACAGTTTCAATATGGTGGTGATTTCATTCTTCGCCGCTGTCGATCTTGGTACCACCGTCGTCGTGGCGTTCAGCCTCGGTAAACTCGACCACGAGCGCGCCCGTGCGGCAGCACGTCAGTCACTGGCGATCATGACCGTTTTTGCCGTACTGCTGGCGATACTTCTGCAATTTTCCGGACATGTAATTGTCGACATGATCGCCGGCAATGCCGAGCCGGAGGTAAAAGAACTGGCGCTGTCTTACCTGCAAATGAGCAGCTGGAGCTATCCGGCGGCAGCCATTGCCCTGATCGGTTCCGGTGCTTTGCGTGGTGCGGGTAACACCAAAATCCCGATGTTACTTAACGGCGGGATGAACATCCTCAATCTGGTGATCAGCAGTGTGCTGATCTATGGTTGTTTCGGCTGGCACGGTCTGGGCTTTATCGGTGCCGGACTGGGGCTGACCATTTCACGTTATATCGGCGCGGTGGCCGTCATTTTCGTGCTGATGATTGGTTTCAATCCGTCCCTGAAAATCTCGCTGAAAAGCTATTTTCTGCCGCTCAATACCAACATTCTGCGCGAAGTCTTAGGCATCGGTATTCCGGCCAGTATCGAATCGGTATTGTTTAACGGCGGTAAATTACTGACGCAGGTTTTTGTCGCAGGCATGGGCACCAATGTGATTGCCGGTAACTTTATCGCCTTCTCGATTGCGGCGCTGATCAACCTGCCGGGCAACGCGCTGGGTTCTGCCTCGACCATTATCGTGGGAACACGTCTGGGCAAAGGGCAAATTGCCCAATCTGAGCGCCAGTTGCGCCATATTTTCTGGCTTTCCACCTTCGGGCTGTGTGTTCTGGCCTTCCTTTCAGTGCCATTTGCCGGTTTGCTGGCACGGTTTTACACCAACGAACAGGATGTTATCGACGTCGTCAAAATCCTTATCTGGCTGAACGCCGCCTTTATGCCTTTCTGGGCTGCCTCGTGGGTATTGCCTGCGGGCCTGAAAGGCGCGCGTGATGCCCGCTTTACCATGTACGTTTCTATGCTCGGGATGTGGGGCTGCCGTATTGTGGTGGGCTATTTCCTCGGGATCGTCCTGGGCTTCGGCGTAGTCGGCATCTGGCTGGGGATGTTCCTCGACTGGATCGTGCGCGGCCTGTTTTTCTACTGGCGTATGGCCAGCGGCCGCTGGTTGTGGAAATACCCGAAGGCCAAAAGGACAGCATGACTTACTGCGGTTATGCCCGCCGGTACATCCGGCGGGGATGGCCGATTTTCCCGTAGAGCATGTCGACTTTCAAATCGCCTTTCTGCACACAGTGTTCGAGATAGCGGCGGGCAGTGGTTTTACTCAACCCCGTTTCGCTGACGACTTCATCCACTGAATAGCAGCGTCCGGCATCCTGCATAAAGATGCCTTCCACCAGATTCAGCGTGTTTTCCTCGATGCCTTTATTACCCGCTTTCGGCGTGAAATCCTTCGCCTGGAGCTGATAAAGGCTGTCTACGTTTTGCTGATCCACCACTTTCCAGGTCCGCTGTGTCTGGCTGAACTGGATAAAGCGATCCAGCGATTGTTGCAGCCTGTTCCACGACACCGGTTTGAGGATGTAATCAAAAGCACCACAGCGGATCGCCTGACTGCAGGTATTCATGTCGCTGGCGGCGGTGATAAAAATCACCGAACAGGGTGTTCTCTTCAGCAGGTCATCTTCAATCAGTGAAATCCCCTGACCGTCAGGCAAATAGTTATCCAGCAACAGCAGTTGCGGACGCTTTTCTTCGATAAGCACTTTCGCTTCATGCAGCGTGGATGCGACACCCACCAGTCGCAACCAGCGGTGATTATCAATCAGTTCGGCATACAGTTGTGCCAGCTGGTTTTCATCTTCAACAATCATTACGTCAATCATTTCAGCTTGCATCATTTGCTCTCTTCCAGTTCTTCTGGTCGGGGATTACCGGCATAAAACCACCCTTTTCTTCAGGGCAGCACACCGGAATAAAGACCGAGAAAACAGCGCCGCTCGGCGGATTATCGGACACTTCAATGGTTCCGCCCGCATGGCTGACATAGCTGGCAACCAGATGCAGTCCCAGCCCGTGATCGCCTTGCGTTTTGGATGTCACCCCCAGCGCAAAAATCTGTTCGCGCCGCTCCTGCGCAATCCCGATGCCGTGGTCAGCGACTTCAATCACCAGCTCATCCGTGCCGGAAACGACATACACTTCAACCGGCCCGGCATCACTGCCGCGCAGTAACGTGGCTTCGATGGCGTTATCCAGCAGGTTGCCGATGATCGACATCAGTTCAGTTTCACTGAGCGCAGCAGGCAGATACGTTAATTCACAGGCAGGATCGAATGTGAGCTCAACACCTTTTTCCCGTGCACGGGCATATTTTCCGAGTAATAAACCGCACAACCTTGGCGAGCAGAACCGCTCTGAAACGAAATCCAGCAATTCCTGCGCACTTTCAGACTGGGCCTCGATATAACGAATCGCCTCGTCGTAGCGTCCCATATGCAGCAGGCCAGCGAGCGTTGCCGTCCAGTTGAGCTGTTCATGCCGCATCACCCGCAGGTTATCGGCATAGCGCTGCACCTGACTTAGCTGGATGCTGAGCCGGTCGATATCGCTGCAATCGCGAAAAGTGATCACCCAGCCCTGAAGCTGGTCTTCCAGCATGATCCGCACCCGACTGGCAATCACGGTCAGGTTATTGAACAGACAGATTTCATCGTGAATGTCTTTTTTCAGCATGACCTGCGGGTCAAAGAAACTGACCGGCGCAATCACCTGCCTGAGCGGCTGACCACGCAGTTCACGGGACGGCACGTCAAGGTTGAGCAGCTTTTTGGCCGCCTGGTTGATGACCGCCACGCGGGAGTGCGCATCAATGGCGATCACCCCTTCGTAAATCGACTCCATCAGCGCCTTTTGCTGACGCACCAGCAGGCCGATTTCCCGGGGCTCCAGCGCAAACATCTGTCGTTTAATCGAACGTGAAAAAAACCATGAAAAGGTAAACAACGCCAGCAGCAAGGTAGCGGCCGCCAGTAAAATGCGGATGGCTTTTTCAACGGTCAGGCTGTTGATGTGGCTGGTGAGATAGCCGACAGAAACGATACCCATCACCTTGCCTTGCGCGTTCACGATCGGTGCTTTACTGCGCAGCGACAGCCCGATCCCACCCAGCCGGATGGTGGTGGTGCTTTTACCCGCCAGCACTTCTTCGTTGTCCCCTCCGACCAGCGTTTTTCCGACGCGGTCAGCATAAATCGAATGAAACAGATGTATCGCTTTACCATCGCCGATCACCATATAACTGGCATCGCTGTGAGCAGAAATATTCCTCATTAAACTGTTAATTGCTGAAATGTCCTTATTTTCAACTGCGGTAATTAATGAGGGAATAAGTGCAATTTCCTCTGCCTGAACTTTTGCACGAATACCCATATCTTCATATAACTGACGTTCTATATCGTGATAGTAATAAACACCTGTCAGCGAAAAAAGCGCCATAAATAACAGAACAAGATAAACAAAAAGCTTTATCTGAAAAGAAGGACGGAACCGCATCGGAGAACCTATCGCCAGACCGTGATATTAACAAACAGTATGTGAAGATTATCATTCTCCGGTATTTCCGTCAGAATGAAGGATCAAAGTTGCGAGGCATGCCGCAGAACACCTTCAGGCACCGCAAGCCTCTGACGGCACAACACATAATTCACAACAGCTATTTCACGATAAATTAACAGTAATATTATAATTACAAATAACACCATAAAAACCACGAGAAAATAAACGCATCACGCGTTTTTAAATTAATTAAAACCATAAAAACCTTTCGCTCCTTTAAAATACCCTGTCTAATTTGCGGCACTTCACATATTACCGGTTATTATTCCTCTTACACTCCCTGCACAAATTGACACAGGGGATTCATCATGAGTACAACCGACGACACTTATTCTGTTCCCGCGGGAGTTTCTTCCGCAAAACAGCTCTCATTAAAAGAAAAATGGTGGCACATTCTCGACACCTGGAAAATCGGCATTATTCCGTTGCCGCTGTTTGCCATGGCGGGGTTGCTTATCGCAATAGATTGTCTCGACGGCAAACTGCCGAGCGACATCGTGGTCATGGTCGCCACGCTGGCGTTCTTTGGATTCGCCTGCGGCGAATTCGGCAAACGTCTTCCTTTCATCGGCAAGATGGGCGCGGCAGCGATTTGCGCCACGTTCATTCCTTCCGCGCTGGTCTATTACGGCCTGCTGCCGGATGTCGTGGTGGAATCCACCACCAAGTTCTATAAAAGCACCAACATTCTGTATCTCTACATTTGTTGCATCATCGTGGGCAGCATCATGAGCATGGATCGCAAAGTGCTGATCCAGGGTTTCATGCGTATTTTCTTCCCGATGCTGTGTGGCGAAGTGGTCGGCATGCTGGTCGGGATGGGCGTGGGTCTGTCGCTGGGCATGGAACCTTTTCAGATTTTCTTCTTCCTGATCCTGCCGATTATGGCCGGTGGCGTCGGTGAAGGAGCGATCCCGCTTTCCATCGGTTATGCAGCCATCCTGCATATGGATCAGGGCGTGGCGCTGGGTCGCATTCTGCCTATCGTGATGCTGGGCAGCCTGACCGCTATTGTCATTTCCGGCTCGCTCAACCAGTTAGGTAAACGCTATCCGCATCTGACCGGCGAAGGCCAGCTGATGCCGTCCTCCAAAAATGCCACCGCTGACAGCAGCAAGCTGAGCGGCACCGGTGGTAAAACGGATGTCACCACCATCGCGGCAGGCGCCCTGCTGGCCGTTCTGCTGTATATGGTGGGCATGCTGTTACACAAACTGATTGGTCTTCCTGCACCGGTCGGCATGCTGTTTGCGGCCGTTGGCCTGAAACTGGCGCACGGCGTTTCACCCCGCCTGCTGGAAGGCTCTCAGGTGGTGTACAAATTCTTCCAGACTTCCGTCACCTACCCGATTTTGTTCGCCGTCGGCGTGGCCATCACACCGTGGAATGAACTGGTCGCCGCATTCACCATTTCTAATCTCCTGGTCATTGTCAGCACCGTTGCGGCGCTGGTCGCCACCGGCTTCTTCGTCGGCAAGAAAATTGGCATGCACCCGATTGATGTGGCCATTGTTTCGTGCTGCCAGAGCGGTCAGGGCGGTACCGGTGACGTCGCCATTCTGACAGCGGGTAACCGCATGCAACTGATGCCGTTTGCCCAAATTGCCACGCGCATTGGCGGCGCCATCAATGTTTCAGTCTCCCTGCTGGTGCTTGGCAACTTCCTTGTCTGACGCCGGGCTAACCCTTTTTTAATTCAGGACATTTTTATGAAACTGGCAAGTTATCTCTATCAGGGACGCAAGTCCTACGGCATCGCGACAGAGCGCGGCATGATCGACCTCGGCCGTCATCTCGGGCAACGTTATCCCGACCTCAAAGCCCTGCTGGCAGGCAATGCGCTGGCACAGGCCCAGGCGCTGGCTGCCCTGCCCGCTGATGTGGATTTCGACGACCTGACTTTTCTGCCGGTGATCCAGAATCCGGAAAAAATTCTCTGTGTCGGCATGAATTACGCCGAAAAGCGTAAAGAGTTTGATCAGCATAATCCGGCCCCGACGCTGTTCGTCCGCTTCGCCGATTCCCAAACCGGCCATGCCTCTCCCGTTATCAAACCGAGCCTTTCTGTCGAGTTTGATTACGAAGGTGAACTGGCGGTGATTATCGGTTCTGCGGGGGAAAATATCTCCCGCGAAGATGCACTTACTCATGTCGCAGGATATAGCTGTTATATGGACGGCTCCGCCCGTGACTGGCAGCACACCTGGTTTACCGCCGGTAAAAACTGGCCGCAAACCGGTGCGTTCGGACCGTGGATGACCACCGCCGATGAAATCCCCGACCCGCACACCCTGGCGATCCGCACCTGGCTGAACGGCCACATGGTGCAGGACGACAACACCCGCAGCATGATCCACAAAGTCGCCGAACTGATTGAGTACATCAGCACCTTTACCTCGCTGAGTGCCGGTGACGTGATCATTACCGGCTCACCGGGCGGCGTGGGTAAAAAGCGCGTACCGCCGCTGTTTATGAAACCCGGCGACCGTATCGAAGTAGAAATCGAAAAGATTGGTCATCTCAGCAATATGATCGTCGCAGCAGACACGAAGGTTGCCGCCAGCCGTCAGGTGAGTCATGCCCAGGCAGCCCACTAACCGGTTAACACTGACCGAACTGGCCGGGCATTCAGCCCGGCGTTTTAAACATCGCTTTGACTTACAGCCGACATCAGGAACGCATTATGTTCAGCCGTGACCAACCGGACTTTCATGTCATCAGTGTCAGCCAGCCGCCGGAAGGCATGCTGGAGGATATCCGCACCCTGTTGCAGCAAAGCCAGTTAGGCATGGATGACGACATTGAGCAGTTCGTGGTGGCCTGCTCCGGCCGCCGGCTGGTCGGCTGTGCCGGTCTGGTCAGCAACACTATCAAATGCGTCGCCGTGGCCGCCGACTGGCGCGGGGAAAATCTCAGCGCCAGATTGCTGGGTGAAGTGGAAAATCTGGCGGTGTCCGGCGGCAAATTCCATTTATTTCTCTATACGCGGCCATCGAATCTGCAGCGCTTTCGCGGCTGCGGATTTTACCCGCTGGTGCAATGGGACGACGTTGCCGTGCTGATGGAAAACACGCCGGTGGGCATCAGCCATTATTGCCGCGGGTTGCAACGCCATCATCACAGCGGCCAGCGCATCGGTGCCGTGGTAATGAATGCCAACCCGTTCACCCTCGGGCATCGCTTTCTGGCAGAACAGGCAGCGGCAACCTGTGACTGGTTGCATGTGTTTGTGGTGAGCGAAGATGTGTCGTATTTCCCGTTTAAAGAACGTCTTGAAATGGTCCGTCTGGGTGTCGCGGACCTGCCCAACGTGACGGTGCATGCCGGTTCTGAATACCTGATCTCCCGCGCAACTTTTCCTGGCTATTTTCTCAAGGACGCCGGGCTGGTGAATCAGGCGTGGAGCGTGATGGATTTGCTGATTTTTCGTCAGTACATCGCACCGGCGTTAGGCATTACCCACCGTTTTGTCGGCAGCGAGCCTTTCTGTCCGGTGACCCATCAGTACAACTGCGACATGCATGACTGGCTGGAAGCGCCCGCACGCCTGACGTCGCCACCGCTGAAGGTGATTGAGTTGCCGCGCAAACGTCACGCCAGCGGCCGGGCCATTTCGGCCTCAGAAGTGCGTGCGCTGCTCCGGGCGCATCAGTTACCGCGCATCCGGGACATTGTTCCGCTCAGCACTTATGTACACCTTGAACAACACTATTCCGCCACTGCGCCCGCAGAACCGGCGCATGACGATGTCCTTATTATTTCACCCTCACTTTGTTAACAGCAGGAAATATTGATGAAAATTGTGAAGGAGGCGCTGGCAGGCACGGTTGAATCCAGCGATTTACTGGTAAAAATCGCCCCGGCCAGTGAGCTGAATGTGGTAATCAGCAGCGAGGTCGCCAAACAATTTGGCGACCAGATCCGCAGTGTAGTGAATGACACGCTGAGTGCACTCGGCGTCATCGCGGGTTTGGTGATTATCGAAGATAAAGGTGCGCTGGATTGTGTGATCCGCGCCCGGGTACAAAGTGCAGTACTGCGTGCGGCACAGGCTGAAGAGATTAACTGGGAGACATTACGATGAAAAAACTCCGCCGCAGTATGCTGTTCCTGCCGGGGTCCAGCGCCGCCATGTTATCCACGGCATTTATCTATCGCCCTGACTCCATCATGTTTGATCTGGAAGATGCCGTTTCGCTGCGCGAAAAAGATACCGCACGCATTCTGGTATTTCATGCCCTGCAACACCCGATGTATCGCGATATTGAAACCGTGGTGCGCATCAATCAGCTCAGCACCCCCTTTGGCCTTAAAGATCTCGAGGCCGTGGTGCGGGCGGGCGTGGATGTGGTGCGCTTACCCAAAACCGATACGCCGGAAGATATTTTTGAGCTGGAAGCGCATATCGAACGCATCGAGAAAGACTGCGGTCGCGAAGGTGGCTCCACCAAAATTATGGCGGCCATCGAATCGGCCATTGGTGTGATTAACGCCGTGGCGATCGCCCGCTGCTCGCCGCGTCTTATCGGCATCGCGCTGGCGGCTTTCGATTATGTGATGGACATGCAAACCGAGCGCGGCGACGGTACCGAACTGTTTTATGCCCGTTGCGCCGTGCTGCACGCGGCACGCGCCGCCGGAATTGACGCCTTCGATGTGGTGTATTCCGACATCAACGATGAGGCCGGTTTCCTGCGTGAAGTGGAACTGATCCGCAAGATGGGCTTTAACGGCAAATCCCTGATCAACCCGCGACAGATTGAGCTGCTGCATAACGCTTACGCACCGACGCAGGAAGATGTCGACTATGCGCACCGCGTAATTGCCGCCGCAGAGGAAGGCGAGCGCAAGGGTCTGGGCGTAATTTCGCTCAACGGCAAGATGATCGATGGCCCGATCATTAACCATGCGCAGGTGGTACTGGAACGCGCCAGTGCATCCGGCATCCGTCGCTAGCCCTCAATTTTGCACAGGAATATCAAGATAATGAGTCATTTAACTGAAACTTTGCACAGCCTTTATCCGCAGCTCAGGCATCTGACTGCCTTTGACGGCGCGCACCGCAATACGCCGTATCTTTCCGATCCCGATGCCCGCCTGCACCGTAAACTTTGCGATTCACTGGAACAGGCGATCGCCCGCAGCGGCCTGAAAGACGGCATGACCATTTCCTTCCACCATGCTTTCCGTGAAGGTGATCAGGTCATTAATAACGTCGTCGCCACACTGGCGAAGCTCGGTTTTAAAAACCTCACGCTGGCGTCCAGTTCGCTGATGACCTGCAACGATGCGCTGATCGAACCTATCCGCAACGGCGTCATCACCCGTATTTATACCTCCGGGATGCGTGGCAAACTGGCCGATGCCATTTCTCACGGACTGATGAAAGAACCGGTACAAATCCACTCACACGGCGGGCGGGTTAAATTGTTGCAGGACGGCGAGCTGAAGATTGATGTCGCGTTTCTCGGCGTGCCATGCAGCGATGAATTCGGCAATGCCAACGGCACGCACGGTAAATCCTGCTGCGGTTCGCTGGGCTACGCGATGGTGGATGCACAGTTCGCCAGAACCGTGGTGCTGCTGACCGAAGAACTGGTGCCCTTCCCTAATATGCCCGCCAGCCTGGTACAGGATCAGGTGGATTACATCGTTAAAGTCGATCAGGTCGGCGATCCGGCAAAAATCAGCGTCGGCGCAGCGCGGGTGACCAGTAATCCGCGCGAACTGATGATCGCCCGCACGGCGGCTGAAGTCATCGAATACTCCGGCTATTTCAAGCCGGGCTTTTCAATGCAAACCGGTTCCGGCGCAGCGGCTACGGCCTGCACCCGTTTCATGGAAGAGAAAATGGAACGCAACCAGATCACCGCCCGTTTTGCCCTCGGGGGCATCACCGGCAGTCTGGTGGATTTACATGAAAAAGGCCTGATTGAAACGTTGCTGGATACGCAATGTTTCGACGGTCAGGCTGCGGCGTCACTTAGCCGTAACCCGCAGCATATCGAGATTTCTACCAACGTTTATGCCAATCCGGGAGCCAAAGCCGCGAGCTGCGATCAACTGGATATTGTCATTCTGAGTGCGCTGGAAATTGACACCGGCTTTAACGTTAACGTGATCACGGGTTCCGACGGCGTTATGCGTGGCGCGTCCGGCGGTCATTGCGATGTCGCCAGTGCGGCCAATCTGACCATTGTCGTCGCGCCTTTACTGCGCAGCCGAATTCCGACAGTCGTACGTCGCGTCACCACCCGCGTCACACCGGGGGAAAGCATCGATGTGCTGGTGACTGACCACGGCATCGCCGTCAATCCGGCACGTCCTGAAATCCGTCAGCGGCTGGAAGAGGCTGGCATGAAAATCATGGACATCGAAGCGTTGTATCAGCGGGCGATTTCCCTGACCGGCGAACCGAAACCAATTGAATTCACTGACCGTGTGGTGGGCGTTATCCGCTATCGCGACGGCAGCGTGATCGACGTGGTTCATCAGGTAAAAGAGGACGCATAATGACCATCATGACGCCTGCGGATGCAGGCGTCAGCCTGGAGGATTTGCTGGCAGCAAAGGAACTGCGTGCCAAACGGCAAACCGACTGGCTGACTCAATTCTCACAACCGCTGATTTCACTCACGCTGGTGACGCCGGGGCCGGTGAAAGACTCCGTGGCCTGGCGTCAGGTGATGCGCGAGGCGTTGCAACGTGCCGAAGTTATGCTGCTGCAACACGGCTGGCCGGTGCTGAAACATCAGGTTTTCTGGCTGCCGACCGGCGCCGAAGCATTCTGGTGCGTGGCACATCCTGCGCCGGAAGTGAAAGCGGCCACGGTTGAACTGGAACAATCGCATGCCCTCGGGCGTTTATGGGATTTCGATGTGATCTGCCCGCAGGCGGGTGTTGTTGGCCGCCGTTCGCTGGACAATGCCAGCCGCCGCTGCCTGATTTGCGACGGTCCTGCGCATGCCTGCGCCCGTTCACGTCAGCACCCGCTCGTGGACGTTATCGCTAAAGTGGAGGCACTGATTGATGGCTGGCACCGCACGCGCTGAACACCCCGCCTGCACGGACATCGCTACGCTGGCGGCAGAGGCACTGCGCCGTGAAGTGTGGCTGACGCCCAAACCGGGACTGGTCGACAGCGCCAATAACGGCTCGCACCGCGACATGGATTTACCTCTGTTTCTGCGCAGCATTGACGCCATCACGCCCTGGCTGCATCAGTTTTTCGCCCTTGGTCAGCAGGATTTCCTGCAACCGGCGCAGGCGATGCTGGCGCGCATCCGCCCGACCGGAATAGCCTGCGAACAGGCGATGTTCGGTGCCACACAAGGCGTTAATACGCATAAAGGCGGCATCTTTTCACTGGGATTATTGTGCACCGCCGCAGGCAGGCTGACCGGCCAGAGCCAGCCACTGACCCGCCACCGCTTATGCGCTGAAGTGGCTGCCATGACGCAAGGGCTGGTTGAACGTGAATTGCAAAGCTGCCGCCAGCCGGTGACTGCCGGTGAACGGCTGTTTATGGCGCACGGCATGACCGGTGCCCGTGGCGAAGTGCAGAGCGGGTTCCTCACTTTACGCCGTCACGTTTTTCCGTACTGGTATCAGGAAAGCCATTCCGGGCGCCGCAGTCTTAATGCTTTGCTGCGCCTGATGGCCTATAACCCCGATACCAATCTGGTAGCACGCGGCGGGCTGGACGGATTACATTTCGTGCAGGACTACGCCCGCCGGTTGCTGATAACGGGCTGGAAGACAGAGGATTTGCAGCAGATGGACCGCGCCCTGATCGCCCGCAATCTCAGCCCTGGCGGCAGTGCTGATTTGCTGGCGATTGCCACCGTGCTGATGGTTTTCCCGCAATGAATTCGTCCCCTGAATTCACCCGCATGCTGGTGCCCGGATTACGTGACAGCGAGGCCGGACACTGGCAAAGCCGCTGGCATGAGCAGCATCCGCACTGGCTGCGTATAAAACAGCGCAACTGGGCGCAGGTTGATCTCGAGGGCTGGATCACCGCCATCGATCGCGAGCAAAAACAGGCGACATCCCCGCTGCTGCTGATCGGCCACAGTTTTGGCGCGCTTGCCAGTCTGGTGTGGGCGAACCGTCATCCGCAACGCGTGGCGGGTGTCATGCTGGTCGCCCCCGCCGAGCCTGTGCGGTTCGGACTGGGTGATGACATTCTCCCTGCACCGCTGGCCGTGCCGGGGCTGCTGGTCGCCAGCCATACCGATCCGCTGCTGACCTTTACCCGCGCGGAATTTTGGGCACAGGCGTGGCGCTGCGAGCTGGCAGATATCGGCGAAGCCGGACATATCAATGTGGAATCAGGATTCGGCGACTGGTCGTGGGGGCTGGCAAAACTGGAGGTGTTTGCCGCGCAACTGGCGGCAAACTTGTCGGATTAAATGCGCAATAATGCTTTCAGCGTGACGTTACTCAACAATGCGGGTTTGTGTGGTCGGCGCAGGCTGTGATTTCTGGCAGCACAGGAAAACCATCACCAGCAGCGGGATCCAGCCCAGCACGATGCCCAGCGTGATTTTCATCCAGACATAGGTTTCCGGTGAAGCGTATTGCATCAGGATCGTATTCAGCAGGCGCGAGACAATACCAGCCAGATAAACGCCACCAAACCACCAGCCGGAACGGTTGATGTCGTGCATACGCCGGACACCGACCGCCAGCAACGGTAATGCCGTCGCCAGCGCAAACAGGGTGTAAGCGACACCCGCGTAGAAAATGCTGTAAGGATTACCCGCCAGCGCGAACAGGAATGACACGCCCATCGTCAGCAAAATAATAATCAGCAAATTACCCAGCGCAAAGGTCCAGAACGCCTTGCGGCTCGCCCGACCACGGAAATCCACATACTTTTTCCAGCCCTGCACATAACACTGCCATAGCGTCATTTCATCACGTCCTTTTGCCTGTTCATCTGATGTTTCAATGGAAATTTCATTCTGCTTTTCAATAAGCCGGGAATTAAAGCGTTTTCTTACTGGCCCCGCAACTGCCGCGCCAGAAGATCGAGCTGATCGGCTATCTGATTGAGATCTTTATCCTGCTGCCCGGGCGCACGGGTCGAATTACGCACCACCAGTTTCGCAGGCAGAATTTTGGATGACATCACCTCCGCACTTTCGGCCAGTAAATGTTCAACCGCCTCTTTGCTCTGCAAATCGAGATCCAGTGACACGGTGGTCAGTGACGGATGGAAGAATGCGCTGTCGTACGTGTCATCGTAGCCAATGATCGACGCCTGCTGCGGAATGGCCACATTGTGCTGATGCAGCGCACTGATGACGCCCAGCGCCATCTGGTCATTGCCCACCAGCATGGCGGTGAATTGCGGAGTTTCACGCAAAATCTGCAACGCGCAGTAATAACCGCTTTTCGCACTCCAGTCGCCGTGGATGACGGTCACCGGCTGAATGCCCTTCTCTGCCAGCGTTTCCTGCCAGCTTTTCAGACGCAAACGGGAAGACACAGAATCTTCCGGCCCCGCCAGCAAGGCAAATTCCCGATGCCCTAAATCATGCAGATATTCCACGCTGGCACGCGACCCGTCAGCCGGATTAAAGCAGACGTTAAACACCGGACTGGTCGGGTCGACATCGAGAAACAGACACAGAATGTCGCGGTTGTTTTCATAAATCCGCTCAGCCTCGGCACTTTCCAGCGGGATGTTAATGATCATGCGGTCAACGCGTTGTGATTTCAGCTCGTTAATGGAGTCCTGAATGCTCTGATTGACGTCCTCATCAATCATTGAAATCAACACCTGATACCCGGCCTGATGGGCATATTTTTTCACTGACGCCGCAATTTGCGACGGCGCGTGTAAGGCCAGTGATGTGGTGACCAGTCCGATGGTAAAACTCTGCTTTCCAACCAGTTGCTGCGCCAGCCGGTTCGGAACATAGCGCAGAACTTCAATGGCCTGTTCGACCTTCAGACGCGTGGCATCTGAAACATTGGCCGATTTGTTTAACACCCGCGAAACCGTCTGGTACGAAACACCGGCATAGCGGGCAACATCTTCTAATGTCGAACTTTTTGATTTCATTCTTTCCCCACACAGCAGCCCGTGATTTTGCTCAATCTTATGATAATCGAGCCAACGTACGGGATCTCATTTAAAAGTTCAATCCGGGCGTTCGTTGCTGCATAAGTTATACGTTAACATTGCATATAATCGTGATTTACATCACTCCTGATTTATCATTAATTCATAAGTTGTAGACATATCTCACATTTCACAATATGTAAAATTGATCATTATTGTTTCTGGGTATCTTATAGATTTCGTAAATGTGAACGTCATACAATCATAAGGAAAAAAAATGAAACACAACTTACGCACTCTGGCTGTGGCGGTTTCCCTCGCCATCACAGCGGGCCCTGCTGTGGCAAATGATATTGATTTCCATGGATATCTGCGTTCGGGGCTGGGGGTTTCTGGCGGTGGCGGTCTGGAACAGTTCCAGAAAAACAAAGTCGGGCGTCTGGGTAACGAAGATGACACCTACGGCGAAGTCGAACTGGGCAGCGAAGTTTACAAGAAAGACGACGTGAGTTTTTACGTCGACTCGATGGTCAGTATGGTGTCTGACGGCTCCAATGATGATGAAAACACCCTGAATGATGATGCACAGTTCGGCCTGCGTCAGCTGAATCTGCAAATCAAAGGACTGGTGCCGTGGGATAAAGATGCGGTGATCTGGGGCGGTAAACGTTATTACCAGCGCCACGACTTACACATCATCGATACCAAATACTGGAACATTTCCGGTGCCGGTGCCGGTATTGAGAACCTGAAAATGGGTGAAGGTGCGCTTTCTCTGGCGTGGATCCGTGGCGATGCCAATGACGTGGATTACCGCGTGGATGGCAATAACGATGTGAACATTAACTACATCGACGTGCGTTATGCCGGGATCAAACCGTGGAGCGGTGCCTGGATGGAAATCGGTGCCGACTACGCCATGCCAAACCTGTCGCATGACCAGAAAGAGTACGGCGGCCTGTACGATGCGGATAACGGCGTGATGCTGACCGGTGAAATCAGTCAGGATATGTGGGGCGGCTATAACAAACTGGTGTTGCAGTACGCGGATAAGGGCCTGGCGCAGAACATGATTTCGCAGGGCGGTGGCTGGTACGATATGTGGAACTACACCAATGACGCTACCGGTTATCGTGGCATCATCACCGGTCTGATTCCGATCACCAGTAAGTTCAGCCTCAACCATGTGCTGACCTACGGCCATGCAGAAAACATCACGGATTACACCGACACGACTGAGCTGGTTTCTCTGGTAGGCCGCGCGCAATACCAGTGGACAGAGTATGTGCGTACCATCGGTGAAGTCGGTACCTTCTATCAGAAAGATGATTACAAGAACGGCTCGAACTACAAGCAAGGCGGTCAGAAATATACACTGGCGATGGGTCTGGCAGCCGGTCCGGAGTTTATGTCACGCCCTGAATTGCGTGTGTTCGCGTCTTATCTGAATGATTCTGAGCATGGCGATACGTTTGACGACCATACCAAAGCGGATACGTGGAACTTTGGGGTACAGGTAGAAGCCTGGTGGTAAATTTCCTTCATTCTTGAAGCTGTTGCTGCGTTGGCTACGTTTACTCACCCGAATCACTGACTTCAGTCAGCTCATCGGGATTCGTTCACTTGCCGCCTGGCTACAACTCCAATAATTTTGGAAATGTGAAGTCATATTGTACAAAAAGAAATATCCTCATTGTTATAAAGCGACAGATAAAAACTTAATTTCTCTTGTAGGGGATCGTTACGTTTTTTCTCCGCACAGCAGCATCATTATTATTTATAAAAAGCAGAAACAATAAAGGCAGCCTTGTGTCGGGCTGCCTTTATTTTTGGGATTATTTCAGCAACAGCGTTTAATTACTTTTCAGTCCAAACTTCTCAGTCATTAATTTCTTCAGGCTGTCGGATTGCTTACCGAATATCGCATGTACTTCCTGACCGATGATCACCACGCCAATCGCACCGGTCTGCTGGATAGCACCGGAGTTCACGCGCTTAAGTTCTTTTACCGTCACGCGCAGGCGGGTAATACAGGCATCGACATTCACAATATTATCGCGCCCGCCGAGTGCATCAATTAATAACGCCACGTCAGTCGATGGCGGCACTTCATTGTCAGGCGTTTTATTTTTCGCAGAGAATACATGCATAAAGTCTTTAATATTTACCATGATGAACACTCTCTTTCAGGAATGAAAAAAAACGTGCAACCGGGAAATCCTGATTGCACGTCGCTGTTAAAAATAATGGGTTAAGAAATAACAGATAAACGCCGCGACAGGATCTGACAACCGAATGCCGGAAGCGTCAGTGTGCGCGGTAATATACCGCCGTGAACCATGTCGCGGTAATCATCCGGCAATGTCACCGTCTGGCTGTCGGCGGCATAGTTTTGCAGGAAGATAAATTCACTTTCACCGTCGGTGCGTCGTGCGGCAGTGACACCTTCAGGCAGATCGGTGGCTATCGCCCGTGGCAGCTTCATTTCTTTCGCCAGCGCGGTATAAAAATCGGCGTGGAATTGCTGATCGTTTCGGGAAGCCAGATAATACGCCTGCCCTTTGCCAAACAGATTCACGGTCACGGCGGGCGTGCCGGCGTAGAAATCGTCACCGTACGTCGCCAGTGCGGCCGCACCTTCCAGGTGGATCACTTCACACAATTCGCTGGCACGATACGGGCCGTTTAACCCCAGCGCATTGCCTTCAGTGCCGCTGACGCTGTTGTGCTGATCGTCGGTCAGGCTGTCGATTTCTTCCGCCCAGATACCCAGTACCGGACGCAACGGTCCAGGGAATCCGTTGAGGAAACACAAATCGCTTTCGTTAACGATACCGCTCCAGTAAGTCGCGACGAACCGCCCGCCGGCCTGCACGAACGCGGTGATCCGCTCGCCGACGCCTGCCCTCACCATATACAGCATCGGCGCAATCACCAGGTCGTAACCGGTTAAATCGCAATCGGCATTGATCACATCGACCGCAATGCCCTGCGACCACAGTGCGCGGTAATGTCCGGCAACCGTGTTTTCATATTCCAGTCCCTGATTGCGCGGTCCGAGGGAATCGTCCATCGCCCAGCGGCTTTCCCAGTCGAAGATAATTGCCACTCTGGCTTCTACGCGGCTGCCCGCCACCGGAGCCAGCGCCGATAGAATCCCGCCCAGTTCGGCCACTTCGCGCCCGACACGGGTATCGATATGCCCGACGTGATCGACGACCGCGCCGTGGAATTTTTCTGACGAACCGCGGCTTTTACGCCACTGGAAATACTGCACAGAATCCGAACCATGAGCGACCGCCTGCAAAGAAGACAGAATATGCATGCCCGGCTTTTTCAGTTTGCTGACCGGCTGCCAGTTGGTGAAACTCGGTGTCGATTCCATCAGCACAAACGGCTGGCCCTGTTTCAGCGTACGCATTAAATCGTGATACATCGCAGTGTACGCCGCCAGACCGATATCATCTTTGCGGGTATGCCACATCGGATAGCTGTCCCACGAGATGAAATCCAGCACGCTGGCGAGTTTCCAGTAATCGTAATCGTAGAAATATTCCATGAAATTGGTGGTCGCCGGTAACGCCGGATTCTCCGCTTTGAGCGGGCGGATTTCCTCGCTGCAAAAACGGGTGACCTGATCGGTGTTAAAACGACGCCAGTCGAGATTCAGGCCGTGAATGCCGCTTTCGCCCTGCGGCGACGGCGATTCGATCTGCGCCCAGTCGGTATAGGTGTGGCTCCAGAAAGTGCTCCACCAGGCTTGATTCAGCGCATCGAGCGTGACGTAACGGGCTTTCAGCCAGTCGCGGAAACGGGTCTGGCAGTAATGGCAATGGCACTCGCCACCGTATTCGTTGGAAATATGCCAGCCAATCACCGCCGGATGATGGGCGTAACGCTTCGCCAGCGCACTGTTCATCAGTTGCACTTTTTCGGCATACACCGGCGAACTCATACAGTGATTGTGACGCCCGCCGTGCAGTGCTTTTACGCGGTCACGCCCGACGCGCAGGACTTCAGGATACTTTTGCGACATCCACGCCGGACGTGCGCCGCTTGGTGTGGCAAGAAATACCGAGATGCCATTTTCATGCAATTTGTCCAGCACCTGATCCAGCCAGCCAAAGGTAAAATGACCTTCTTCAGGCTCCAGCGCTGACCAGCTAAAAATCCCGACTGACATGACATTACAGCGCGCCTCTTTCATCATTTCGACATCGCGAATCAGCACATCGGGGCTTTCCAGCCACTGTTCCGGGTTGTAATCCGCACCATGTAATAGCCCGGAAATCTTACTGCTCAGAAGAGGAAATTTCGTCATGCTTGGGTCCTTAGGAACTTTAAGAAATATCAACTCCCCGGCCAATCAAGCCGGGGAAAAAGGGATTAATTGAAGACTTTGATGGAAGGAAGAACCTGACCGTCACAGCTGAACAACGCCTGATTTTCGCGGGCATTGCCCTCTTTCCAGTGGTCGTTGATGTAGGTCATCCCGGCCGGTGTCGCCCAGCCTGCGCCGTCAACGGCGATCCAGGTCGGTTCCCAGTAGAACAGACCCTTGCCGCGATGATCCGGCACCGCGACCAGGCTTTTGATCATGTCGCTGAGGAAATCAGCCTGCCCCTGCACCGTGCCCGGATAGCCGCCGTCTTTGGCTTCTTTTTCGGTAAAGCTGTTTTCAGCCGCATCACAGTTTTTGGTGGTATAGCCGTAAGCCACTTCCACCACGATCACGTCTTTGTTGTAGCGCTTGCTGATGTCGTCCATGTTGGTCTGCAACGCGGAAACCGGACCGTTCCAGTAGGTATAAAATGACAGGCCAATCACGTCGTAAGGCACCTTGCGCTGATTAATTTCATCGAACCACCAGCGGAAGGTGTCGTTCTTAGTGCCTTCGGCCAGATGCAGCATGATTTTGATATCAGAAGGATTTTTTTCATCAGCACGCACACCGGCAATCGCCGCATTCAGCAGCCCGGCCAGACGGTCAAACTCCCCGCCGCCTGCGCCCCAGCTTTTGCCTTCAGGCCATAAAATGCCGCCGTTCATTTCGTTGCCGACCTGCACCATATCCGGCACGGTGCCTTGTGCACGGAATCTGGCGATCACCTCGCGGCTGTAATCATGAATGGCAGTTTTCAGTTGCGGATAATCCATTTTCTCCCAGCTTTTTGGCTTGAACTGTTTACCCGGATCAGTCCAGAAATCGCTGTAATGGAAATCGAGCAGGATTTTAAAACCCTGCGCTTTGGCGCGCTTCGCCAGCTCCAGCGTGGTGGCCAGATCGTTATTACCGCCACCGTACGGATGCCCCTGCGCATCTTTCGGATCCACCCACAAGCGCAGACGCACGTAGTTGAAACCGTTTTGTCTGAGGATCACCATCGCGTCGGTCTGCTTGTGGTTTTGATCAAAGAACTTGCCGCCGTGTTTTTCGACGTCAATCAGCGTCGAGATATCCGCACCTTTGATGAAATCCGCCGGGACGTTGGCGACTTTTTTAATCACCACCTCCTGCGCCACCCCGGAAAATGACACCGCCAGCAGCACGCAGGCCATTGCGCTTTTGTTGAAAATCTTCTTAGAAAAGAAAGTCATCGGATTATCCTTTTGTACTGCCAGCCGTCAGGCCGGAAACGAAGTATTTTTGTAAAGCCAGATAGAAAATGGCGACAGGCACGGCGATCAGTACCGCGCCAGCGGCGTACATGGTGTAGTTGGCACCCATTTTTTGCGCGACCAGGTTGTACAGGCCAATCGGTAGGGTGTACTTATCTGGCGTGCGTAAAATGGTGCTGGAAAGAATGAAATCACCCAGCGGTCCGGTGAAGGAAAACAGCGCGATCACGGCCAGAATCGGCTTGGACAAAGGCATGATGATTTCGATGAAAATGCGGAAATTGCCCGCGCCGTCCATCCGCGCTGATTCATCCAGATCTTTCGGAATGGCGTCGAGATAGCCTTTCATCAGATAGGTGTTCATCGGGATCATGCCGCCGACGTAAATCAGCACCAGTGCCAGATGACTGTTGATAAGCCCGAGTAACTGCGCCAGCACAAAGATGGCGATCAGCGCGGAAAACTGGGGGATCATCTGCAATAACAGAAACAACATCAGCCCGTCTTTGCGGCCTTTAAAGCGAAAACGCGAGAAAGAATAGGCGGTGAAACTGACACAAATCAGGGTCAGGATCATGGTCAGGAAACTGATTTTCATCGAGTTCCAGTACCAGCCGACATAATTCACTTCGCCGTTAAACAGGTCTTTGTAATGCTGGAACGAGACGTTCTCCGGAATAATCGACGTGCTGAGCAGGCTGTTACCGGCATTCAGTGATGCGCCGACGGTCCAGATCAGCGGATAAATAATGATCACCGCCACAATCAGCAACAGGAAATAACTCAGCCCGAGGCGGATAAACCGGTTTCTTTTAATACTGCTGTTCTTACTCATGCCCTTCCCCCGGTTACGCCATATCATCTTGTTTAAATGAATTGGTTGAGCGGAATTGCCACAGAGCAATACCGACCACAAATATCGACAGCAAAATCGTAATGGTCGCGGCAATGGCATATTGTGAAGATGACATGGTGAGTTTATATATCCACGACACCAGAATATCCGTTCCGCCTGCATTCGAACCGGCCACTGCCGGGCCGCCGTTATTAAACAGATAGATAATATTGAAGTTATTAAAGTTGAAGGTGTATTGCGTGATAATAATCGGCGCAATGGAATATAAGACCAGCGGCAATGTAATGGTTTTAAGTTTCTTCCAGGTACTGGCACCATCCATTGTCGCGGCTTCATATAAATCGTTCGGAATGGCCTGCAATACGCCGGTAGTCATGGCAAACACAAACGGGAAGCCCAGCCAGGTCTGCATCAGGATCAGCGCCGTTTTGGTCCAGAACGGATCGGTCAGCCAGGCTTTAGGCTCAATGCCTAAGGCAGCCAGAATGCCGTTATTGATGACACCGAATGAGTCATTGAACATGCCCGCAAACACCAGAATGGTGACAAAACCCGGCACCGCCCACGGCAAAATAAGCACGGTGCGGATCAGCGCCTTGAAGCGCAAATCTTTCTGGTTCACCAGAATTGCCAGCATCACGCCAACCGTACATTGCAGCGTGGTCGCCAGCACGGTCCAGACCACCGTCCATTGCAATACATCCAGCAAGGTCGAACGCCAGATATTGAGCGTGAAGATATTAATAAAGTTTTTGAACCCCACCCAGTCGACTAATTTAGCCGGCGGCGTGTGGTATAAATTATAATTGGTAAAAGCAATGGAGAAGCCGAATATAATCGGGAAGACCACCACAAACACCAGCAAAATAAAGCCCGGCGTAATCATCAGATAAGGGAAACCTTCACGCAGCAGCAAATGATATTGCTTGCGCACGCTGGGTAATTCCATCCCCTGGTCGCGGCGTTTACCATTTGCCCACGCATCGCGCAGACTCCAGTAATAAAAGGCCACGCCGAACGCGCCAATCAGCAGGCTGATAATGCCTTTGGCGAGCAGAAATATCGAATTATCACGCGGCACTTCTTCGCCCAGTGTATATAAACCCCATAATCCCTGACGCAGGAAATCATAGAAGACGCCGGCGAAACAAATAAGAATGATAAAAAACAGTATTCCCTTGGCCCATTGCCGGTTATAAAACTGCCCAAAACCGGGGATCAGCGCCACAGCCAGCGCCACCGGTGCATGGTGGCTGGCAGAGAGTGGCGCCTGGTTTTCCTCATGAAGACGCATAGACACAAAGATGTTCCTTTCACTGGTGAGGGAGTGAAATCACTCCCTCCGGTCAGACATACGTGGGTTTCAGCAGGCGTTGCCGGTTATTCGTTGCTGGCTTTCGCCGCTTCGATTTGCATCTGGATATTTTTCACCGCGTCGTTCAGCGCGGCATCAACCGGCTGTTTGCCAGTCACACCCAACTGGATGCCGTTGTTCGCAGGCCCCCAGACTTCCTGCATTTCCGGTACACCCGGCATCGCCGTGGCGCGGGTGGATTGTTCGGCCACCGCGTTGGCTTTCTCATCATTTTTGATCATCGGATCATTAACCAGCGCCGTCAGTGCCGGGATTTCCTTGGTCACTTCGTAGCGCAATTTGGCGTACTTCGGCTGGTTGATGAAGGTGATGAATTTTTCCGCCAGCGGTTTTTGCTTGCTGTAGGTTGAAACCGCATAACCTTTTACGCCAAGGAAAGAACTCATCGGTTTGCCGTTTGGCAACAGCGGCAGCGCTTTCACGCCATAGTTAATGCCAGCAGCTTCATACGGCTGGAAGGCCCAGGGACCGGTGATCACCGCAGCCGCTTTCTTTTCAGTAAACAGCGAGTCGATGGCGTTCAGGCCGTTATCGCCGACAATCCCTGCCGGGAATAACCCGTCGGCATAGAATTTCTTCAGGTAAGTAATGGCTTCAATGCTGCCCGGTTTATTCAGGCCGATATCTTCGACGTTGATTTCGCCTTTAGCATCCTTACCGAATATATAGCCGCCCATCGAAGCCATCGCGCCGTAGGCGTAATACACTTCGTCAAACTTGGCTAACAGACCATATTTACCTTTCGCCCTTTCGGCTTTGGAGAAGGTGTAATACTCGTCGAGCGTTGCCGGTGCCTGTGGCAGTAAATCTTTGTTGTAAATCAGCACCAGCGTTTCCACCGCTTTCGGCACCCCATAGGTCTGGCCTTTAAGCTGGAAGGCGTTCAATGCTGGCGGCGTAAAGCTCGCAAGAAACGCTTTGTCGAGATTCAGTGGCGCCAGTAAACCCTGTACCACTGCCGTGCCCAGCTGATCATTGGGGATCACGACGACGTCGGGGCCGATACCTGCCGGACCATCCAGACGTAATTTCTCCGTTTGTTGTGCATAAGGCGTTTCCTGCACCACGACTTTGACGTTGTTCTCTTTTTCAAAATCTTTCACCGCGTCGGAAATACCGGAAGATTTCTTAATATCTTCCCAGACAAGTAACTGTCCCTCTGCTGCCCGGACGGCCTGGCTGCTGAGACTTAATGACATCAGTACCAGGGCAGTAAGGTGGGTAATTTTCATTGTCGCTCCTGAATGTGAAGGTATAACATTTTTGTAGGGTACGTAACGACAGTCAGTCAACACTTTATACAAAAAACCCTTTAAAATCTGATTTAGTAATGATGAATGTCGCCTTAAAAACTATGTTATACGTTAAACTTACACACCATAAATCACTACAAAAAGATGCGCATTGTGTGATCTTCTCTCCAAAATTCAAACCCGCCTGTGCAAACGCTTACACAAGGTGGTTATAGTCCGAAACATCAGCGGTATGAATTCTTCATGAGGTCAAACATGTCCAGCATCAGACTTAAAAATGTGGTCAAGCGTTTCGATAAAACAGTGACGTTGCATGGCATCAATATTGATATTGAAGACGGCGAGTTCACCGTTTTCGTCGGGCCGTCCGGGTGCGGGAAATCCACCCTTCTGCGCATGATTGCCGGGCTGGAAGATATTACGGAAGGAGACGTTTACATTGGCGAGCAACGGGTGAATGACGTCGACCCTTCACGCCGTGGCGTGGCGATGGTGTTTCAGTCTTACGCGCTGTATCCGCACATGACCATTGCGGAAAACATGGGGTACGGGCTAAAAGTCAACGGCGTACCGAAAGAGGAAATTCGTCATCAGGTGGAGATGGTTGCCAAAACCTTGCAGCTTTCTCATTTGCTGGACAGAAAACCGAAACAGCTTTCCGGCGGTCAGCGCCAGCGCACCGCGATTGGTCGTGCGATTGTGCGAAATCCGCAAGTGTTTATGTTTGATGAACCGCTGTCTAACCTGGATGCCGAGCTGCGGGTGGATATGCGTTTACACATTTCCAAGCTGCATCAGGAACTGAAAACCACCATGGTGTACGTGACGCACGATCAGACCGAAGCCATGACGCTGGCCGATAAAATCGTGGTGATGAATTACGGCAAAGTCGAGCAGACAGGCGCGCCGATGGATCTGTACTACAACCCGGTGAATCAGTTTGTGGCCGGATTTATCGGCTCGCCGAAGATGAATTTTCTGCCTGCAGAGGTGCTGAGCTGGCAGCCGGAGCGGCTCGAAGTGCGCCTGACGCCGGAGAAGACGCTGACGCTGGCGCTGAACACCAGCGAACTGGCAGCAGGCGATAAAGTGACGCTCGGCATCCGACCTGAACATCTGCTGTCGCAGGAAACTGAAAACGTGCTGGAATTTAACTGCGAAGTGGTTGAACGGCTGGGCAACAGCACCTATCTGTTTGGTCAGTGTTATGGCACCGACGGTTTCAAAATGCTGCTGCCGGGCGATATGGCGTTCAATCCTTATCAGAGCCTGACCACCTGGTTCGATGCTAAACGTTGCATGGTATTCAGCGAAGACGGTCTGCGCATCAGCGCGCCGAGCCTTTCACATCTGCATTAATGTTGTCAGACCGCCCGCTGCGGCGGTCTCCTCCCGCACTTTCCCCGCTAAAAGGCTTTCCCCCATCAGATTCATTTACACCCTTTCCTTTATGCAGGGCTTTTGCGCCGCATAAAGGAAAGGGGCTTACCGGGACACTTCACCTCCCGGCAGTTTCAGTGCTATATCTCTTTATCATGATTTTCAGATAAGGGATCCCCATGCCATTGCAATGCCGCATTCTTGATGATTACCAGAACGTTTCCCTTTCGCTGGCTGACTGGCGCTCACTGGCACCGCAGGTGGAATGCCAGGCGCTGACGGAACATATTGCTGATGAAAATACCCTCGCTGAAACCCTGAAAGACGCCGATATCGTCGTGATTATGCGTGAACGCACACCGTTCACCGCCGCGCTGTTTACCCGTTTGCCCAAACTGAAACTGCTGATCACCTCCGGTATGCGCAATGCCTCAATAGATCTCGCGGCGGCGAAAAAGCATGGCGTGACGGTCTGTGGCACCGGCAGCGGGCAGTCTGCGCCGGTTGAGCTGACATGGGCACTGATCCTCGGGCTGGCGCGGCATCTGATGACTGAAAATAATGCGTTTCGCCACAACGGCTCGTGGCAGAGCACGCTGGGTTTTGGCCTGAGCGGCAAACGTCTTGGTCTGCTGGGACTGGGAAAAATTGGTCAGAAGATGGCACATATCGCGCAGGCGTTCGGTATGGATGTGTGTGCGTGGAGCCAGAACCTGACCGCAGAACGCGCGGCGGAACAGGGTGTGACACTTTGCGCATCGAAAGAAGAATTACTGCAAACCAGCGATGTGGTGTCCATTCATCTGGTGCTCGGCGAACGCACGCGCGGCTTGCTGGGTGTGCAGGAACTGGCGCAGATGAAGCCCTCCGCCCTGCTGATTAATACCTCGCGCGCCGCGATTGTCGATCAGCCCGCCCTGCTCAGTGCGTTGCAAAAGGGTGTGATTGCCGGTGCCGGACTGGATGTGTTTGATGTCGAGCCGCTGCCGGCAGATCATCCTTTCAGAACGCAACCCAACGTACTGGCGACGCCGCATCTGGGCTACGTTTCAGACGGCAATTATCAGGTGTATTTCACCGAAGCCGTCGAAGACATTCAGGCGTTTCTGGCCGGAAAACCGGTACGCGTTTTGGAATAAGGTAAACAACAGGCGTAAAAAAACCGGGCATCAACCCGGTTTTTGTATTCGGTCGCGACGAAACTACTTGGTTTCGTTGGCTTTGATTTCGCCCATTGCTTTCAGCTTTTTGGACATTTCACGACGTTCTTTCGACAGGTCCGCATTGCGGATGATGTAATCATCAACGCGATCTTCATAGTCGCCGCGCATGCTGGCAATGATCGCCTGAATTTCGTCGATGCTCATACCTGGTTTGATGTAATCACTCAGGTTGTCGAGCAGCAGAACACGTTTCTGGTTGTCACGGATTTTCTTTTCGTTGTCAGCAATTTCGCGTTGTAATTTGTTTTTACGACGGAAAATGCGCACAAACTCCAGAACGTCCTGGAAACTCGGCTTATTGATATTGTCCATTTTAACACCTTCGATTAAGTTACACAGATTCAGTGACTGACTTGTCGCAACCGCTTGTCCTGCCTTAACTGTCAGCTAGCAGAAGAGTAGCAAAGATCGGGCTGCGCGCTCAGATAATCGTCCAATAACGCCATCTTACCCGTTTTAGGCCACAGACAAAAATCCCTTCATGCTTTCGGCGTTTTACCGCTGATTATTTGAGCGTCTTCTTTTTGCATCGTCATGGTGATCAGGTCGCCCATAGCCCGCAGTTGTTCCGCCACCTGTGAGCTCAGCCACACGTAGCCATACACCTGCGCTTCCAGATGATTTGCTGCATTCATTTCCGCCATCAGCGCTTTCAGCTCTTCCGCAGATTCGTTGAGCTGATGATTGATCGTCAGTTCGTCGCCTCGCGTGCCGTTCATCAGCATCAGACTGAGCTTTTCCAGCGTATTGAGCATCAGCAGTTGCGCACTGCGCAGCGTGCGGGCATTGAGCATCAGGAAATGGCTTTCGCGCGAACTCCAGTAGGCATCGGCCAGCAGTTCCAGCGTGCACAACAGATTACGGCTCAGGGTCTGGATCGCATCAAACACTTCACGCGGAATATGCGATTCCTTACTGGCGGGAGCGAACAGAGCGCGCATCTTGACCATCTGCCCCATTGTCGTTTTCATTTTACCGTGCAGATGCGGGCGTTCGAGCATATTCGGCGATAACCACGCGCTGTAGAGTTTGTTCAGCGACATCAGGTAATCGGCCATCTGCATGCGCCAGTGAATAAACGCGCGCTGCGGATAAATACTGGCGAAAAGCAGCGCCAGCAGGGAACCGAAAATTACATCGCCGGAACGCCACAGCGCGGTATTCATATCGCCCGGCCCTGCGCCACACACCACCGCCAGCGTAATGCCGATCAGCAGCGCCATATACGGACGCTTGCCAAGGGTCAGATAGCCGCTGACAAACATCACAATTCCGCACCACACCAGCATCAGCGGAAAAGAGTACAGCTCGAGCCATAAGGCAATCAGCCCGGAAACGGAACCCAATACCGTGCCGGTAATGCGCTCCAGCACCCGCTGAAGCACGTTTCCCCAAAACGACATCGGTCCCATCACCACGACCAGGGTGATCAGCGGCCAGGTACCTTCGGGGATTTTCGTCAGACGGACAATCAGGAATGTCAGAATAAATGCCACCGCGATCCGCAGGGCGTGAGTCATTCTGTAATTACGATAAATGACGTTATCCAGCGCAGAAATTTTCTTGTCGAGACGCACGTTGAGCCTGCCGTAAGGCGTAAATTCAAAGAAGGCGGTAGTTTAGCCGAGTTACCAGAGGGGATCACCCTGGTTTTGTCAGGGATTTGGGGGATCGGTGCGGTATTGCGGAATAACGGGCCGATTTTGATGATGTGTTCCATGCCTGCGCATTTTGTCATGACTTCATTGTGGCGGATGGTATCCTAGTCGCCGTCAAGTTCATTCATTCCGCACTGATTAAGGTTATTTCCGTCATGTCAGACAAGCCGCAAAAAACTTTTTATTTTCATGATTACGAGACATTCGGTAAAAACCCGGCGCTGGATCGCCCGGCACAATTTGCCGGGGTGAGAACTGACGAAGATTTCAATATCATCGAAGAACCGCTGGTGATTTATTGCCGCCCTTCTGACGATTATCTGCCTGAACCTGAAGCGGTGATGATCACCGGTATTACGCCACAAGTAGCGCTGGAACGCGGCCTGATCGAAGCCGAGTTTACCGCGCAAATCCATAAAGCTTTCAGCGTGCCGGGCACCTGCATTGTCGGATATAACAATATCCGTTTCGACGATGAAGTCAGCCGTAATATCCTTTATCGCAACTTTTACGATCCGTATGCCTACAGCTGGCAGAACGGCAATTCCCGCTGGGATCTGCTGGATGTGATGCGCGCCTGTTATGCGCTGCGTCCGGAAGGCATCAACTGGCCGGAAAATGATGACGGTTTTCCGAGCTTCCGTCTGGAACATCTGACCAAAGCCAACGGCATTGAACACGAAAATGCCCATGACGCGATGGCCGACGTCTACGCCACTATCGCTATGGCAAAGCTGGTGAAACAGGCGCAACCACGTTTGTTCAGCTTCCTGCTCGAGCATCGCAGCAAACATAAACTCAATACCCTGATCGACATTCCTGCCATGGCCCCGCTGGTGCATGTTTCCGGTATGTTCGGCGCGGCACGCGGGAATACCGCGTGGGTCGCACCACTGGCGTGGCATCCTGAAAACAAGAACGCCGTGATCATGTGCGATCTGGCCGGTGATATGTCGACGCTGTTAGATCTCAATCCTGATGAGATGCGCGAACGTCTGTACAGCCGCCGCGAGGCGTTGCAGGCCGGGCAATCTCCGTTGCCGGTCAAGCTGGTGCACATCAACAAATGTCCGGTGCTGGCACCGGCCAAAACACTGTTGCCGGAAAATGCCGAACGGCTGGGTATTGACCGTCAGCGTTGTCTTGAGAATTTGCAGTTACTGCGTCAGAACCCGCAGGTGCGCGAGAAAGTGGTCACGATGTTTGCTGAAGCAGAGCCGTTTACGCCTTCCGATGACGTAGACGCCCGCCTTTACGACGGCTTTTTCAGCGATGCCGATCGCGCGGCCATGCGCATCATTGTGGAAACCCGTCCGGAGAACCTTCCCGCGCTGGATCTGACCTTTAATGATTCCCGCATCGAACCGCTGTTGTTTCGTTTCCGCGCCCGCAACTACCCTGCCACGCTGACCGATGCCGAACAGAAACGCTGGATGTTGCATCGCCAGGAGAAACTCACAGACGAGCGTGTGCAGGCGTACATTTTAGAGCTTGAATCGCTCTATAACTTGCATGAGGGGGATGTTGAGAAGATGGCGCTTCTCAAGGCGCTGTTTGAATATGGGAAGAAGCTGGTGGGTTAATTTTTGGGGATTCCCGAACAACCCCTTCCGGAATAGTGAGAATTTCGGTTTTTCAAAAGCAGTTCCCATGCGGCTTTTTGTGCCGAAACCGACGAGAGAGGAAAGTGCTTTTCCTCTCTCGACTCTCCTCGCTTTTTTCACTGCGCGCTTCGCTGGTCACAATGTTTCAGGTAGCACAGCGACAGGCTGGAAATCTTGCCGCTGCGCGGTTCCTTCTCTCGGTCTTCGAGCCACAGGTCTCGAAGCCGCTCCGTTCAGCAAGATTTCTGAACCGCCCGCACGATCTCAAATTCAAAGTCGGATTGTTTTTCATCTTTTAGAAAAGTGTATTGGCGTGATCAAAAATGGCACCGAATGAACGGTTCGAGACCCAAGGCTCGACACCTGAAATGAGGGAATCGCGAAGCGATGACATTTTACGCCACTCACTGTTGCCGGGAAATATGTCCGTCGTGCCTGCGGTAGCGCGTGTTGAAAAAAGCGGGGGGAATGCAAAGGGGGAAAGCACTTCCCCCTTTGTTCGGTTTCGGCGCGACACATTCAATAATCACCGTTCGTGAGAAACCGAAATATTCTCGATCAGATTTGAAAAGTCGCAATCACAGCAACCTCTGCAAAGTAGAGCCGCCATTGCAGCGGCCTTTCTGCAAAGAAAGTTTCCTGCCCTTTTCAAAGGGCAAAAATTACGCTTCCGGCGCTATCTCCCCGCTCATCTGCGGAGGCTGCTTACGAAACGCATTGGTGATGAACGCCAGATACCCGAGGCCAATCGCGCCCCAGACTAAGCCCAGAGTCATCGAACTCGATTCCAGATTCAGCCACAACGCACCGACGGTCAGCGCACCAATCACCGGCAGGATCAGGTAACTGATGTGATCTTTCAGCGTGCGGTTACGTTTTTCACGGATGTAGAACTGTGAAATTACCGACAGGTTCACGAAGGTGAACGCCACCAGCGCACCGAAGTTAATCAGCGCGGTCGCTGTCACCAGATCAAAGGTTATCGCAGACATCGCCACAACACCGACCAGCAATACGTTGAACGTCGGGGTACGCCATTTCGGATGCACATAACCGAACAGTTTTTCCGGGAACACGCCATCACGGCCCATCACGTACAGCAGACGGGAAACACCCGCATGTGCGGCCATGCCTGATGCCAGAACGGTTACACAACTGAAGCACAGAATGACGGACTGGAAGAACTTACCTGCCACGTACAGCATGATTTCAGGCTGAGACGCGTCCGGATCTTTAAAGCGCGAGATGTCCGGGAAATACAGTTGCAGGAAGTAAGACACCACCACGAAGATGATGCCGCCAATCAGCGCGGTCAGGAAAATCGCTTTCGGAATGACTTTGCCCGCGTTTGGCGTTTCTTCAGACAGTGAACTGATACCGTCAAAGCCCAGGAATGAGAAGCACAGAATGGTCGCACCGGTAATCATCGGCACTACATGCGCATTTTCACTGAAGAACGGCTTAGTGGTTGCCAGCGTACCCATGCCCTCGCCCATATAAACGCCACGGACTAACAGACCCAGGAACACCACCATGATCGCCACCTGCACCACAACGATAATGCTGTTCAGGTTCGCCACAATCTTGATGCCGCGCAGGTTGAAGGCGGTCATCATGCCGACCAGCGCCACCACAAATATCCATGACGGCACGCCAGGGAAAATGGCTTCCAGATAGATTTTCGCCAGCAGGATGTTGATCATCGGCATGAACAGGTAGTCCAGCAGTGATGACCAGCCGACCATAAAGCCGACGTGCGGGCTGATAGCTTTTTGCGCGTAAGTGTAAGCAGAACCGGCAGACGGGAAACGCTGCACCAGTTTGCCGTAGCTCACGGCAGTAAACAGAACGGCGATCAGCGCGAAGATGTACGCTGTCGCGACGTGACCATCGGTCAGGCCGGAAACAATGCCGAACGTATCGAAAATGGTCATCGGTTGCAGATAGGCAAGCCCCATCATGACAACCTGAACCAGTGTCAGGGTTTTACGCAGTTGTACACGCTGAGTGGCCGGAGCGGCAGATGCATTAGCAGACATGGTTCAGCCCTCCCTGAATTGCAGACACCGGGCGCTTAAACGCCTCTGAAAGCAACGTACAGGGAAAACTTCGGGAGTTATTACCAGTAAACGGGGGGTAGATCTTCACGTCGCTGAACGCGGAGGTGAAGGCTGTGCGAATGTGACCGCAGCTGACAGAAGCACCGGCAGGCACCGGTACAGGTTTGAAGTATTGCCCCATATTACATTTCCTCATAGTGGCGACCGTTTTTAATTTGGGATCGCACACGAACCTTGTTATCTATCCGGATCTGGGTCCGGCCTCTGTTGAATTAGTTTGGGTACTGCATATACAAAAAAAATAACCGGCGCCTTTAAGCGTCGGTTATCTGCAGTGCGGCGTATTTTGCACAAATCACGCATGAATGACAACATTCACAGGCGTTGCGTTACAAATTCTTTTCCAGTATTGAACATAATGCGCGTATTCGTTAACCGTGCTACGCGTTGCGGAGCATCCAGTCTATCTCCGTTTCCGTCACCCTTCTCTCGAACTGCAACAGTTCATCGGATTTACAGGTGTGATAGACGTGTGAGAAACGTTCGCCGAGGATTTTCTTCAGCGCGGGCTGATCGTCAAAATCATACAGCGCATCGCTCTGGCGGATAGGCAGCGGAATACCTTCCTGTTCCAGACCGTTACCGGTGACCGGTTCGGGTAACGGCAAATCGTTGTCCAGACCATACAGCATGCCCGCCAGTACGGTGGCGACCACTAAATACGGGTTAGCATCGGCACCGGCCACGCGATATTCCACGCGGTGATCGGCGGTTCCGCTGCAAGGAACACGCAGGGCAACGGTACGATTATTGTGCCCCCACGACGCCTGCGTCGGCACATACATGCCCGGCTGGAAGCGGCGGAAGGAATTGACGTTTGGCGCCAGCACCGCCATAGAGGCCGGCATCAGTGCAATCATGCCGGCGAGCGCGCGTTTCATCAGTTCAGAATCTTCGCCACTGGCATTGGCAAACAGGTTTTTACCGTTGTCGTCGAGCACGCTGAGATGGATGTGCATCCCGCTGCCCGCATATTCATCGTAAGGTTTCGCCATAAAGGTGGCGTCCATATCGTGATTTTCAGCTACCAGCCGCACCAGACGTTTGAGCATCAGGGCGTAATCACAGGCGCGCAGAATATTTTCGCTGTGGTGCAGATTGATTTCGAACTGGCCCGGTGAGGATTCCGCCACCGCGCCATCCGCAGGTAACCCCTGAATGTGCGCCAGACGATCAATGTCACTGAGCACATCCGCAAAGTGATCGAGATTATCGACGGAGTAAACCTGAGTATGCATGCTGCGTTCCTGCGTCCCCGGGGTGCAGGGTGGCTGAATATAGCCTTCCGCATCACGCTGTCTGTCGAGCAGATAGAACTCCAGCTCTACCGCTACCACCGGGAACAGGCCCCGCTGGCGCAATGTTTGCCAGATATGATTAAGCACATTGCGTGGTTCAACGTTAAAGGGAGTGCCATCTTCGTCAAGCATGGTCAGAAGCAACTGGCCGGTATGTTCAGGGTCGGAAGCCGATGGCGTTAAGGTTCCGGGAACCGGCACACAGGTGCGGTCGGGTTCGCCCAGTTCCTGGCCTAGTCCGGCTTCTTCCACAACATTACCGAGAATGTCCATGGCGAAGACCGATGCCGGGAAATAACAACCTTTTTCGAGTTTACGGAGTGCTGAGACGGGAACGCGTTTGCCGCGGAAGGAGCCATTGAGATCGGTGAGCAGGACGTCGACGTGAAGGGTTTGCGGGTGACGCTCCAGGTATTGGGATACTTCATCCTGGAACGCGCTACTTCGCTCTTCAACGTGCTTAGCGAGGGGCTCGGTCCCGCTAATCTCTTTCTTAATTTCATTCATCAGTTCAGTCGCTTGCATAGGTTTTCCGCCATTTGCTGGTTTCCGGCATATCAGGCTCCAACAGGGTGCCAGCCGGTTATCTTTACCGGGTCATCACTTTGTTCAACGCTGTGCTCTCATGGAGTGGGGATCCTCTCAGTTTTTTACTCAAAGCTCTTTTATGCTCAAACCGTTTATTGCTCAAAATAACGGCCATATCATTAACCCTAGCCTTAACATTAATTATTTGCAACATGTACATTATCGCAACATATCAGTTTGAAAAGCGACCTGAGCGCTGCTAAATTGGTCAATATAAGGTCAATATTCTGAGCAGTAACGTGCGGGGAGGCACGTACTGTCAGCCAATTCATCTACTCAACGAGGCGGTATTATGGGCAATATATTTTCCACGACATCTGCGGGAAAAGAGACGCGCTACAGACCGGTCATTGGGGTAGTCATGTGTAAAAACATCGTTGATGAAAATCCTGCCCTGACTGTCCACGAAAAGTATCTGGACGCCATTTTCAACGCCGATGCCCTTCCCGTTTGTCTGCCACATGAACTGGCAGCGCGCGAAGGCGCGATAGACCAGATTCTGCGCGGTCTCGACGGCATCTTCCTCACCGGCAGCCCCAGCAATATTGAGCCTCATCAGTACGGTGAAGAAGGTGTCGAGGAGCAGGCCGATCCCGGCCGTGACCGCCTGAGTTTGCAGTTGATCCGCGCGACGCTGGATAAAAAAATCCCGTTGTTCGCCGCCTGTCGCGGATTGCAGGAACTGGTGGTTGCCACCGGCGGCAGTTTGCACCGTAAAGTGCAGGACGTGCCGGGCTATATGGATCACCGCGAAGACACCACCTTGCCGCACGACAATCAGTATGATCTCGTGCATCCGGTACATATCGAACCGGGCGGCTTACTTTCGGAATTATTACCCGATTATCAGCAGTTTCAGGTGAACTCCCTTCACGGTCAGGGAGCCAACCGTCTGGGTGACATACTGACCGTGGAAGCACGCGCACCGGACAATCTGGTGGAAGCCGTGAGTGTCCGCAATCATCCGTTTGCCCTTGGTGTGCAGTGGCATCCGGAATGGCACAGTCTGACCGACCCGGTGTCGCGTCAGCTGTTTAACGCTTTTATCGCTGCCTGTCGCAAGGGCCATCAGGCCCGGAGCGCACGAGAGGAATAAACGGATGAGCGAAGTCAGTCTGGCGCCTGGTCGCCGGCTTTCTGAAATTCGCCAGCAACTCGGGATGTCACAGCGCAAAGCCGCCGAGTTGTCTGGCCTGACACACAGCGCCATCAGCACCATCGAACAGGATAAAGTCAGCCCCGCCGTCAGTACGTTGCAAAAGTTATTGCGGGTTTACGGGCTGTCACTTTCGGAGTTTTTCGCCGAAGAACATAAAAGTAACGCGCCGCGTATCGTGATTAATGCGGCGGATTTAATTGAAATCGGCAGCCGCGGCGTGTCCATGCGCATGGTCCACAACGGCACGCCAAACCATACCGTTGCCATGTTGCTGGAAACCTATCAGCCCGGCAGCACCACGGGTGACAAAATCAAACATCAGGGCGAGGAAGTCGGCACCCTGTTAGAAGGAGAAATCATCTTAACCGTCAACGGTCAGAGTTACCCGCTGCGTGCGGGGCAAAGTTATGCCATTAACACCGCGAACCCTCATAGTTTCAGTAATATTTCGACGCGGATTTGCAGGATTGTCAGCGCGCATACCCCTAATACCTTCTAGTTGTCATCGGCTCCGGGCGTGGCAACGGGAACCCGAAGAAGGATGTCATCATGACTGCTCAAACAGGAAGTCCCCGCGCTGCCGGTGTGCCGCACACCGACAGCTATTACGCCGGTTCTGTCAACGACCACGCGCCGTGGCCGGAACTGACAGACAATATTGAGTGCGATGTCTGCATTGTCGGTGCCGGTTTTACCGGCATTTCTTCTGCTTTATATCTGTGTGAGGCCGGTTACGATGTGGTGGTACTTGAGGCCGCACGGGTCGGCTGGGGCGCCAGCGGGCGTAACGGCGGGCAGGTGGTCAATTCTTACAGCCGCGATATTGATGTGATTGAAGACCGCTACGGACGGCAGACCGCTGATATGCTCGGCAGCATGATGTTTGAAGGGGCGAACATCATCCGTCAGCGCATCGATCAGTATGCCATCGACTGTGACTATCGCCCCGGCTGTATTTTTGCCGCGCTGAGTGCACGCCAGCTTTCGAAACTGCGCGACCAGCAAAAGCTGTGGAACCGTTACGGCCATACTGAACTGACCCTGCTGGATGAAACCGCCGTGCGGCGCGAAATCGCCACCGACCGTTACGTCGGCGGGCTGCTGGATAAAAATGGCGGCCACCTTCATCCGCTGAATCTGGTGCTGGGCGAAGCCGAAGCGGTGCGGCGTCATGGCGGGCGTATATTTGAAGGATCGGCAGTCACGCGCATTGACCACGGCGAACCGGCGTTAGTGCACACGGCCAAAGGTCAGGTCAGCGCCAAATATGTGATTCTGGCGGGCAACGCCTATCTGAGTCAGCAGCTTGCGCCGCGCCTCACGCGTCTCAGCATGCCGTGTGGCTCGCAGATTGTCGCCACAGAACCGCTGTCGGATGACATGGCACTCTCACTGTTGCCCAACAATTACTGCGTGGAAGACTGCAATTATCTGCTCGATTATTTCCGTCTCACCGCTGACAACCGGATGCTGTACGGCGGCGGTGTGACCTACGGCGGTAAAAATCCGCCGAATATCGATTCGGTGATCCTGCCCAAACTTAACCGCACCTTTCCGCAGCTTAAAGGCGTCAAGATTGATTACCGCTGGGGCGGCAATTTCCTGCTGACGTTATCGCGCCTGCCGCAATTTGGCCGGCTGGAAAATAACATCTATTACATGCAGGGTGACAGCGGGCATGGCGTGACGCTGACGCATCTGGCCGGGAAGCTCATCACCGAAATGCTGCGCGGAGACGCCGAACGTTTTGATGCGTTCGCCCGTTTACCGCATATGCCGTTCTTCGGTGGCCGCAATTTCCAGGTGCCATTTACCATGCTGGGCGCGGCGTATTATTCCCTGCGCGACCGCCTGGGCGTGTAATCCTTTCATCCTGCAAAGCCCCGCAGTTTAACTGCGGGGAAATCCCTGTGTCAGCCTTTGCCCGCCACCGGAAATTCGCTGTCAGTGCCGACTTCGGGCAACTCATTCAGATCTGGCTCGATCCCTTGCGAAATGTAATCTTTTGCCGCAATCGACTGTTCATTGCCTTGTGCGTCGCGGATAAGCACATGTTTGATCGCGCCATCTTTCATCACCTCACGGTGTACACCGGTAAATTCACTCATTGTGGTTTCCTTTTTGATGAACTGCACGTAGACATCGCTCATCTTTAAGCATAGTTTTTTATTCTTAAGTGCAACTAATAAAAATCCTAAATGACCTCAGCAACGCGCTCATTTTCCTGATAAATTAGAGGTATTGTCACTGATGACGACACCGCACGCCCCCGCACCACTCATGCCTTACAAGGAGAACGCTCTTGGACGCCAGCACGATTAATACTCTTTTCTTTATTGGCGCCCTGTTAGTCGCAGCGAGCATTTTGCTCAGTTCGTTCTCTTCTAAGCTTGGCATCCCTATTTTAGTCATTTTCCTGGCGATCGGCATGCTGGCAGGCATCGACGGAATTGGCGGCATTGCGTTTGATAATTACCCCGCCGCCTATCTGGTCAGCAACCTGGCGCTGGCGGTGATTTTGCTCGACGGCGGCATGCGTACCCGCGCCTCTTCCTTTCGTGTTGCCCTGTGGCCCGCGCTGTCGCTGGCGACGGTCGGCGTTCTGATTACCGCCGGTCTGACCGGGCTGGCCGCCGCGTGGTTATTCAATATCAACCTGATGCAGGGTTTACTGATTGGCGCGATTATCGGTTCAACCGATGCGGCAGCCGTCTTCTCGCTGATTGGCGGTAAAGGTCTGAACGAACGTGTCAGCGCCACGCTGGAAATTGAATCCGGCAGCAACGACCCGATGGCGGTATTCCTGACCATCACCCTGATCGACATGATTTCCAAAGGTGAACACGGCCTGAGCCTGATGTTTGTGGTGGATGTGGTGCGCCAGTTTGGCCTCGGCATTGTGTTTGGTGTCGGCGGCGGCTGGCTGCTGCACAAGCTGATTAATAAGATTACGCTGGCGGCCGGGCTGTATCCGCTGCTGGCGTTCAGCGGTGGTTTGCTGGTGTACGCGGCAACCATGTCACTGGAAGGCAGCGGCATTCTGGCGGTGTATCTGTGCGGCCTGATGCTCGGCAATATGCCCATCCGCAACCGTCACGGTATTTTGCAAACCTTCGACGGGCTGGCATGGCTCAGCCAGATTGGTATGTTCCTGGTGCTCGGTTTGCTGCTGACGCCCAGCGATCTGTTGCCGATTGCCATCGCGGCGCTGGCGCTGTCATTGTGGATGATCCTGCTGGCACGTCCGCTGTCGGTGTTTGTCAGCCTGATCCCGTTCAAAAACTTTACCCTGCGCGAACGCTTCTTTATCTCGTGGGTTGGCCTGCGCGGTGCGGTACCGATCATTCTGGCGGTATTCCCGATGATGGCCGGACTGCCTAATGCCACGCTGTATTTTAATGTCGCCTTCTTTATCGTGCTGGTCTCCTTGCTGCTTCAGGGGACGTCATTAGGCTTTGCGGCCAAAAAAGCCAAAGTGCTGGTGCCGCCGCAACCGACGCCGATTTCCCGCGTCGGTCTGGATATCGATGTATATAACGACTGGGAACAGTTCGTGTATCAGCTCGGCTCCGATAAATGGTGCGTCGGCGCGGCACTGCGTGATCTGCAAATGCCGCAGGCGACACGGATTGCAGCGCTGTTCCGTGGCAAAGAGATGCTGCATCCGACCGGCAGTACACGGCTGAAGGAAGGCGATATTCTGTGTGTCATCGGACAGGAAAAAGATTTACCGGAGCTGGGTAAATTGTTCAGCGACAGCAATAAAGTGGTGCTTGATGATCGTTTCTTCGGTGATTTCATTCTGCAGGCCGATGCCCCGCTGGATGCGATTTCTCAGTTATATGGTCTGAATCTGGAAGACACCGTGGATCAGTCGCAAACCCTGGGACATTTCGTCATTAAGCTGCTCGGAGGCGAACCGGTGATCGGTGACCATATCGAATGGGACGGACTGACGTGGACGATTGCGGAAATGGAAGGAAATCGGGTGAGTAAAGTCGGCGTGAGGATTGTGACGCAGAAGGCTTAAATTCCGGCTCCTTCCCCTCTCACGAGGGGAAGGAAAACGTATTACTGAGCAGCCTGCGGGTCTTTGTCGTAGTCTGAACAGGACTGATAACCTTTGTTCATGACATGACCGGTGTCGTTAAAGCTGACGAAGTAGGTCTGAGCTTTACCATCACGCGGGGCGACCGCATAAGTCTGACAAGTCCCTTTGGCGTGGATCAGCGTCGCTTCCGTTGACGGTGGTCCTGCAATGGCACGAACCTGCGATTTCGTCATCCCGACTTTGACATCACTGACTACCGGTTCTTTAACGTAACTCGCCGCACGGTCATAAGTCTGACACCCTGCCAGTACCGAAACTGCTGTAGCAACCACAAGTAACATTTTCTTGTTCATAACTTCTCCTCCTGAGTATTTTTGTATTGTTAAGCATAGAAGACATAAGGGATTTAGCCAGCCGATATGACTTCTATTTATTAATTGCACCATATTTTAAGTTTTTTCTGATAACCGGAATGGAGATTTTTAGCGCTGCCTGACATGCATTTTTATGTGTGCAAAAAGAAGATATTCAGGGCTTTTTGATCTATACATGAAAGAGGTAAGCCATTGATTGCTCGACAAGGAGCTATTACTGATGCATTTGGATCGACGCCGGTTTGTGACTTTGCTGGGTGTTATAGCCCTGATGCCGATACCCCAAACGGGCTTCGCGACTCCCCGGGAGGTTGCCATGGATACTCTGCGGATTGATAAACCCGACGGCGGTGTGCCGAATAATACGTTACCGGTGCTGATTTATCACCGCGTCATTCCGCCTGATACCGCCGATAATGCCGACTATCTCGAACACCTTTTCCGCGCCAACGGCTGGCCGCCGCAGTGGCGTTATCCCGTCTATACCTTTACGCATTTTCATTCCAACACACCTGAAGTGCTGGGTGTTTTTGCCGGTACGGCGAAGCTGCAACTGGGCGGCGAGCACGGCAATATTATCGAAGTGAAAGTCGGCGATGTGTTACTGCTTCCGGCCGGAATCGGCCATAAACAGATTTCTGCCGATGACGATTTTATGCTGGTCGGCGCGTATCCGCCGGGCATCAAAGCCGATTTATGCCATGACGAATTGCCGCAACTGGCGGCTCGCACCAAAGCGGTGAACGCCGTCCCGCTGCCCGCGACGGATCCGGTGACCGGACACAGCGAAGGCAGCATGCTGGTGTGGCATCAGAAATAACCGGGCATCACGCGGCGGTCAGGGCAAACCGCGCCACGGCTTTTTCCAGACGCTGCGACTGGTCCAGCAACTGCTGGGAAGATGCCGCCGCATGATCCGCCAGTTTGCCGTTTTGCAGCGTCACATGATTAAGCGCGGTAATGCGTTCGGAGACATCGTGAACACTTTGCCCCTGATACAACGTCGCTGCCGAAATCTCACTGACTAACGTGCTCAGGCCGTTGAAGATATGAATTATCTCTTCCAGACTTTGCCCCAGCACCGTAACGGATGCCGAACCGCGATCAATTTGCTGCACGGAATCATCAATCAGCTGGTGAATGCCACGCGTCGAATGGCTGCTCTTTTGCGCCAGCAGACCGATTTCTTTCGCCACCACCGCAAACCCGCGTCCGTGCTGTCCGGCATGCGCCGCTTCAATCGCCGCATTCAGCGCCAGAATATTGGTCTGAAACGCCACGCTGTCGATCATTGAGACAATACTGCTCATTTCTGAAGACTGGCTGACAATCTCTTTCATCGCGGTATCCACCTGTCCCATCACTTCCCCGCCGCGCGTCGCCACGCCTTTCGCCTGCTCGGCGCGTTGACTGGCCTGCAACGCATAGGCGGCGTTTTCTTTCACACGTTCATTAAGATGGGTGATGTGTTCAGTGGCAGCGCTGAGTTCTTCGCTCTGAATGGCGGCCTGTGCCGATAATTCCTCGTTACCCTTTGCCATCTGATTGATATTGATCATGATATGCGAGGAGGCATCGCGCACTTCACTGACCAGTTTTTGCAGGCCGTGCTGCATGTTGCGCAGGCTGACACCCAGCTCGCGGACTTCAATCACCCGCGCGTGGTCATCTTCGACATCGCGCGATAAATCCCCGGCAGCCAGCACGCTGATGTGCCCGATCATGCGTTGCAACGGACGGATAATCCACGCAGACACACCGCGCCAGACCAGCACCGCAATCACCGCCAGAATGACCAGCGCGCCCATAAACAGCGTTTTCGCCTGCGTCAGCGCATTGAGTAAGCGGTCGCTCAGGGACACCGCTGTGTGCTCATTAACCGCCAGATAAGCATAATATTTCTGGCTGAAGTCATCCTGAAACGCCTGGACCGGCACTTCAAAGAAGGAATCAATATTGTTGTTCTTTTGCAGACCGTTCGCCTGTTCCCGCAAGCCGTCGTAGAACATCTGATAGCTGGATTTCAGCTCGGTGGCAGCCGTATCGGCGTTTTTCGTCATACCTTCGAATTGTGCAAACGCTTTTTGCGACGCGGCAAGCGAACCCAGCGATTCTTCCATCAGGCTGTTCCAGCTCCCGACCGAGCCGGTTTCTTTATCCTGCATGTAATAAATACCGGCACGGTTCAGTTTGTCGCTGGCCATCAGCAGTTCCATACGGGCTTTATCCATGACGGCTTGCTGCTGACGCAGACTTTCGGTGGCAATAACGTTGTTATGTGCATCCTGCAGGATTTTGGTGAGCACCACGGTGGAGAAGATTTGCAAAGCAGAAAACAGGGCGATAACGCAAATTACCCCGAAAAGGATCCCCCGCGGACGTTTGATGAAACCCGATCGAAACAATCTGTTGAATGGCATTTTACCAATAAGTGAACGAGAAGTTAAATTCATGATTATTCTGCATTATTTAGAGAAGAAACAGAATTTTACTCGCGGGAAATGACAGAAGTATTTCAGGGAGCGGCGCTGAACCGCTCCCTGCGATTACTTATTGTTTCGGGAAGATCCACACATGGTTTTCGGGAAGTGCCAGACGGCAATGCTGCGGGTCGCGCACGTCGGTGCCGTAAGCACGGATCACAAAATCATCACCGGTTGTGCGGAACAGATATTCCCAGCGGTCACCGAGATACATGCTGGTCAGAAGCGGTAATTCCAGCTGATTCTCGCCCGGCCCGTCGGCCAGCACCACGCGTTCGACGCGGATCACCGCCGTCCCTTCCTGCCCGGCCTGCACCCCCTCACCCGCCAGCCCCCACAGCACCCAGTCGCTGCCTTCGATACGCGCTTTACCCTCACGCACTTCGGTGACTTTGCCGTGCAGACGATTGTTGCTGCCCATAAATTCTGCGGTAAACAGGGTTTTCGGCGAACCGTACATTTCCTGCGGCGTACCCTGCTGTTCAATTTTGCCGTTGTTGAGCAAAAGAATACGGTCAGAAATCGCCATCGCTTCATTCTGGTCATGCGTCACCATCAGCGCCGACAGTCCGAGTTTAATGATCAGTTCGCGCAGGAACACCCGCGCCTCTTCACGCAGTTTGGCATCCAGGTTTGACAGCGGCTCATCGAGCAAAATCACCGGCGGGTTGTAGACCAGCGCACGGCCAATCGCCACGCGCTGCTGCTGGCCGCCGGAAAGCTGATGCGGGTGGCGCTTGCCCAGATGCCCGAGGCCCAGCTGATTCAGCACATCCTGTACGCGCCGGGTGATTTCACCCGCCGAAACCTTACGTAATTTCAGCGGATACGCCACGTTCTCAAACACGGTTTTATGCGGCCACAGGGCGTAAGACTGAAACACCAGCCCGAGATTGCGCTCTTCGGCCGGAATTTCGCTGCGCGGTGTGCCGTCATAAACTTTGTTTTTGCCAATGACGATAGTGCCTTTCACCGGCTTTTCCAGCCCGGCGACGGCACGCAGCAAGGTGGTTTTTCCGCTGCCGGAAGGCCCGAGCAATGACACCACTTCGCCGCGTTTCAGATCCATGGAAACGCCCTTCAGCACCGGATTATCACCATAAGTCAGGTGCAGATTGTCGACAGATAATTCAATCATGTAATTTCACTCCGAAACGAAGGGCAATACCCAGACCTAACACCACCAGCAGGATGTTAATAAAGGAGAGCGCGGCAACAATATCAATGGCGCCCGCCGCCCACAGGGAAACCAGCATCGAGCCGATGGTTTCCGTACCCGGCGAAAGAAGATAGACACCGGTGGAATATTCACGCTCGAAAATCAGGAACATCAGCAGCCACGAGCCAATCAGGCCGTAACGCGACAGCGGAATGGTAACGTGACGGGTGATCTGCCCGCGGGTCGCCCCGGTACTGCGCGCCGCCTCTTCCAGCTCCGGCCCGACCTGCAACAGTGTCGAGGAAATCAGCCGCAGACCATACGCCATCCACACCACGGTATACGCCAGCCAGACGCTGAAAATCGTACTGCGCAAGGATCGCAACCAGACCACCAGGTTATCGCGCAACCACTGTGACCACGGCATGCCGGAAAGCCAGCCGGATTTGAGCGCGTTATCGAGCCACATCGGCAGGAACAGGAACACCCACAGGAAAGCCAGACCGGCCAGCAGCCCCGGCACCGCACGCGGCACCAGTACGCTGTAATCAAGGAAACGGGTGACGCCGTCGGGTTTACGGTGCATCGCAATACCGATAAACAGATAACAGGCCACCGCCAGCGCGCCACCAATGACGCCAATGGCCATCGAGTTGACGATAGCGCGCAGCAGGTTGGGCTGTTCCCAGATCGTGCGGAACGTGTTGAGCGAGAGTTCATCCCAGATGGAAACCCCGACGCCCCAGTTAGAGATAAATGCACGCAGCATCACACCAATCAGCGGAACGCCGATGGTCACCGTCAGCCAGAACGCCACCACAGCCCCGGCCACCCAGCGCCATTTTCCAAGCGGTAAAGCACGCGCCTGCGACGCTTTACCTTTCACCGTCACGAAACGGTTGGCGGTACGCATCAGGCGGCGCTGCAACATCACCAGCGGAATAGTGATACAAATCAGCACCACGGCAACCGCAGCCATCAGATGATAAGACGGCGTACCAAGTTTGTTGGTCAGCTGATAAAGATAGGTCGCCAGCACCATGTTGCCTTCCGGGTCGCCGAGCACCAGCATCAGGCCGAACACTTCCAGCCCGAGGAAGAACAGCAGAACGGTGGCGTAAAGAATCGACGGACGCACCATCGGCAGACTGACCGCCGTCATCACCTGTAACGGCGAGGCGCCTGCAGTTCGCGCGGCTTCCTCAACATCCGACCCGACGCTGCGCAACGCCGAGGAGATATACAGATAGGCGTGAGGAACATGCGTCAGACCGGCAATCACCACGATGCTCGACATGTCGTAGATGTTCCACGGCACGAAACCGAGGATCGCCTGTGCCCACAGTGAAAAGAACCCGACCGGTCCGGCGGCCACCACGTAACCGAAACCTAATACCATCGGCGACACAAAAATCGGCACCAGGATCAGCGGCTCAATCACGCGTCTGCCCGGCAAATCCGTACGCACCATCAGGAACGCCAGAATACCGCCAAGCGGGATGGCGATGACCACCAGCCCGAAGGCCAGAATAAAGCCGCTTTTCAGCGCCTTGTAGAAATCCGGATCAGTAAAGATGAATCCAAAGGATTCGAGGCTCCATTCTTTCGACGGCGAAAAGAACGGCGCGGAGAGGAAACTCTGTATCACGATGAACGACAACGGAATGTAGATAACCAGCGCCGTTATCAACACCACAATGCCGCGCGGCAGGCTCTGCCACTTTCTGCGCAATGCATTCATGTTACTTCCCTTCGGTTAGAAACAAGGAGAGCGAAATCAGGCAGGAAAAAGGAAGCGCGGCGGAAAATGACGCGCTTCAATATGTCACTACTTGGCAGCAGCGGTACGCCACTGTTTGATGTAATCCAGGCGTTTTTTCTGTTGCAGGTATTCCAGCAGGGTTTCATCCACCGGGATGGGTTTGAGCGCGTTGCCCAGCATTTTGGTCATACCATCGATATCATTTTTGCCTTCGATATCGTTACGGATGGAGGGAATGTCAGCCTGATTGGCCAGAATGCTCTGCCCCTTCTCGGACAAGACATAGTCCAGCCACAGTTTGGCCGCGTTGCTGTTTTTCGATTCCTGACTGATGAAGGAAACGCGGGAAAGCACCAGGGTGTAATCCTTCGGATAGGAAATCCCCAGTGACGGGTCAGTTTTAGCGCGGGCTTCGGCGTAGGAACCCAGGATGTTAAAGCCGATCAGGTTTTCGCCGGAAGAGACACGTTCCATCATGGTGCCGGTAGAGGATTGCACTGCTAAGCCGCCTTTGGCCACATCAGCCAGCGTTTTGAAATAATTCGGATCGGCTTTGAAATCCTGTACGGACAGCATGAAGCCGAGACCGGATTTCTCAATATCGTAAGTCGTGACTTTTTTGTTGAACTTTTCGGTCTGGCTGGCGATCAGTTTTGCCAGTGCCGCATGGGAATCAGGCACATCACCGGCCGGGATCAGGCGTTTGTTATAGATAAACACTACCGGTTCATACGTCGTGCCGTAGGCTTTGTCTTTCCACACTGCCCATTTTGGCAGTTGCCCCTGTTCAGGGGATTTATATTCCTGCGCGTAGTCGGTCGCCAGTTTCAGCGCGGTATCCATCGAGGAACTCCAGACCACGTCGCCGCTGGTGCCGCCCGCCGCCTGTTCGCTGATATAACGGTTGTACAGCTCGGTGCTGTTCATGTCGTTGTATTCGACTTTAATGCCCGGATACGTCGCCTCGAAGCCCTGGATCAGCGGGCCAGCGGCTTTGGTGTCAGTCGTGGAATAGACCACGACTTTGCCTTCTTTAGTCGCCGCATCGACGATTTTTTGATAGTCAGCCGGGTAGCCTTGAGGTAATGCAGACATTGCAGAGGAAGACATCATTACAGCCAGAGCAATCAGAGAGATACGTAATTTATTCGACATTATTGTTAACCTCTAGTTACATTTGGGAAACTAAAAATCAACATAACGCATAACATCGGACAGGCAATAGGGTAACGTTTTTATCTTCCCGATTTGTGATTCGTGGCGTTTTTTAAGCAATTAACACCATAAAAACCACGGTGGAAAACGCAAAACAGGCCCTCTGAATGGCCTGTTTTTAAGGACAGAAAACGGGGATTATTTAAAATATCCGGCGGTATCAATATCGGTCAGTAAATCCTGATGTACGGGTTTCCAGCCCAAAATATCGCGGGTGATCTGACTTGAGGTCGGATTATTTAATGAGGCAAAATGGGTAAACCAGCCAAAATGTGCCGCCAGATCTGGCCCGTTTTTACTCACCACTGGCAGGTTCAGGTGCTTACCGATGAGGGTGGCAATCTCACGGAATGGCACACCTTCTTCTGCATTCGCGTGATAAATCGCATTCTGCGCGCCCTTCTCCAGTGCCAGCACAAACACTTGCGCGGCATCAAAACGGTTCACCGCCGGCCAGCGGTTTTCGCCATCCCCCGGATACGCTGATTCCCCCTTTTCCCGCGCCAGCGCAATGAGCAGCGGCACAAATCCATGATCGCCCGCGCCATGCACCGATGGCGGGAGACGCACCAGTGACACCCGCACGCCCTGCTCTGCCAGTTTAGCGACGGCAAGATCGGACGCCACGCGAGGATTTTGCCCGTACGGATCGGGTAAATCATTTTCCGTAGCCAGACGGCCATTGTTCACCAGCGCCGTGCCGGAGGTGACGATCAGCGGTTTATGGGTGCCCTTCAGCGCAGCGCCTAATGCGCCAATCGCCAGCCGGTCTTTTTCACAATTTTCCAGAAACTTCGAAAAGTCATGGATAAACGCGGTGTGGATCACCCCGTCGGCCTGCGCGGCGCCGGATGCGAGGCTCTCAAGATCTTCAATACTGCCGCGATGAACACCGGCACCCGCGTCGGTCAGCGCCTGCGCCGAGGCATCCGAACGGGCCAGCCCCAGCACCTGATGACCGGCCCGCAGCAATTCCTGAACCACCGCAGAACCGACAAAACCTGTTGCACCTGTCACAAATACACGCATTGCGAATTTCCCCGTTGTTGGCTAAACCTGTCGTGGCTACAAAAGCCCAGAACTTACGTCATAAAATATAGGGGCTGGAGGAAAGACGATCTATGCGCTAATGTCCGCATTATCTTTGCAATCGTCCGGAGTCGCTGATGGACCCTCTTTCTGATGTGTTATCACTGCTGAAGCCGCGCAGTTATATGTCCAAAGGTTTTGAAGCCGGAGGCGCCTGGTCGGTGCAATTTCCCGACCATTATCAGTCGATTAAATGTAACGCGATTATTCGCGGTGAATGCTGGCTGGCAGTCGATTCCGTGCCAGGCGCAGTGCATCTGAAAGCCGGAGACTGCTTTGTGTTACCCAGCGGACGCCCGTTCCGGCTGGCCAGCGATCTTAGCCTTCCGTCCGTCGATGCCGGGCCCATTTTCCAGCAGGCGCAGGATGGCGGAACGGTTTCCTGTAACGGCGGCCAGGATTTCTTCCTCACCGGCAGCCGGTTTGCGGTCAGCGGCGCAAACGCCTCTACCCTGCTGGCGATGCTGCCGCCGGTGGTGCATATCTCAAAAGAATCCGACAGAGCCAGCCTGCGCTGGGCGGTTGAACGGATGATGCAGGAACTGCGTGACCAGCGTCCCGGCGGGTTGCTTATTGCGCAGCATATGGCGCACATGATGCTGGTACAGGCGCTGCGGATGCACGTCGATAACGCGCCGGAAGGTGAAACCAGCGGCTGGTTTGCCGCACTGGCCGATAAGCAGTTATCCAAAGCGCTGAATGCAATGCATGAAAACCCGGCGCAGCGCTGGACGGTGCAAACGCTGGCAGAACGGGCGGGTATGTCGCGTTCTGTATTTTCTCAAAAATTCAAACAGGCTGTGGGCAGTGCGCCGCTGGAATACCTGACACGCTGGCGGATGTTGCTGGCTGGCGACCGGCTGGCGAATACTAAAGAACCGGTATCAGCCGTGGCACTTTCACTTGGGTACGAATCAGAAAGTGCTTTCAGTACGGCGTTCAAACGCACACTGGGATGTTCGCCAAGGCAATACGGGCAGAAAGAAGCCGTCTGAAGAATAAGTGGAGGGGCACAGGGGGAATTTCAGATACAAAAAAAGCCGCTAATCACTTAGCAGCTTTATTGTGTTGTTTATGGCGGAGGAGGAGAGATTCGAACTCTCGAATGGTTTCCCATCGCCGGTTTTCAAGACCGGTGCCTTCAGCCGCTCGGCCACCCCTCCGTAAACAACAAGTACCTTACGACCTCAGTCGTTCAGTACGGGGCGTAGTATACAAGACCGGAAAAAAGATGCAAATATTATTTTCAGTCTAGTTTGTTGATTTTATGAGCATTTAAACCGCGTACACAAAGTCGGGCATAAATGACAGAGACAAAAAAAGCCGCTAATTGCTTAGCAGCTTTCTTGTGTTGTTTATGGCGGAGGAGGAGAGATTCGAACTCTCGAATGGTTTCCCATCGCCGGTTTTCAAGACCGGTGCCTTCAGCCGCTCGGCCACCCCTCCGCAACGAAGCGAACTATAAACAGTGCCGATCCGCTTGTAAAGCCTGATTCTGTTCTGATTGCCTGAAAAACAGGCATTCGGTTCGCAAGCGGCGATTTAAGCATCATTTCGGTGATTTTGACGTCAGGATACCGCGCAGTGCCCCGCTCCGGGCAGGTAAAGAAGGGTAAAACGTCTTTAATGACGCACCGCAACTACTTACACTGCAACCTGTTTGTATTTTCACCGACTCCAATTAGATACCCAAAATAATTTGGGTCGCAGGAAGGCGGCAAGAGAGGGAGTCCCGATGAGCTTACGCAGGTAAGTGATTCGGGTGACCGGGCGAAGCCAACGCATCTGCGACACAAAGTATGAAGGGCTTAAGTGAGAATTTTATTATGAACCGCATGGATCGTATCGTTGCATCTTCGTCATCATCACGCGCTGGCTCGTTGCTAAGCACGCACCGGGTGCTGCGTAATACTTATTTCCTGTTAGCACTGACTTTGGGCGTATCCGCGATTACTGCGACAGCAAGTACGGTTCTGAGATTGCCGTCCCCCGGTTTTCTGCTGACCATCGTTGGCTTCTATGGCCTGATGTTCCTGACCTACCGCACAGCCAACAGCCCGGCGGGTATTTTATCTGCCTTCGCGCTGACCGGTTTTATGGGGTATACGCTGGGGCCACTGCTGAGTTCGCTGCTTTCCGTCGGTGCCGGTGACATTATTATGCTGGCACTGGGCGGCACTGCGCTGGTGTTCTTCTGCTGTTCAGCCTATGTGCTGACCACGCGCAAAGATATGTCGTTCCTGTCCGGCATGATGATGGCAGGTTTTGTGGTGCTGCTGGTGGCGGTTATCGCTAACCTGTTCCTGCAAATTCCTGCGCTGTCACTGGCGATCAGTTGCCTGTTTATTTTGTTCTCCGCAGGCGCAATCCTGTGGGAAACCAGCAATATTATTCATGGCGGCGAAACCAACTATATTCGGGCGACCGTCAGCCTGTATGTCTCGCTGTACAACATTTTTGTCAGCCTGCTGAGCATTCTGGGCCTGTCATCACGTAACTGATAAAGCCTGAAGTGGATCGAAGCCCCGCCTGCGTGCGGGGCTTTTTATTTTGTCTGACCGGCGTTTTTGCTAAACTAACTGCCGCATTTTTACAGGTTTGAGGTTGTATGCTGGAGTTTGAAGGTCAGGTTATTGAAACCGACGCTCAGGGTTACCTGAAAAACAGTCAGGAGTGGCAGGAAGGCATGGCGCCGCTGCTGGCGGAAGAAGAAGGGATCGTTCTGACTGACGCCCACTGGGAAGTCGTGCGGTTTGTGCGCGAGTTTTACCTCGAATTCAATACTTCTCCCGCCGTACGCATGCTGGTGAAAGCAATGGCGCAGAAATATGGCGAAGAGAAAGGCAACAGCCGCTATCTGTTCCGGCTGTTCCCGAAAGGTCCGGCCAAACAGGCAACCAAAATTGCGGGCCTGCCGAAACCGGTGAAGTGCTTGTGAAAGATTTCAGTATTTGATTTTAAAATCGCTGTAATTGCCAGGCGCGGTCGGTTCACTCAGTACGCGATCAACACGTGCATGTTTCGGCCCGCCCTGCTTTAGCCAGGCTAGCAACTGATCTACTTTCTCCTGCTCTCCGCACGCCACCACTTCGACGCTGCCATCCTCAAGATTTTTCGCGTAACCGCTCAGACCGAGACCGGTGGCCTGATGCTGGGTCGCAAAACGAAAACCGACGCCCTGCACCATGCCGTACACATAGGCGGCTATACTGACTGTTGCCATAATATTCTCTCCGTTAGCGGTATGGTTCGTTGCAATTTGACCTGCATGACCGGACAATGTCGCTCTTTTTTGTCTCCGAACCGACAGAACCTAATTTTATGACTGCACGTTTAATTCTGGCCAAAGGCCGTGAAAAATCACTTCTTCGTCGCCACCCGTGGGTGTTTTCCGGCGCGGTTTCGCGCATCGAAGGTAAAGCCAATTCCGGCGAGACTATAGATATTGTAGACAGTCAGGGAAAATGGCTGGCGCGCGGCGCCTATTCGCCGTCCTCGCAGATCCGTGCGCGCGTCTGGACATTCAAACAAGATGAAGACATTGATATCGCGTTCTTCATCCGCCGTTTACAACAGGCGCAGAGCTGGCGCGATTATATCGCTAAGCGCGACGGACTGGACGGTTACCGCCTGATTGCTGGGGAATCCGACTGCCTGCCAGGTATCACTATCGACCGCTTCCAGAATTTCCTGGTGCTGCAATTGCTGTCAGCCGGTGCGGAATATCAGCGTGCCCCGCTGATTGCTGCACTGCAACATTGCTATCCGGAATGTGCAATCTGGGATCGTTCCGACGTGGCCGTGCGTAAAAAAGAAGGGCTGGAACTGGCTCAGGGACACGTATTTGGCGACGAGCCTCCAGCCTTGTTGCCGATTCAGGAACACGGAATGAGCCTGCTGGTGGATATTAAAGAAGGTCACAAAACCGGTTTCTATCTTGACCAGCGTGACAGCCGCCTTGCCGCACGTAATTATGCCGCAGGCCGCAACGTTCTGAACTGTTTCTCTTATACCGGCGCTTTCGCGGTGTCTGCGCTGATGGGCGGCTGTACAAAAGTCACCAACGTGGATACCTCCCAGGCAGCGCTCGACGTGGCCCGTCAGAACGTTGAACTGAATAAACTGGATCTGTCGAAAGCAGAATTCGTGCGTGAAGACGTGTTCCAGTTGCTGCGCAAATACCGCACCGAAGGCCAGCAGTTCGATATGATCGTGATGGATCCGCCGAAATTCGTTGAGAACAAAAACCAGCTGGCAAGCGCCTGCCGTGGTTACAAAGACATTAATATGCTGGCGTTGCAACTGTTACGTCCGGGGGGGATTCTGCTGAGTTTCTCCTGCTCCGGATTGTTGCCAACGGATTTATTCCAGAAAATTCTGGCTGATGCGGCGCTGGATGCCGGTCGTGAGATCCAGTTCGTCGAGCAGTTCCGTCAGGCAGCCGACCATCCGGTGACCGGCGCTTACCCTGAAGGCCTATATCTGAAAGGGTTCGCCTGCCTGGTAATGAACTGACAAAATAAGCACGGTGTGCTGTTGCGGCGGCACGCCCGCGAATTTTAAGCAGATTACGTGGTCAAAACTTGAAATAGCCCGTTTTATCTCCATATAGAGATTAATGAATTATTTTTGGGAGGTGACTATGATTGCCAGTAAATACGGTATCGGACAGCAGGTCCGCCACAGAATGTTAGGTTATCTGGGTGTGGTTATTGATGTTGATGCACAATATTCGCTCGATAAGCCTGACGTCAATGATGTCGTTGCTGATGATTCAATGCGTACCGCTCCCTGGTACCATGTCGTGATGGAAGATGAAGAAGGTCAGCCGGTTCACACTTACCTGGCTGAAATTCAGATCGATCATGAAGCGGCACGTTCGCATCCTGAACAAGCCTCGCTGGATGACCTGGCAGCCTCAATCCGTAACCAGTTACAGGCACCGCGACTGCGTAACTGAGCATGATGGCTTTTTCCTGACAAGATGAAAGATAAAAACCGGCGCAGTAGCCGGTTTTTTACGGGCAGGATCCGCAGACGTTTACTTTTCCATGCCCAGTCGCGGAATTTCAATTTTCGGGCAGCGATCCATCACCACCTTCAGCCCAGCCTCTTTTGCCAGCACAGCAGCCTGTTCATTAATGACGCCCAGTTGCAGCCACAGCACGTTCGCCTTAATCGCAATCGCTTCCTGCGCCACGCCATAAGCGGCATCCGCATTACGAAACACGTCCACCATATCTACCGGATGGGGAATTTCTGCCAGAGAACCATAAGCTTTCTGGCCGAGCAGTTCCTGCCCCGCCAGCTTCGGACTGACCGGGATCACCTCAAAGCCCTGAGAAAGTAAATACGCCATGACGCCGTAACTTGGTCGGCCGGGATTATCACTGGCCCCCACCAGCGCGATGGTTTTCACTTCTTCAAGAATCTTGCGGATATCATTGTCTTGCACGGGTTTATCTCCTTTGGCCTGTATGCATTAAGTGTAACGCAGCCTGACCATTTCGACAGTCTGTACGTGAAAAAGAGCCGCTGCAGGATCACGTCGGTGGGAAATTAAAACATTTTGTAAAACTTTGACACACAATCGTCATTCCTGAATAATAGAGGATGAGCAACGTTGTATCTGAGGAGAGAGGAATGAAAATCTGTCATGCGCTGGTCGCATTAGCGAGTCTCAGCCTGATGGTGTCAGCTTCAGCGACCTCACTTAAATTGTCCCCCGATGTCGATGTTCTGGTAATCGATGGCAAACAGATGTCTGGCGCAATCCTTAAAGGCGCAGACAGCCTTGAACTCGATGGCGGTCAGCACCAGATTCTGTTTCAGGTCAGCAAAAATGTCCGTTCCGTCGCTCAACAGGCACCGATAATCTACCATTCGCCTGCCCTTATCGTGACCTTCAATGCTAAAAGTAATCGTTCCGTTTCTTTCGTTCTGCCAAAACTGAGCAACGACAATGAAACGACACAATTTAGCCAGCAGATGAATTATCAGCTCATTGATGAACAAGGCCGTCAGATACCGACACAACGTGACGTCCTGAATATGTTTAATCCCGGGCATACTGCCGACGCTGAAAAATTAATGATGACTTACAATTTGTCGGGCGCACGTGCGGCGGTTCCTTCATTCGCCAAAGGCAGCACGGATAAAAAATCTGCGTTAGCCATCGACGCAACATCTCAAATTTCTATCGTTTATCTTCACCCGTTGTGGACACGTCTGGCCGCGAATGCTGGCTTTGAGCGGTTGTTACTCTGGTTAAAACTGCCGGATAATCAGGAACGCGCGTCATAACTTAATCTGCATCACGCATTCCTCCTTCTTAACGGCGAATTATTCCCCCTGAGCTATGCAGTAAAACGGAGTTTCAGTATTCTGTGTTCCACTTTTACTTTCGCGTTGAAGGGAATTAGATGGAATACACGACCCGCACGATCGCAAAACAAAAACATATAGCCCTGGTCGCGCATGACCACTGCAAAAGTACCCTGCTGAAATGGGTTGATAAAAACGTTGCTGAGCTTTCGCAGCATATCCTGTATGCCACCGGCACGACGGGTAACCTGGTTCAGCGTAATACCGGGATTAATGTCAAAAGCATGCTAAGCGGGCCGATGGGCGGCGACCAGCAAGTGGGCGCACTGATTGCCGAAGGCAAAATCGATATGCTGATTTTCCTCTGGGATCCGCTCAATGCCGTTCCGCATGATCCGGATGTGAAAGCCCTGCTGCGCCTGGCGACCGTATGGAACATCCCGGTGGCAACCAATCTGTCTACTGCTGACTTCCTGATCCAGTCTCCGTTGTTCCAGTCTGAAGTCGAAATCACTATTCCTGACTACCAGCGCTATCTGTGGTCACGCCTGAAAGAATAATGATTCAATAGGCTGATTTTTAAAAGTAAAAAGCCCGGCGATTGCCGGGCTTTTTATTGATCTTATCTATGGTTTTCGCTGGACCGGTACACCGATATCTTCAAGCTGTTCTACGAAGACGGAAGGACGTTCTTTATCCTGCAGCAACCAGACCTGATGCTTCGCACGCGTCATCGCCACATACAATAAACGCCGCTCTTCGGCATCCAGAAAGTTTTCCGGTTCAGGCAATAACACTTCCTCCAGCAAAGATTCCCGCGCGGGCGCAGGGAAACCGTCATTGCCATCATGCAATCCGACGATAATCACGTATTCAGCCTGTTGTCCTTTACTGGCATGAATCGTCATGAAATCAAGATTAAGCTTTGGCCAGCGGGTCGCGGCTTTCTCCAGAATTTGCGGTCGAAGATGGTGATAACGCGCCAGCACCAGAATATGTTCATCAACGGTGACATAGCCGCTAAGTTTATCCAGCAATTTTTCCATCTGGTCCTCAGGCAGTATCACGACATTTTTCTTGTTGCCTTTGGTCAGACTGTTCAGCGGCTTCTTCAACTGATAAGGGTTTTGCTGCACAAACTTATTGGCAATTTCACCGATGCGGTCATTGAACCGGTAAGTCGTATCCAGTGCGCATTGCGCTCCTTCGCCAAAATTGTCAGCAAACGCCGTGGTCAGGGACAACTCCGCACCGCTGAAACGGTAAATCGCCTGCCAGTCGTCCCCCACAGCAAACAAACTGGTATGTTTGTTAAGTTTACGCAAGGCAGAAAGCAGCAGTGCACGCTGGGGGGAAATGTCCTGGAATTCATCCACCAGAATATGCTTCCACGGGCTGACAAAACGCCCTTTTTCCAGAATATTGACTGCCTGATGGATAAGCCCGGAAAAGTCCACTGCGCCCTCTTCTTTCAGTGCCGTTTTCCAGGCTTTCATCAGCGGTGCCATCAGACGAATACGCTTTGTAAACAGATCTTTGACGTCTTCCGGCGCGCTTTCGATCATCTCCGCCTGACTGCCACCGTGCATACGCATCAGGCTGAGCCAGCGTTCAAGGCGGCTTCCGAGGCGCTCCGCCAGCGATTTATTTTTCCAGTAATCACCCTCAGGAACGGTCCATTCCAGTTCGTCTGTCATCCATTGCCGCCAGCCGCTGGCCTGCACTTTTTTCTCTGCACACTGCTGCTGCCATGTCTTAATCAGTAAGCTGCGCCGGGCTTTCGAATCGGTTTCAAGTTTGCTGATTTTGGGGGCTTTTTTGCTGCCTTCCTGGATAATCTGCAAAGCGAGCGCATGAAATGTCTTGGCCTTGATGCCTTCAGTATGCAAACGCTCTTTGATACGCCCGTTCATTTCATCCGCTGCCTGACGACCAAAGGCCAGCAACAGAATTTGTTCAGGATGCGCTTCCTGACGGCGCAACAGCCAGCCCGCGCGCGCCACCAGCACCGACGTTTTACCACTGCCCGCGCCAGCCAGCACCAGCACCGCGTCTTCACCGTTCACGACAGCGCGGCATTGGCTGTCATTGAGCGGCGACACTTCAACGGTATCAAAAAAGTCACGGTTATCAGCAATCACCCTGTCAGTCCAAGCCAGATTGCGCCGGTCGACACTGCGTTTACCCTGCTCAAGCCAGCGCAGACAGGTCTGATAATCTTCCCGACAATTATCAAATTCAGTAAGACGTTCAACAGGCACCGGGATCGCAGAAAATGCCTCAGTAATGTCTTTCTGCACATCCGCCAGATCAATGCGTTTGAACCATTTGTCTTGCTGTTCAATCTGGGTAATTTTTTCAACCTGCCCGCGCAATACTCCGGCGCTGACCTCGCTCATCTCGAGACTCCAGGTCTGCCAGATATTGAGCAGGTATTGATAAAAACGCTGTGTTTCCTGCCATTCGGTGCCGTGCAGCCGGACCACTTTTTGCTCCGGCAATTCAAATTCAAGCTCCCCCCAGACGATGCCACGTTTGCAGCGAATCTGAATAAGCTGATTAAAAGGGATCAGATAGTGATGTTTATCGCCGCTGACTTCCACGCCGGCATTAAGCAGACGCACCCGGTTATAAGGGTGCTGCGCCAGATGTTTCCCGAATGAGGTCGATTTCAGTTCCATATCATCACACCGTGTTTTTCTTTAATTCCTGACATTTTACATGCAAGAGCATTTAAGAGTTTACCTTTGATAAGCGCAGGCGATCCACGCTCCAAAACAGAGTAGAATAAGAGGTATGTTTGCGTTATGTGAACACGAAATTTATCAACTTTTTAACCTCTTCGGGAAGAGCTGCCATGCGTACCGTACTCAATATTCTTAACTTTGTTTTAGGTGGTTTTTTCACCACGCTTGCCTGGCTGCTTGCTACGCTGGTCAGTATCGTGCTGATCTTTACTCTGCCACTCACCCGTTCTTGCTGGGAAATCACCCGTCTTTCACTGCTGCCATTTGGCAATGAAGCCGTACATGTCGATGACCTGTATCCGGAAAAACGCAGCGCGTTGCTGTCCGGCGGAGGTACTCTGTTGAATATCTTCTGGTTTATTTTTTTCGGCTGGTGGTTATGCTTGTCGCATATCGTTGCCGGTATCGCGCAATGTATCAGCATAATCGGTATTCCGGTGGGCATTGCGAACTTTAAAATTGCTGCCATTGCACTCTGGCCGGTAGGACGCAGGGTCGTTTCCGTCGAGCTGGCAAAGCAAGTTCGTGAAGCTAATGCAAGCCGTCAGAGAGAAAACGGACGCATTCGCTGATTGCGATGTTTCAACATTTTTGAATTTTAAGGTGGGTTTTTCGTGCTTTCTATTGCACCCGGTTTACGGCGCTATGCCTATAACAGCAATATTCTTTATCACATCAGGATTTTCATTGCGCTGACAGGGGCTGCGGCATTGCCATGGTGGTTGGGTCAGTTCACGCTGACAATCCCCCTTACACTCGGTGTGGTTGCTGCGGCTCTTGCCGATCTTGATGATCGTCTCGCTGGCCGTCTGCGCAATTTGCTGATTACTCTGGTCTGTTTTTTTATTGCTTCAGCATCCATAGAATTACTCTTCCCCTATCCGTGGCTTTTTGCGCCCGGGCTGATGATTTCAACCTGCGGATTCATCCTGCTGGGGGCCCTGGGGCAGCGTTATGCCACGATTGCCTTCGGCGCGTTGCTGATCGCCATATATACGATGCTTGGCACCAGCATGTATCACATCTGGTATCAGCAACCGCTGATCCTGCTTGCGGGTGCTATCTGGTATAACCTGCTGACGCTGGCTGGCCATATTATTTTCCCCATCCGTCCGTTACAGGATCAGATCTCACGCTGTTTCACGCAACTGGCGGCTTATCTTGAAGCCAAAGCAACGTTGTTTGATCCCGATCAGGAAGATAACAACCAGCAACTGGTCGAGCTGGCCATGGCCAACGGTCAACTGGTCTCCACACTGAACCAAACAAAAAATACGCTACAGACCCGGCTGAAAGGAGATCGTGGCCAGAAAGGGACCCGCCGGACATTACATTATTATTTTGTGGTGCAGGATATTCATGAGCGCGCCAGCTCGTCCCACGTGCAGTACCTCAAACTCAGTGAACAATTTCATCACAGTGATATTCTGTTCCGCTTTCAGCGCCTGATGAGCATGCAGGCGCGGGCCTGTTTACAGCTGTCACAATGCATTCTTTATCGCCAGCAATATACCCACAACAGCCAGTTCGAACGGGCGTTTTCCCGGCTGGAAGAAGCCCTCAAACGTCTGGAATCTCATCACGAACACCGTGAGACATTACAGGCGTTACGCCATCTTTTACGCAATCTGCATGCGATTGACGCGCAACTGGCAAATATCGAGTCGGAGCAGTCTCTGCCGGAAAACCAGACCGGCAAAAGCCCGTTTGCGGAAGACCGTCTGACTGGCCTTGATGATATCTGGCTGCGCATTTCCCGCCATTTTACGCCGCAATCGGTGTTGTTCCGTCATGCAATTCGTATGTCTGTCGTGCTCTTTGTAGGCTACGTTTTCATTCAGGTCAGCGGCTTAAATCACGGCTACTGGATCTTGCTCACCAGTCTTTTTGTCTGTCAACCAAACTACAGTGCGACCCGCCGGAGGTTAGCTCTGAGGATAATCGGAACACTCGCCGGTATTGCTCTCGGGATCCCTATCTTGTATTTCGTTCCGTCCGTTGACGGGCAAATGATTCTGATCGTCATCAGCGGGTTATTGTTCTTTGCGTTCCGCACAGTGCAATACGCGCAGGCCACAATGTTCATCACCCTTCTGGTGTTGTTATGCTTCAATTTGTTAGGCGAAGGATTTGAAGTCGCTATCCCGAGAGTAATCGATACGCTGATTGGTTGTGGTATCGCCTGGGCGGCAGTGACCTTTATATGGCCCGACTGGAAATTCAGGCAACTTGATAAGGTGGTCAGAAAAACGTTCGATGCTAATTGCCGTTATCTTGATGCTATTCTGGTGCAGTACCATCAGGGGAAAGACAACAGTCTCGAGTACCGTCTGGCCCGCCGTGATGCGCATAATTGCGATGCCGAACTGGCGTCCGTGGTGTCGAACATGAGCTCTGAGAGAAATAACGAACCGGCGACACTCGAAGCGGCGTTTCGCCTGTTATGCCTCAATCATACTATGCTGAGCTACATTTCAGCGCTGGGTGCCCATCGCGAAAAACTCAATGATGCCGAAACCCTGAGGTTGCTGGATGATGCAGCATGCTGCGTTGACGGCGCTTTGCATCATCTGCCTTCTGAAGCAGAACGCATCCAACACGCGCTCGGTGAACTCACTGCACGTATTCAGATGCGTACAACGGATATCGACAGTAAAGAGCAGCTCGTGCTTCAGCAAATTGGATTACTGGTGGCTCATTTGCCTGAGCTCACCAGTCTTAATACTAAGATCCTGCCGGCACAAAATCGGCTCTAATTGCAGATAACTTACGCAAATTTAGTGCACAACCGTTGATAGCTGCTCTTGGTGATGGTTAAACCAGTGAGTTAATGACTCTCTGGATTCCATCGGCAAAGCGGCTTCATGGAAGCCCAAAATTGCCCCTTCGAGTGCCATCAGTAAATTAATCCCTAAATTCTTTTTTTTAATGGCACACAGTTTGAGGTAGGTATGGCAGGCCCCCTGTAACCGCAAGTCCCCCGAGTTCTCAATGCCGACTTGCCAGAGCATCCTTTCTAGCGCCAGCGAGAGATTGGGTAAATCTTTCAATCGGACCGCTTCGTTGTTTTTTTTCAGCTCTATATCCCGCAACATCCCTTGCAACGATAATCTGCCCAGCTCGCACAGTGCCTGGTGATCACTCCATTGCCGGGCACTCACTTTGAAATAACGCAACTGCACATCCATGCCTCGCTTGCGATAGGTCAGCCTCTCCATCTTTTTGCGGCGAAAATGAGTTTCGGTTTCTCCGGTCGCTCGCAGATAGAGTTCACCATCAGAAACCAGGGCGAACATGACGCGGTCAGCGGACAAGCTCATCCCCCCAAATTGGGTGCGGGAACGAATATTGCCCAACGGGGCAAAAATCTCCAGACACTCAAGCACTCGTTTTTTTGATTTGTTTATCATTGCGTTATCCTTTTCACGTTAATCCCTTGCTTCCATTTTGAGTTACCAAAACAGCTAAAAGCAAAATACGCAATCTTATGAACTCCAACAAACATAAAATGCCGTTACAGCCTGTTGCCTTCAAAATTTGCGAGATATCTTGGAAAAATTGGGTTGATCTTTGCTCACCGCCAGAGTACTGTACATACATACAGTAACTCACTGGAGTACATCATTATGCGAACTCAACACCATACAAATCATCATTTTAGTCAGCTTGCTTTGCCCGTCACTCCGTCACAGGTAAATACGTCTGCATCCTTGAATAATGGTCTGATCACTGAGTTCGTCTATAGTGCGAGCCAACCTGCTTTTGCGCAGTTATTACTGCCCTTACTGCAACACCTGGGTATGCAGTCTCGCTGGTTGTTGTGGCTCACACCTCAACAAAAACTGAGCCGTCATTGGTTATCTCAGTCAGGTCTGCCGGTGGATAAGATGGTGCAAGTTAATCAAATTACGGCGATGTCGACGGTAGATGCGATGGAGAAAGCCTTGCAGACGGGTAACTACAGTGTCGTGTTGGGATGGCTTCCGGATTTGAGTGATACTGAGAGGGAAAGATTGCAAATTGCAGCACGCCAGGGTGGTGCTTACGGCTTCATAATGAGACCGACAAATGAACAGAATTCAGCTTGTGGACATCATTCCACAGTAAAAATTCACTCTTCCGTATACCATTAGTTCAAAATAGGAATCTTCCTATGAAAATAATGCGGAACTTAGTGATTTGTGCTGAATAATGCCTGCAAGCCAGTAAAAACGGGCTTCCGGAATGCAGATTAGTGCCAGATTTTGTCAGCAAATTGCCAAAGCCGTTAAGAAATGTGTCCGTTTTTCCCTTTTTTTCCACGGTGTTAACACATCAAGCTTGTAAGTTTCGCGCCACGTTGTAGACTTTACAACGCCAAGGTTGCTCGATAATGCCAACGTAAAGTGGCAAGTTCTGAAATGAAGCAATAATCTTGGCGTAAGGATTTTAACCAAGGGCTTAAAAAGCTTAAAGCTCAATTGCCTATTTGGATGATAACGAGGCGCAAAATGAAAAAGACAGCTATCGCATTAGCAGTGGCACTGGCAGGTTTCGCTACCGTAGCGCAAGCCGCCCCTAAAGATAACACCTGGTATACCGGTGGTAAATTGGGCTGGTCCCAATACCATGACACTGGTTTCGCAAACGCTTACAACGGTATCGGCAACGGCCCTACCCACGAAAGCCAACTGGGTGCAGGTGCGTTCTTGGGTTACCAAGCGAACCAATACCTGGGCTTTGAAATGGGATATGACTGGCTTGGCCGTATGCCTTACAAAGGCAGCGTAAATAACGGCGCGTTCAAAGCACAAGGCGTTCAGCTGGCTGCTAAACTGAGCTACCCGCTGACTGACGATCTGGACCTGTACACCCGTCTGGGTGGTATGGTTTGGCGTGCAGATGCTAAAGGTAACTTCAACAACGGTGCTAATGGTCGCGTAAGTGATCATGACACTGGTGTTTCTCCACTGGCAGCAGTTGGTGTTGAATACGCAGTAACCAAAAACTGGGCTACCCGTCTGGATTACCAGTGGGTTAACAACATTGGTGACGCGGCTACCGTTGGTGCACGTCCTGATAACGCAATGCTGTCTGTAGGTGTTTCTTACCGTTTCGGTCAAGATGAAGCAGCTGCTCCAGTTGTTGCTCCAGCACCAGCTCCAGCTCCAGTTGTAGAGACTAAGAAATTCACTCTGAAATCTGACGTTCTCTTCAACTTCAACAAAGCGACTCTGAAACCAGAAGGCCAACAGGCTCTGGATCAGCTGTACAGCCAGTTGAGCTCTATCGATCCTAAAGACGGTTCTGTTATCGTTCTGGGTTACACCGACCGTATCGGTTCAGAACAATACAACCAAAAACTGTCTGAGCAACGTGCTCAGAGCGTAGTAGATTACCTGGTATCTAAAGGTATCCCTGCTAACAAGATCTCTGCACAAGGCCAGGGTAAATCTAACCCAGTTACCGGTTCTACCTGTGACTCCGTTAAAGGCCGTGCTGCTCTGATCGACTGCCTGGCACCAGACCGTCGTGTAGAAATCGAAGTTAAAGGCTACAAAGATACTGTTACTCAGCCACAGGCTTAATAACACGCTTTAGCTACAGATACTAAAAACCCCGCCATGGCGGGGTTTTTTTTATGCCTTCGGTCAGAGCAAATAGCTGACTCCCTGAGACGCGAAAGCAAATCTATCCAATATCTTTCTTGCCGAGTATTTGTTCTAAATCTTCTTTCAATGAAGACATCTGATTCGCGTATTTCTCTTTACGCTCGGCATCTTCAAGCAGCTGAATGATTGTGTCAGAAAGCGTGACACCACGCCTTTGTGCCAATCCCGCTAAACGCTGCCAGACCAGAAATTCTAAATCGATAGATTTTTTGCGAGTGTGCTGATGCTCTGCATTGAAATGACGCTTACGGCGTGCACGAATCGTTTGCTTAAGACGATTTTCCAGCGCCGGATTCATATTATTAACAATCCAGTCTGACACTTTGACCGGCTCGTTTTCCAGGTTGAGAAGTTGATTCACGGATTCCTGGGCAGCGCTGTTTTCCAAATGGCGGGTGATCCGCTCACCTTCCCGGTGTTTTTTCACCAGATACTTCCATTTCCAACCACTTTCGAGATTTTCCAGTTGCTGATATTTCATCGTGAACTCTTCGGTGACCACGTAACTTTACTAAGCATAACAGCTTTAATTCAATTTTCACCCCAAATAAAACCGCTTATTTTGGTTGTTTTTTGCCCACCTGTACAGCAATGTGCACTAAGACCAATTCCGCTACGACTCTCATTGTATGCAGCCGGATTTATTCTTGTATAATCGCACTTTCCCTTTTTATAGAAAACAGCTAACACATTGACCAATAACCGACTTGACTGGCAGCTTTTACTGCCCGACTCCGCGCCTTACGAGGCAATCTTTGCAACGGCTGCCCAGTTAGCCCCTGTCGATTTTGCAGGAATTCAGCCCCGGCTGGAAAATGGTTTAACGCTGTTTTGTCATCCCCGCTCACGTGTGCGTTTTATGACGCTCAAGGCGCAGGAAAATCGCGAATACTTGTCACGCATTACGCAGGTGGTCAGCGACTTACTACCTGAACCGGCGGAAGTCACGGGTAACCGTTACCATATTGAAGGCAATAAGGTAACGCTGCTGGCGGCGAAGACAGCGGAAGATGCATTCGCGGCGAAATCGACCTGCCAGTATCGTGAATGGGTTGAACCTGAACAGCTGTTCGGGTGCGTGCGCATTTACAAAGACCAGATCCAGCTGGAGCCGGGATTGGTACACCAGGTGAATGGCGGTGTGCTGGTACTTTCCATCCGTACCCTCATCGCGCAGCCTCTGATGTGGTTGCGTCTGAAACAGATGATCACCGAAGGTCAATATCATTGGGTCTCACCAGATGAGACGACACCTTTACCTGTGACAGTCCCTCCGATGCCTTTGGATATTCGCCTGATTCTGGTCGGTGACCGCTTATCGCTTGGTGACCTCAGTGATATGGAGCCAGAGTTGGTGGATTCTTCCATTTATGGTGAATTTGAAGCCGACCTGCCGCTGACGGAAGAAAGCGATATGGAAACCTGGTGTGGTTATGTCAATACGCTGGCTGATGAGCTTGAGATCCCACGCCTGGCCGCTGATGCATGGCCCGAGTTTCTGAAAATGGCCATTCGTCACAGCACCGATCAGGGCAGTCTGACACTCGACCCAGTATGGCTGAACACCCAGCTTAGCGAAGCTGCACTCTATAATGAAGACGAGTTGCTGAGCGTTAAGTCTCTTGAAGCGGCATCCGGTGCACGTGCATGGCGTGAGAGTTATCTCCAGGAGCGTATGCAGGATGAAATCGAACTTGGACAAATTCGCATTGAAACAGAAGGCGAAGTTGTCGGGCAGATTAATGGCCTGTCTGTACTGGAATATCCGGGGCATCCGCGAGCGTTGGGTGAACCTTCCCGAATTAGTTGTGTCGTACATGCCGGCGACGGCGAATTTACAGACGTCGAACGTAAAGCCGAGTTAGGTGGTAATCTGCATGCCAAAGGCATGATGATTATGCAGGCCTTTCTGATTTCCGAGTTAGAACTCGACCAGCCTCTGCCCTTTTCCGCCTCGATTGTATTTGAGCAGTCTTACGGAGAAGTGGACGGCGACAGCGCTTCACTTGCTGAACTCTGCGCACTGATCAGTGCGTTGTCGATGCAGCCGATCAACCAGCAAATTGCGGTCACCGGCTCTGTCGATCAGTTTGGGAATGTGCAACCTATTGGTGGCGTAAACGAGAAAATCGAAGGTTTCTTCGAAGTTTGTCAACGTCGCGGTTTGACCGGTAAACAAGGGGTCATTCTGCCAACCAGCAACGTGCGCAACCTGTGCCTGCATCCGCAGGTTCTGGACGCCGTTCGCGAAGGCCAGTTTCATTTATGGGCAGTTGATAACGCAGCCGAAGCGCTACCTATCCTGACCGGATTGATTTACACAAACGAAGAAGAAGCTGAAGAAGAGCGTCCGAGTCTGCTGGGATTAATTCAGCAGCGTATTGCGCTGGCGACATCGCAAGGCAGCCCGCGTTATCCGTGGCCTCTTCGCTGGTTGAACTGGTTCAATCGCAGCTGATCGGAGTTGTTCAGCTTACAGCTGTTCGCTAAACTTCGCCCTTCATTAAAATAAGGCTTACATAGAACATGGTAGATAAACGCGATTCCTATACGAAAGAAGACCTCGTAGCTTCTGGCCGCAGTGAACTGTTCGGCGCTGGTGGCCCTCCGTTACCATCAGGCAATATGCTGATGATGGATCGTATCGTAAAGATGCAAGAAGACGGCGGCACCCATGGCAAAGGCTATGTTGAAGCTGAATTAGATATCAACCCTGATCTGTGGTTCTTTGGTTGTCACTTTATTGGCGATCCGGTAATGCCTGGTTGTCTGGGTCTGGACGCCATGTGGCAGTTAGTGGGCTTCTATCTGGGCTGGCTCGGTGGCGAAGGCAAAGGCCGCGCACTGGGTGTGGGTGAAGTTAAATTCACCGGTCAGGTTCTGCCAACCGCAAAACTGGTCACCTACCGCCTGAATTTCAAACGTGTTATCAACCGTAAACTGATCATGGGCGTAGCTGATGGTGAAGTGCTGGTTGATGGTGTGGTGATTTACACCGCAACTGATCTGAAAGTGGGTTTGTTCAAAGACGCGGCTGCTTTCTAAGAGAGCCTGTTGCTGAGTCTGATAAAACGGTGAGTCTGATGGGCTCGCCGTTTTTTATGCGTGTTTTTCAGCGAACAGGGATGGTATTTGCCACAAACAAAAACCTCCGCGCACAGCGGAGGTTGTTCCTTATTCTGACAGGGTAGCCGCTTAAGCGGTAACAGCCCTGTCCTCCATGGCTTGTCGCCAACCCCCGAGCCAGTGTGATCGGGCATCTAATGATTGGTACGGACAAATCTCTTTTGAGCGTCCGCCAATACCTGCTTGATATCCACGTGATTGTGCCCGTTCCAGGCGATCGCGTTTTTGTCTCTTCATGCCTTGTATCCCTCATTATTCAGGTCAGGTGGAAAGAAAACAGTGGCCCGCTTCTGCGTCCACATCTAACAAATAGCTGCAATATGAGGAGAGGTCAATGCGCAAAATTCACGCCAATGTCACATTTGTGAGCTATATTATTGGATTGCGCACAAAATAATCGCGCCAGTTAATCTCTCATCTGGCTGATCCCCATAAAAAAATCCCGGTGTCTGTCAGGTCAGAAACCGGGATTTTTTATCTTTAACTTAAAAAATATTAAGCTTAAAAAAACGTCATCTTATCTGCGCAGCAATCTGGCCCGCTTCTTGCTGCCAGCCGGTAGCCAACGTTCTGACCAGCGCGTCATAACCATCTTCGTTTTGCTTGAGATTCAGGGTGAAATCACGCTGAATCATCTGCCCGTTGCGTGTCAGGCTCCAGCTGCCACTGACGATCACAATACCGTCATAGCGGCCATGGAAACCGGTGACATTAACGTTCAGCACATCCTGATCGTCGGTATTCGCCGCCTGAGTGGAAACCAGCGAGCCCGGCAAGTCCCGGCGTAAATAGGTGACCAGTGCTTGCTGTAGTTGCTGATCCAACGGACTGGCCCAGAGATTATTCTGGGTCAGCGTGTACTGCACATCATTGGTCTGATATACCAGCCCTGACCCTGCCAGATAATCAGCAACACTCACCCGCTCAACCCACAGATGCCGCTGTACGGCACCTGCAGACATCACGCTACCTGTTGTTACGGTGCTGCTCAGCACAGGCAACTGGTAGTAGGTTTTCTGATCACTGCTGCTACAGGCAGTCAGGAATAATGCTAAGACGACAGGTATCCATTTCATCATTATTTGGCCTTCTTCGGCTGAGGATCATCTTGCCCTGGGGCAGCGAAAATCAGTGCGTTACTTTTCTGATTCAGCGTTTTCAATACCGGTTGCAGCTCACGCAGGGTTTTATCCAGACTCTGCATATCGCCGACCAGATTGCCGTACGCTGGCGAACCAGGCTGGAAGCCTTTCAGGCTGCGGTTCAACTGAATCAGCGTCTGCTGCATATCCTGAGGCAGATTTTTCATCTCTTTACTGCTGACAATCGCGTTCAGAGACTCAATCGTTTTCTGCGTTGACTTCATCGTCCTCTGACTTTCAGCCAGCGTACTTGTCGCTTCGCGCATCATCGGTTCGATTGGCAGATTGTTGATCTTATCGAGGGTTGTCATCAGTTTTTGCTGAATCTGTGCAAAGCCTCCGCTCACCGTCGGCAACAATTTATGCCCGCCGATTTCCAGCGGCCCTTTCCACGGTTTTTCATTCGGATAGAAATCCAGATCGATATACATCGCCCCTGTTAACAGGTTGGCGGATTTCATCGAAGCACGCAGACCCTGAGCAATACCGTCACGGATATGATCTTCAATATTGAAATTACTGCCCAGCAGTTGAACGAAGCGATCGGGTTCAATGCGGATCAGCACAGGAATGCGATAATCGTCCGACATCTGCTGTTTCACCACATTCATCGGATAAGGCACTTCGGCCACAGTACCCAGACGAATACCACGGAATTCAACAGGTGCGCCAGGTTGCAGACCGCGAATAGAATCCGAGAAGAACATCACGTAATCCGTGTGACGGGTATACAGCGATTCCTGAATGCTTTTCTGATCATCAAAGAGCTTATAACTGTCACCATTTTTGGCTTCGTTGCCCTGCGTCCAGCCATTCGGAATATCAAAGCTGACACCACCACTAAATAACGTGGTCAGTGACCCCATTTCGACACGCATACCGGCGGCAGACATATCGAAGTTCACGCCGCTGTCTTTCCAGAAACGCACGTTATCAGTCACCAGTGTGTCGTAAGGCGCACGGATGAAAAGCTGGTATTTGATGTTACGTGCTTTCGGATCAAAGTGACTGGTTTCCACCGTACCGACCTGGAAACCCCGGAACAACACCGGGTCGCCTGGACTCAGCTGACCGGAACGCTCACTTTCCAGACTCACGCGGATCCCTTTCGCATCAGGTGAAGCCAGCGGGGGGGAGTCATCCAGTTTATATTCTGATTTTTCTCCCCCCTTGTTACCCGGCTGCAGCTGAATATAAGCGCCGGACAATAATGTGCCCAGACCGGAGATGCCTTCACGTCCGATTTGCGGTTTCACTACCCAAAAAACAGAGTCCCCGCGCAGCATTTTTTCCATGCCGGTGTTCAGTCGTGCTTTGATGATAACTTGTTGTAAATCATCGCTAAGCGTAACGGACTCTACTTTACCGACATCGACGTTACGGCTTTTGATGGTGGTTTTGCCACCTTCGATGCCCTCAGCGGTGGTAGTGATCAGCGTGACTTCCGGGCCCTGATGGCTGTAGTGATAAAACAGGATCCACGCGCCAATCAGCGCAGTGACGATCGGTACGATCCACACTGGCGACCAGCGTTTAATTTTCTCTACTTTGGCAGTTCCGTCATGCTCTGCCATGTTATTTCCCGCCATCTTGTGGCTCCTTTGTAGACTTCATTCCAGCACGATCCCAAATGAGCCTTGGGTCAAATGTCGTTGCGGCAAACATGGTGAGGATAACTACGCCGGCGAACAGCAGCGCGCCAATATCCGGATAAATACTCATCAGTTGCCCCATTCTCACCAGCGCCGCCAGTACCGCAATAACAAACACGTCGATCATTGACCAGCGGCCAACGAACTCAACCACCTCGTAAATGACATGTAATCGTTCCCTATCGATCTCTTTATTACTGTTCGCATCCCAGCATAGCCAGCCAATAGCGATCATTTTGAGCGTCGGTACCATAATACTGGCGATCAAAATAACCAGAGCCACGGGATAGGAACCTTCGCTCCATAACAGCGCCACCCCGGCCATAATCGTAGACGGTATCGGATTACCCAGTACCTGAGTGATCATGATAGGCAACAGATTTGCCGGGATATACAGCAGAACGGAGGTCACCAGCAGAGCCATTGTCCATTGCAGACTATTTTTACGCCGTGCATGACCATGGGTTTTGCAACGGCCGCATTCTTTTTGATCAACCGGTAAAATTGCCATGCAGCAATGACAGGATCGCAGACCCTGACGCAGACCGCTTTCTCCCATGCGCAGTGGCTGATCTACCGCCGGAGCAGGTTCGATGTGCTGCCATATCCAAAGACGGTCAGTGCATTGAAAGGCACGCAATTGCAGAAGGCAAAACAGGACATAGGGATAAAAACTGCTGCCCACGCCCACGTCGCCATAAGCCATGAGTTTCACGAAGCTGACCAGTACCCCGGCAAGGAAAATCTCGACCATACACCAGGCTTTCAGTTGGAATAAGGTCCGGGCAATGACAACTTTCCAGCGAACGGGAATATTGAAACTCTGGCAGAGGATGATAATGGACAGCATGCAGATGGCCGGGAGCAGTTGCACCACGATCATGAATAACGACGCCATGCTGGCATAGTCTTCTGAAACCAGAACCTGAGGGATTTGCACCAGCGTGACTTCGCTGCTCAGCCCGGCAACATTCATATTGACGAAAGGAAAGAGATTGGCCAGCAACAGCATGAACAACGCACTGATGGCATAACCGACAGGACGTCTTCGAGGCTCATTCCAGCGGGAGGTTAGCGTAGTGTGGCAACGGGGACACACCGCTTTTTGCCCGATGTGCAGGCCGGGTATTGCCACCAGCATATCGCATTGGGGACATAATATGTGCGGGTCATGATCATGGGCGTCAGAACACACTATCGACTCCTCAACAGCGGAAAGACTACGAATATCGGCAACCGGCCTTCCCTTTATCCGGTTGCCAATCATGAGGCAGTGTTAAGCGTTCTTCTGCGCTTCCAGCGCTTCCCAACGTTCAAACGCCTGCTCTAACTCAAGCTCTGCGGCAGCGAAAGCGGTGAGCACCTGCTGCGTTTCTTCATGAGGAAGGGTGAAGAAATTCGCATCGCTCATTTGCTGTTGCAAGGCACTGATTTTTTCTTCCAGAGTGCTGATTTGCGAAGGCAATTGTTCCAGCTCACGTTGCTGATTATAGCTGAGCTTATTCGCGGTGCGTTTGGCCGGTTCTGCTTTAGGTTGTGCAGCGGGTTTATTTTCCGTGGTCACCGCCTGACGGATTGGCTTCTGGTTGCGGCGCTGATGCTGTGCATCATGGTAACCACCGACATAGCTGTTGATCACGCCATCGCCTTCATAAATCCAGCATTCGGTTGCCGAGTTATCAACGAATTCACGATCATGACTCACCAGCAGTACCGTGCCCTGATAGCTGTCGATCATCTCTTCCAGGAGTTCAAGAGTTTCCACATCCAGGTCGTTGGTCGGTTCATCGAGGATCAGCAGGTTGCTTGGGCGCAGGAATAATTTTGCCAGCAGAAGGCGGTTACGTTCGCCACCTGACAGCGCTTTCACCGGTGTCATGGCACGTTTCGGGTGGAACAGGAAATCCTGCAGGTAGCCCAGTACATGGCGTGCACGGCCATTGACCATCACTTCCTGCTTACCTTCGGCCAGGTTATCCATCACCGTACGCTCAGGATCCAGCTCAGCACGGTGCTGGTCGAAGTACGCCACTTCCAGTTTAGTACCGCAGTGAACACGGCCGCTGTCTGCCTGAATCTTACTTAACATCAGTTTCAGCAACGTCGTTTTACCACAACCGTTCGGGCCAATCAGCGCAATTTTATCACCACGCATGACTTGCGCAGAGAAGTTGCTCACCAGTTGTTTTCCGGCAATGCTGTAATAAACGTCTTCCATTTCAAAGACAATCTTGCCTGAACTCGCGGCTTCGACCACCTGCATTTTGGCGGTGCCCATCACTTCCCGGCGATCGGAACGCTCTTTACGCAGGGCTTTCAGAGCGCGTACGCGGCCTTCGTTGCGGGTACGGCGGGCTTTGATACCCTGACGGATCCACACTTCTTCCTGCGCCAGTTTTTTATCAAACTCGGCGTTCTGCAGTTCTTCAACGCGTAAGGCTTCTTCTTTTGCCAGCAGATAGGCTTCGTAATTACCTGGATAAGACACCAGTTTGCCGCGATCAAGATCGACAATGCGCGTCGCCATATTGCGGATGAAAGAACGGTCATGGGAAATGAAGATAATGCTGCCCTGGAATTCCTTCAGGAAATCTTCCAGCCACGCGATACTTTCGATATCCAGATGGTTCGTCGGTTCATCGAGCAGCAGAATATGAGGCGCGCTGACCAGAGCACGGCCCAGCGCCGCTTTACGCAGCCAGCCGCCGGACAGGGATTTCAGCTCTGTATCTGCATCCAGACCCAGTTTCAGCAATACTTCGTTGATACGGCTGTCGAGCTGCCACAGGCCCTGATGATCGAGGATCTCCATCACCTGAGCCAGTTTGTTCATGTTCTTTTCGCTCGGGTCGGTTTCAACCAGATGCGAAATCGCGTGATACGCCTTCAGATGTTCAGCCTGCTCGAACACACCTTCGGAGACGAAATCAAACACCGTACCTTCGACATTGCGCGGCGGATCCTGTTGCAGACGCGCAACAATCAAATCCTGCTCATACACGATACGCCCGTCATCGAGCGGCACTTCGCGGTTCAGGATCTTCATCAGCGTCGATTTACCGGCACCGTTACGGCCAACCAGACAGACACGCTCATTCGGCTCGATGTGTAATTCGGTGTTATCCAACAGCGGCGAGTCACTGAATGACAGCCAGGCACCTGACATACTAATTAACGACATAAACTTTATTTTTCCTCGCCGGCATGGGACAGCAGCCAGCAGTTATGAATCTGACGATTACGGGCGAAATCCTGTGACAGGGTTTGGCTGGTGATTTCTTTCGCGCTCAGCCCCAGTTTACTCAGTCCGTCGAGATCCATCTGGAAACCGCGCTTGTTGTTGGAGAACATAATGGTGCCGTTGCGACGTAAAATGCGTTTCAGATCTTTCATCAGAGCCAGATGATCACGCTGTACGTCAAAACTTTCGGCCATACGTTTCGAGTTGGAGAACGTCGGTGGATCGATAAAGATCACATCAAACTGTTCGTCACACATGCCCAGATAAGACAGGCAATCCGCCTGGATAAGTCGATGCTGGCGGCCGGTCAGATCGTTGGCACGCAGGTTCTTTTCCGCCCATTCCAGATATGTGCGGGACATATCTACCGTGGTCGTGCTGCGCGCGCCGCCCAGGCCAGCATGAACACTGGCGGTACCGGTGTAAGCAAACAGGTTAAGGAAGTCTTTACCTTTGCTCATTTCACCCAGCATTTTGCGGGCGATGCGGTGATCAAGGAACAAGCCGGTATCGAGATAATCCGTCAGGTTAACCCACAGTTTAGCGTTGAATTCCTCAACCAGCAGGAACTCACCTTTCTGCGCCAGTTTCTCGTACTGACTGGTGCCTTTCTGGCGCTCACGGGTTTTCAGGATCAACTGGCTGGATGAAATATCCAGTACAGACAGGGTGGCGTTTATCACGTCAAACAAGCGCTGACGGGCTTTTTGTGCATCAACCGTTTTTGGCGGCGCATATTCCTGCACCACCACTTTGCTGCCATAGCGGTCAACCGCAACGTTATAATCCGGCAAATCGGCATCATACAGGCGATAGCATTCAATGCCCTGCTGTTTGGCCCATTTTTCCAGTTTTTTGACGTTTTTACGCAGGCGGTTAGCGTAATCTTCCGCCATTTGCGTACCGGCCGCACCCGTCGGGTTTTCTGCCAGCTGATAGTTTTTCTGCACACATTCCAGCGGGCCGTTTTTAGCTTTGAACTGGCGCTCAGCACGCAGTTGCAGGCAGCTCAGCAATTCCGGTGACGCACTGAACAGCGACAACTGCCAGCCACCAAATTTGGTCTTCATGATGCGGCCGAGCATGTTATGCAGCGCAATCAATGCCGGTTCGCTTTCCAGACGCTCGCCGTATGGCGGGTTGCTGATGACCGTACCCACCGGGCCTTCCGGCAGCGGATTCACCAGTTTCCCAACTTCTGAGGCTTCAAAGCTGATCAGTTCCGCAACACCAGCGCGACGGGCGTTCGCACGCGCCATCTCAATCACGCGACGGTCGATATCAGAACCGAAGAAACGGGACGTGGTTTCCTGCACCGCACGGCGGGTACGAACCTGCGCTTCTGCGGTCAGTTCGCGCCACAGTTCAGCGTCAAATTTATTCCAGCCGGTAAAGCCCCAGTGCTGACGATGTAAGCCAGGCGCGCGATCGGCAGCGATCATTGCCGCTTCAATCAGCAATGTCCCGGAACCACACATCGGATCGACCATCGGTGTGCCCGCCTGCCAGCCGGAGCGCATTACAATCGCTGCTGCCAGGTTTTCTTTCAGCGGCGCCTGACCGGTCAGATCGCGGTAGCCGCGCTGATGCAGGCCTTCGCCGCTGAGATCCAGCGCGACGCTGGCGGTATCACGTTGCAGGAAGACGTTTACGCGGATGTCGGGCTGCTGTTTCGCCACATTCGGGCGTTCGTCCATTTTGCGGGTAAAGCTGTCGACGATGGCGTCCTTCACTTTCAGTGCACCGTACTGGCTGTTACGGATTTCGTCATTCAGGCCGCTGAAATGCACAGCGAAGGTTTTTTCCACGCCAAAAACGGCCGGCCAGTCGATCGCCATCACGCCAAGATAAAGATCCAGATCGCTGTGAACTTTGAATTCGTTCAGCGGCAACAGGATGCGCGAAGCCAGACGGCTCCACAATAAGCTGCGGTACAGCAGGCGATCGTCACCTTCAAAATGCACCCCTCCCTGCACAACTTTACAGGCTTGCGCACCCAGCGTTTCCAGTTCGCTTTTTAACAGTTCTTCCAGTCCACGCGCCGTGCTGGCAAACAAAGAGTTCATATCGACATATCACCAAAAATAAAATTGTTGCGCATTATAGCTAATCCCCGCCTCTTGTCATAAAGTCTCTGGTTCTTCTTAAGACTTTACACTCTGAGAGGCAGTCTTCAGTGCCCATTCTTTCACGTTTATTTGTTCACCCGGTCAAATCCATGCGCGGCCTGCAGGTTTCATACTCGCTGGTGACAGCAACCGGCCTGGCGTTCGATCGCCAGTTTATGATTACCGATCCGCAAGGCATGTTCATTACAGCCCGCCAGTATCCGAACCTCGTTCTGTTCACGCCGGTTTTGTTGCCCGATGGTCTGATGATCTCCGCGCCCGAAGGCGAAAGCATCACAGTCAAATTTCGTGATTTCGCAGGCGTTCACTCGCCGACGGAAGTCTGGGGCAATCAGTTTACCTCACTCATCGCGCCGGAACCCGTAAATCGCTGGTTAAGTGGCTATTTAAAGCGTGACGTTCAACTGCGCTGGGTTGGCGATGAACCGACGCGCCGGGTAAAAAAACATCCGGAAGTGCCGCTGTCGTTTGCTGACGGATTCCCGTATCTGCTGATCAATGAAGCCTCAATGCAGGATTTACAGCGCCGCTGTCCGGGCGGTGTCAGGATTGAGCAATTCAGGCCGAACATCGTGGTCAGCGGCGCACAAGCCTATGCCGAAGACAGTTGGCAGACGATCCGCATCGGGGAAGTGATTTTCGATCTGGTGAAACCTTGCAGCCGCTGTATTTTTACCACAGTCAGTATCGAAAAAGGTCGCAAACATCCGCGTGGCGAACCGTTGAAAACATTGCAGGGCTATCGTACCGCCAGCGACGGCGATGTCGATTTCGGTCAGAACATGATTGCCCGCAACAGCGGCGTGATCCGCGCAGGCGACAGCGTTCAGGTGCTGGCAACCAGGCCACCACGGCCTTACTGCGCGGGCGATATCATTGAAAATGTGGAAGCGCCAAAAAGCACCGCGCAGGACGTCCGCATTAATTATCAGGGAACGCAGTTTACCGGCAACAATCAGCAGATTTTGCTCGAGCAGCTGGAATTGCAGGGATTACGTATCCCCTATTCCTGTCGTGCAGGAATTTGTGGCGCGTGCAGGATGATATTGAAAGAAGGAAAAGTGGCACCGCTGAAAGAGAGTGCAGTGGGAAAAGATGGAACGATATTAGCGTGTAGTTGTATTCCGGCTACGGATATCGTGCTCGGCTAGAGGTGTATTTAATGAGGATCAGGCAGGAAACTAAACTGCCTGATCGTAAACATCATCCCTGTCAACGCGGAATGCTGCTGGCATTAGCCGGTCATGCATCACTTTAATAGCATCCCCCAGCACCATGCCGCGCCCTGCGACCGTCAGCCGTTCCTGCGCCAGCAGGCACAGACTGGCATTATCACCGGATTCCACCACCAGTAATGTCGCCTGTTCACCGCTTTCCATCACCTGCACCTGAGCAAGCTGACCATTAGCAGGCTGGAAAGGACGCATCTGCTGACTGAAATGCCAGCTCTTCGGCATCAGCGGTTTTAAAAAACGATAAGCGACTAAGGCATTCAGAACTAATTCAGCGCGTTGTTCAGCTGCGAGACGAATATGTTTGCACTGTTCTTCAAAATCAAAATACAGCGCCGCATCATCGACACAAAATGACATATTTCCGAAAGCATCAGGAGTTAACATTTTGGCGGGAAAACGGGAACGGAAAATCATGCCATTGGCGAGGTCCAGCATAAGCCGGTCATGTTCTGTATCAAAATACCAACGCCAATTATCATCTGGTTTAATTTTCATTTCGTCATCCTGTTTACCCTCATGCCCTCTGCCTGACTTCATTACCGGCTAATCTGTAAGAATAGATTTTTCAGTAACGAAACGATATCAGACAAATCCTGAGCCTGAATTACGGCCAGTGGACAAAATATAGACGAGCCGGGTTAATAAATAAACCCCTGACTCGTCTTCAGGATGAAAAATATTAGATATGGGTAACAATATCTTTGATCAGACCCGGACCTTTAAAGATAAAGCCGGAATAGATTTGAATTAAGGAAGCGCCTGCGGCCATTTTCTCACGGGCCGCCGTTAATGAATCAATACCGCCAACACCAATAACCGGCAGACGCCCTTGTAATTCATGAGAGAGCATGCGGATAATTTCTGTGCTGCGCAGCTGCAACGGGCGCCCGCTCAGACCACCAACCTGTTCGCAATAATTTAGCCCCTGAACCAGTTTACGATCGAGTGTGGTATTGGTCGCAATCACGCCATCCATATTATGGCGCACTAAACTGTCGGCTATTTGGATCAATTCTTCCTCAGAAAGATCCGGTGCGATCTTCACCGCAACAGGCACATATTTCTGATGGCGTTGCTGTAACTCAAGCTGCTTATTCTTAATCGCTGCCAGCAAATCATCCAGCGCTTCACCGTATTGCAGTGAACGTAATCCCGGCGTGTTAGGTGATGAAATATTCACCGCGATATAACCGGCGTACGGATATACTTTTTCCATACAGGTCAGATAATCGTCTGCGCCGTGCTCAACAGGCGTATCTTTATTCTTGCCAATATTAATCCCCAGAATGCCGCCAAAATGTGATTTTTTGACATTATTCACCAGATTATCCACGCCATGGTTATTGAAACCCATGCGGTTAATCAGGCCTTCAGCTTCCACAATACGGAATAAACGCGGCTTATCATTACCGGCCTGCGCACGCGGGGTCACAGTACCGACTTCAATAAATCCAAAGCCCATTGCGCCCAGCGCATCAATACATTCGCCGTCTTTATCCAGGCCTGCGGCCAGTCCCAAAGGGTTCTTAAAGGATAATCCCATGCAGTTTACCGGTTTGGTGGGCACTGACTGGCGGATCAAGAATTCAAACGGGGTGCCGGAAATGCGGCTCAACTGACGAAAGGTTAACTCGTGGGCGCGCTCTGGATCGAGCTGAAACAGTGCTTTCCTGACAAGAGGATAATACATGGAGACTCCTGGATTCCCGGTGGCTAGACGGGGCGGTATTATCGACTAAGCGCCGCTTAATTGGAAACGATAACCGGTATATTGGCCGAATAATTGCTTCGCTGCGCAAACGATTACTTTTTTGTTACCTTTAATTCACTTTTATTTCCTTTCCCCCCATCGCCCCGCAGCACACCCGACACGTGCTTTATCTGTTTTGAAACTTTCCATAGCCAAAATTGAGATTTCCGCTGCGCCGCCTCTGCCTGCTAGGTTTACCTCACTTCGTTAAGAAAAATGATAGTTCTATAACAGATTGTTATAAGGAATAAGCAAATGCGTGTAGTGACTCTGGCAGGCAGTCCGCGACAACCCTCCCGCTCCTCTTCCCTGCTGGCACTCAGCCACCAGTGGCTGGCGAGCCGTGGCGTTGAAGTCTTTACCTACAATATTCAGGATTTTTCAGCAGACGATCTGCTTTTCGCTAATTTTGGCAGCCCGCAACTCAAGCAACTGAATGCTGAACTGGCGAGTGCGGATGGCCTGATCGTCGCCACACCAGTGTATAAGGCGTCTTTTTCCGGCGCACTGAAAACCCTGCTCGATTTACTGCCAGAACGCGCGCTCGACCATAAAGTGGTGTTGCCACTGGCTACAGCCGGATCTATCGGCCATATGCTGGCCGTCGATTACGCCCTAAAACCGGTACTCGCCTCGCTGAAAGCACAGGAAGTTTTGCAGGGCGTTTTCGCAGATGACAGCCTGATCACCGATTATCAGACGTTCCCTGCGAAGCTGGCCCCCGCACTGGAAGAGCGTTTGATCGAATCTCTGGAAAACTTCTACCTGGCGCTGAGCCGCCGCCGTCCGCAGCTTCCGTCTGTTGCATCCCTTTCTGCGCAAGCACTGCGTGTCTGACTTTAAAAGGAATTAATCATGCCTGCTTCTTTCTCTTTATTACGCCGTATCCCGGTTGTGGCCAGCCTGCTGACCAGCCTTTTCCTGAGCGGCACCGCAACGGCTCAGGAAAAGGATCCGGCGCAATTACGTATTGCCTATCAGAAAGGATCTGTCGGACTGGTGCTGGCGAAATCACACCAGTTACTGGAAAAACGTTTCCCGGACACAAAAATAAGCTGGGTAGAATTCCCTGCCGGGCCGCAAATTCTTGAAGCGCTGAACGTCGGAAGTATTGATCTGGGCGGTACCGGTGATTTGCCGCCGTTGTTCGCGCAGGCAGCGGGGGCAGATTTGTTGTATATCGGCTCTGAACCCCCGAAACCGAAAGCAGAAGTGATTCTGGTCGACAGTAACAGTCCGATCAAAACCGTCGCAGATCTCAAAGGTCATAAAGTCGCTTTCCAGAAAGGCTCCAGTTCGCACAACCTGCTGTTGCGTGCCCTGCAACAGGCGGGCCTGAAATTCAGCGATATCCAGCCGGTCTATCTGACCCCTGCCGATGCACGGGCCGCATTCCAGCAACATGATGTGGATGCCTGGGCTATCTGGGATCCGTATTATTCGGCCGCGCAAGTTCAGGGTGATGTGCGCGTTCTGACCGACGGCTCGACGCTCCACCAGACGGGCTCCTTCTATCTGGCACCGAAAAAATACACCGAGGCCAATCCTCAGTTCATCAGTCAGGTTCTGGAAGTGTTAACGCAGGCGAATGCGCTGACCAAAACTGACCGTGAACAAAGTATCAAACTGCTTTCTCAGTCGATGGGGTTACCGGAAAAAGTGGTCGCCTCTTATCTGGATCATCTGCCGGATATGCCTATCACGCCGGTCAGTGCGGAAACAGAAAAGCGCCAGCAGCAAACCGCCGATTTGTTCTATCAGAACCATATTTTGCCAAAGCCGGTTGAAATTAAAGACCGCATCTGGAAACCAGCCGTACAAGCTAACTGAACATCCATTTAGCCGCCGCTGAGCGGTAACGAATCGCACACTTTGAGAGGAACACAACGATGAGTCTGAACGTATTCTGGTTTTTACCTACCCACGGCGACGGCCGCTATTTAGGCACAGAAGAAGGTGCCCGCGTGGTCGATCACGGCTACCTTCAGCAGATCGCGCAAGCGGCTGACCGTTTAGGTTTTGGCGGCGTGCTACTGCCAACGGGTCGTTCATGCGAGGACTCATGGCTGGTAGCGGCTTCCCTGATTTCTGTCACACAACGTCTGAAATTCCTGGTGGCGCTGCGTCCCGGCATTATTTCTCCGACACTGGCAGCCCGTCAGGCAGCAACACTCGACCGGCTTTCCGGCGGTCGTGCACTGTTTAATCTGGTGACCGGTGGCGATCCGGCTGAACTGGCGGCTGAAGGTTTACACCTCAATCATAAAGAACGTTATGAAGCGTCGGCGGAATTTACGCGTATCTGGCGTCGTGTTCTGGAAGGCGAAACCGTCGATTACGAAGGCAAACACATTCAGGTCAAAGGCGCGAGCCTGATGCATCCACCGGTTCAATACCCCCGCCCGCCGCTGTATTTCGGTGGTTCTTCCGACGAAGCGCAGGATCTCGCCGCCGAGCAGGTGGAACTTTATCTGACCTGGGGCGAACCTCCGGCGTTAGTGAAAGAGAAAATTGAACAGGTGCGTGCCAAAGCTGCCGCACAAGGCCGCACCGTGCGTTTCGGCATTCGTCTGCACGTGATTGTGCGTGAAACCAACGAGGAAGCCTGGCGTGCTGCCGACAAACTTATCGCCAACGTGGATGATGAAACTATTCAACGCGCGCAGGCGGCTTTCGCTAAAACCGACTCTGTCGGCCAGCATCGTATGGCGGCATTGCACGGCGGCGACCGCAACAAGCTGGAAATCAGCCCGAATCTCTGGGCCGGCATTGGTCTGGTACGCACCGGAGCCGGGACAGCGCTGGTGGGCGATGGCCCGACCGTCGCCGCGCGTATGCAGGAATATGCTGATCTGGGCATTGATACCTTTATTTTCTCCGGCTATCCGCATCTGGAAGAAGCGTACCGCGTCAGCGAACTGCTGTTCCCGCATCTGGAACTGGCGAAACCGGAAGATGACAATACTGTGAAGAAAGCCATTTTGCCACGTGGCGAGCTGGTCGCTCATGACTTTGCGACCAAACGCACCGCCAGTCAGCACTGAGGAGAATACCGATGACAACGACACAACGCTGGCTGAACCGCGCTGCTCCCTGGGTAGTGCCGGTGGTTCTGATCGGTGGCTGGCAGCTGGCTGTCGAAGCGGGCTGGTTATCCAACCGCATTCTGCCCGCTCCCAGCGCAGTGGTGGAAGCCTTCTGGACACTGGCGAAGAGTGGCGAGCTGTGGCAGAACCTGAAAATCAGTACCTTCCGCGCTCTGATTGGTTTCGCTATCGGCGGCAGTCTCGGCTTGCTTCTCGGCTTTATTACCGGGCTTTCCCGCTGGGGCGAACGTCTGCTCGACAGTTCTCTGCAAATGCTACGAAACATTCCGCATCTGGCGCTGATCCCGCTGGTGATCCTGTGGTTCGGCATTGATGAATCCGCCAAGATCTTCCTGGTGGCGCTGGGAACGTTGTTCCCGATTTATCTCAACACTTACCACGGCATCCGCAATATCGACCGCGGTCTGCTTGAAATGTCACGCAGTTACGGGCTTTCCGGTTTCCCGCTGTTTATTCAGGTGGTATTACCGGGCGCGTTGCCATCAATTATGGTCGGCGTACGATTTGCGCTGGGGTTCATGTGGCTGACGTTGATTGTGGCCGAAACCATTTCCGCCAACTCCGGGATTGGTTATCTGGCGATGAATGCCCGCGAGTTTTTACAAACTGACGTCGTGGTTGTCGCCATCGTGCTTTACGCCATTCTTGGCAAACTGGCCGATGTCCTTGCCCGCCTGCTGGAAAGTGTCTGGCTGCGCTGGCACCCTGCATATCAGAAAAAACAAGGAGATGCCGCATGAACGCCCCCGCACGTATTCCGCAAGGCACGCCGGTGACATTGTCCGGCATCACCAAAAAATACGGTAACCGCGCCGTGCTGAACGATATCAATCTGCGCATTCCGCCCGGCCAGTTTGTAGCCGTCGTCGGGCGCAGCGGTTGTGGCAAAAGTACCCTGCTGCGTTTGCTGGCCGGGCTGGAAAAAACCACTCAGGGCGAACTGCTCAGCGCCAGCGCACCGCTGAGTCAGGTGCGCGAAGATACGCGTCTCATGTTTCAGGATGACCGCCTGCTGCCGTGGAAAAAGGTGATTGATAACGTGGGATTGGGCCTGAAAGGCCAGTGGCGTGAAGCCGCACAAGCTGCACTGGAAGAAGTCGGGCTGGCAGATCGTGCCGACGACTGGCCGTCAGCATTATCCGGCGGACAGAAACAACGCGTGGCACTGGCGCGTGCATTAATCCACCGCCCTCGCCTGCTGTTACTGGATGAACCGCTGGGCGCACTGGATGCCCTGACGCGCATCGAGATGCAAAGCCTGATCGAGCGTTTGTGGCAGCAGCATGATTTCACCGTGCTGCTGGTGACGCACGATGTCAGTGAAGCGGTGACCGTCGCTGACCGTGTGATCCTTATCGATCAGGGGCAGATTGGCATGGATTTAACGGTTGATTTGCCACGTCCGCGTCGTAAAGGTTCTGCGCGACTGGCGGAGCTGGAAGCCGAAGTGCTGGAACGCGTGCTGACGCCACAGCCTCCACACACGGTGGCGCAGGAAGCAAAACGCGCGCAAAACTGATCTCTCTGTTCAGCGAATACAAAACGAAAAAAGGGCGATGTTTCCATCGCCCTTTTGCTTTGCGGTTAATTGCGATTACGCATCTAACGCTTTGGTAATTTTCTCGAACAAATCACCGGACAGATTTTCCAGCCCTTTCAGCTGTTGCAGCGCCTGACGCATCAGCGCCTGACGGTTCTGGTCATAGCGTTTCAGGCGGATCAACGGCTCGATCATACGCGCCGCTACCTGCGGGTTACGGGTGTTAAGATCGGTGAGCATTTCAGTCAGGAACTGATAACCGCTGCCATCTGCGGCATGGAATGCAGAAGGATTGGCAGACGCAAAAGCACCGATTAATGAACGGACCCGGTTCGGGTTGCCCATGCTGAATGAACGGTGGTTCAGCAGTGAACGGACTTTCTGCAATACATCGGCTGCCGGGCTGGTCGCCTGCTGGATAAACCATTTATCCATCACCAGACCGTCGTGATGCCAGCGCTCATCGTAAGCCGCCATCAGGGATTCACGGCAAGGCAGTTGCGCGGAAACCGCCGCAGACATCGCCGCCAGAGAATCCGTCATGTTATCAGCCTGCTCAAACTGCGCTCTGACAAGTTGATCTGCCAGCGTCACATCGGCAAAGGCCAGATAATGCAGGCAGGTGTTACGCAGCGAACGTTTACCGATATCTTCATGCACGACACGGTATGCAGGCAGACGGTTAGCGTTGTAAACCGCCAGGAATTCATCCGCCATTTCGGTTGCCAGACAACGGGTGATCGCATCGTGAACAGCGCTGATCGCTTCAGGATCGATAATATCGAACAGTTCAGCAATTTCATTTTCAGACGGCAGAGTCAGAATCTGCGCCGCCAGCGCCGGATCAATATTCTCATCCAGCAATACCGCGCGGAACGCATCTGCCACATGCAACGGCAGGGACAATGGCAGTTTCTGCTGATGACGAGCTACGTTCAGTTTGATGTAAATTGCCAGCAGGCTTTGTGCCGCATCCCAGCGGGCGAAATCATTACGCGCGTACTTCATCAGGAAAGTCAGCTGATGATCGCCCCATTTGTAATCGAGTTTCACCGGTGCGGAGAATTCACGTAGTAAGGAAGGCACCGGCGGATATTCCACGTCGTCAAACACAAACGTCTGCTCAGCTTCAGTCACGTTCAGCACGTTACTGACCGTCTTACCCTGTTGTTTCAGCGCAATCACATTGCCCTGCGGGTCATACAGTTCAATATCCAGCGGGATATGCAGTGGCAGCTTTTCAGTCTGATCAGGCGTCGGCGGGGTTTTCTGGCTGACAGTCAGGGTGTATTGCTGTTTTTCCACGTCATAGTCGTCGCGCACGGTCAGCACTGGTGTACCAGACTGGCTGTACCAGCGACGGAACAGAGAAAGATCGACGTTTGAGGCATCTTCCATCGCCTGTACAAAATCGTCACAGGTTGCCGCGCTGCCATCATGACGCTCGAAATACAGCTGCATGCCAGCCTGGAATTTCTCTTCCCCCAGCAAAGTGTGCAGCATGCGAATAACTTCTGAACCTTTCTCGTACACCGTCAGGGTGTAGAAGTTATTCATTTCAATGACTTTTTCCGGACGGATCGGGTGCGCCATCGGGCTGGCATCTTCAGAGAACTGCGCACCACGCATGACACGTACGTTATCGATGCGGTTAACTGAACGCGAGCCCAGATCAGAGCTGAATTCCTGATCGCGGAATACGGTCAGGCCTTCTTTCAGGCTCAGCTGGAACCAGTCGCGGCAGGTCACGCGGTTGCCGGTCCAGTTATGGAAGTATTCATGGCCGATCACCGCTTCGATACCGAGGTAATCTTTATCGGTGGCGGTTTCGGCTTTCGCCAGCACGTATTTGGAGTTAAAGACATTCAGGCCTTTGTTCTCCATCGCGCCCATGTTGAAGAAATCAACGGCGACAATCATAAAGATGTCGAGGTCGTATTCCAGATTAAAACGGGTTTCGTCCCATTTCATGGACTGCTTCAGGGATTCCATCGCCCAGCCTGCACGATCCAGATTGCCACGATCGACAAACAGTTCGAGCGCTACATCCCGGCCGGAACGGGTTTTGAAGGAATCGCGCAACACATCAAAATCACCCGCGACCAGCGCAAACAGGTAGCAAGGTTTCGGGAACGGGTCCTGCCATTTGATCCAGTGTTTGCCGCCTTCCAGCTCACCCTGATCAATACGGTTACCGTTTGACAGCAAATAAGGATAGCGGGCTTTATCCGCCACAATGCGGGTCGTGAAACGCGCCAGCACATCCGGACGATCCAGATAATACGTAATATGGCGGAAACCCTCGGCTTCACACTGCGTACAAAGCGCTTCACCGGAAAGATACAATCCTTCGAGCGCAGTGTTTTTTGCCGGATGAATTTCATTAACAATCGCCAGTTCAAAGGCTTCCGGCACACCGGTAATTTCCAGTGCGCCTTCTTTTAACTGATATTTTGGCCAGTCCTGGCCGTTAACCTTCAGGCTAATAAGGGTCAGGTCTTCGCCGTTGAGCACCAGCGGCGCGCCCTCTGCGCCCTGTCGTTTAATCTGACTGACCGCAGTCACAAGGGTCTTCTGTGCATCAAGCTCGAAATTAAGGTCAATGTCCGTGATGGTATAGTCCGGCGCACGATAATCGTGGCGGAACTTGGCTTGTGGCAGTTGAGTCATAAAAAACCTTTTGACGTGTTGGTGGTTAGTAGTGATGGCGATATTGATTGATGAAGCAGGTTTTGCAAGTCAGCGAATCGCTGCACAGCACACCGGACGACCTTCATACTTTTTATCTTTAAACTCTACCACAGGCATCAGGAAATCCCAGATTGTTGCCAGTTTGTGAGTGCGTATGCGCACCTTTCAACCAAAACACAGAAATTTCTGTAAAACAGCGGGTTTGGCGCATCCGGCAAAAACACAACCGTCACGGACAGCTTGTCGTATGGCTTCATGGTATTCACATACTGGTCGTGATGCGGGTGATCGGTATTTGGGGCAAAAAAAACCTGAATCACTCTCGAAAACATCAGTTCGTTTACTATCGTGAACAAACGTAGCGAAATGAACATAAGAAAACCGGGGTTTAATCGCCCCCAATTTTTTCTTCCTTAATGTCAGATTGATTAAATTTATGTAATCAATTCGTGCTTTTTTTACGCCGGAAAATCGCCAGCTTGCCCATATTTCCTACATTTAAGCACATTTAGACCTCGACCATTCCCCGACAATTATGATGTGATGAGGGTTCTTTGACGGGATAATACGGTATACTTCACAGACTTTGCTGTTTTATCCAGAACGTTTTTTTTACGGAACGGTTGTTTGTGTTCAAACACTCAGTTTCTGACGAGGATGCTGTAAACGCGCTATGACTCCATACGCCTCCCCGATTTTGACTTCGCTGTTAGATACCGATGCCTACAAGCTTCATATGCAGCAAGCAGTCTACCATCGCTACCACAACATCAGCGTCGTGGCAGAGTTCCGTTGCCGTGGTGATGAACTGCTGGGCGAATACGCCAGCGAGGTCCGCCAGCAAATCCAGATGATGAGTCAACTGGCGCTGACGGACGACGAGTTCACCTACCTTTCCGGGCTGCCGTTCTTCACGCAAGATTACCTGAACTGGCTAAAAACCTTCCGCTACAATCCTGAACATGTAATGGTTTCCGATCGCAACGGACATTTGCATGTGCGCATCGAGGGCCCGTGGCGTGAAGTGATTATGTGGGAAGTGCCGCTGCTCGCGGTCATCAGTGAAGTTGTCCATCGCCAGCGTTCTCCACAAGTGACGGCGCAAATGGCAGTGGAGCACCTGCGTAAAAATCTCGCCAGTTTTAAAGAACAGGCCGCAGATATCGATCTCGGTGCCTTCCGTCTGATGGATTTCGGTACCCGTCGTCGTTTCTCCGGTGAAGTTCAGGAAGCCATCGTCAGCACACTGAAAAATGAATTCCCTTATCTGGTCGGCACCAGTAACTACGATTTAGCGCATAAATTGCAGCTGGCACCGGTCGGCACGCAAGCCCACGAATGGTTCCAGGCACATCAGCAAATCAGCCCGGTTCTGGCTAACAGCCAGCGCGCGGCGTTGCAGGCCTGGCTGGACGAATATCCGGATCAGCTGGGGATCGCTCTCACTGACTGCATTACGATGGATGCTTTCCTGCGTGATTTCGGCAGCAAATTCGCCAATGCCTATCAGGGACTGCGCCATGATTCCGGGGATCCGTTTGAATGGGGTGAGAAAGCGATAACGCATTATCATGCGCTGGATATCGACCCGATGACCAAAACGCTGGTCTTTTCCGACAATCTGGATCTGGACAAAGCGTTACACCTGTATCGCCATTTCCATCAACGGGTGAATCTGATATTCGGGATTGGTACGCGTCTGACATGTAATATTCCGGGCGTGAAGCCGCTGAATATTGTCATTAAATTGGTACAGTGCAATGGCAAACCTGTCGCGAAACTCTCTGACAGCCCAGGCAAAACGATTTGCCAGGACAAAGCTTTTGTTAAAGCCCTGCGCAAAGCTTTCGATCTGCCGCTGGTGAAAAAAGCGTCCTGACTCTCCCTAAAGTGCCGGAAATCAATCCGGCGCTTTATTCAGATTTTCTTTCCTTTATATAGTTGCGATCTAATTCTGCTCGGCTTTTATTCACTCTCTCAATATTTCCCCACAACTCTCTTCATTCGCGCCACAATTCTTGTCCGCTGACGACGATTTCTGCTTGTGTCCTGAGAAAGCCTAAGTAACATAGCAAAATCCCTATTTACAGGGTGTCCAATATTTCTTAGTCAACATATATAAAGAAAGAGAGAAATCTATGAGCGTTGTGCCTGTAGTCGACGTACTGCAAGGCCGTGCTGCGGTTGACAGTGAAGTCACCGTACGCGGTTGGGTACGTACCCGGAGAGATTCTAAAGCTGGTATCTCATTCGTCGCCGTTTATGACGGCTCCTGCTTTAATCCTTTACAGGCCGTCATCAATAATTCTCTGCCCAATTATCAGGAAGACGTATTGCGTCTGACGACGGGTTGTTCAGTAGAAGTGACCGGTATTGTTGTCGCCTCACCTGGCGAAGGCCAGAGTTTTGAGCTGCAGGCAACGACCGTCAACGTTGTTGGCTGGGTGGATGACCCTGATACTTATCCGATGGCGGCAAAACGCCACAGCATCGAATACCTGCGTGAAGTGGCTCACCTTCGCCCGCGCACCAATCTGATTGGTGCTGTCGCCCGTGTGCGCAACACCCTCTCTCAGGCCATTCACCGTTTCTATCATGAAAACGGGTATTTCTGGGTGTCCACACCGCTGATCACTGCCTCCGATACTGAAGGCGCGGGTGAGATGTTCCGCGTATCGACACTGGATCTGCAAAATCTGCCGCGTACAGACAAAGGCGAAATCGACTTCAGCGAAGATTTCTTCGGCAAAGAAGCGTTCCTGACGGTTTCCGGCCAGCTGAACGGCGAAACGTATGCCTGTGCGCTGTCTAAGGTTTACACCTTCGGTCCGACTTTCCGTGCAGAGAATTCCAACACCAGCCGTCACCTTGCGGAATTCTGGATGGTAGAACCGGAAGTCGCATTTGCGACACTGGATGACATCGCAGCACTGGCTGAAAACATGCTTAAATATGTTTTCAAAGCCGTTTTAGACGAACGCGCAGACGATATGGCCTTTTTTGCTGACCGTGTAGACAAAGATGCTGTTGCACGCCTTGAGCGATTTGTAACATCCGATTTCGCCCAGGTAGACTACACCGATGCAGTAGAAATATTAATGAATTGTGATCAGAAATTCGAAAACCCGGTTTCATGGGGTGTCGACCTTTCTTCTGAGCATGAACGTTATCTCGCGGAACAGCATTTCAAAGCGCCGGTGGTGGTTAAAAACTATCCGAAAGATATCAAAGCCTTCTACATGCGTATGAATGACGATGGTAAAACCGTCGCGGCAATGGATGTTCTGGCACCGGGCATTGGTGAGATTATCGGTGGCTCTCAGCGTGAGGAACGTCTGGACGTACTGGACGCCCGTATGGCTGAAATGGGGCTAAATAAAGAAGATTATTGGTGGTATCGCGATCTTCGTCGTTACGGCACAGTCCCGCATTCAGGCTTCGGCCTTGGCTTTGAACGTTTAGTCGCCTATGTGACCGGTGTTCAAAACGTTCGTGACGTGATCCCGTTCCCACGTACACCACGTAGTGCAACCTTCTAATTAATTAAACTATTTTTAATTAACATAATAGTTACAAAACTAAGGCCAGCTTTGCTGGCCTTAGTCATTTTCAAAGATAGATCCCTGTCACAAAGTTCCGTAAAATACACATTTTGAAATACATTCTTTCCTGCTGAAACATATTTAGTAATTTAGTAGCATTTTCGCTGTGGATTAAGCTCACCACGGATGGAATAGTGCGTTCAGACACAGGAGACACCAAACTTTCGTGAATAGTTCCGTAAAGAATTATTTAGGCAGTGGCAGGTGTCCAAATAAAACCAATGAGGGTAATAATAATGATGAAGCGCAATATTCTTGCAGTGGTAATCCCTGCTCTGTTAGTTGCTGGTGCAGCTAATGCAGCTGAGATCTATAACAAAGATGGCAACAAACTGGATCTGTACGGTAAAGTTGACGCACGTCACACCTTCTCTGACAATGCTGGCGACGATGGCGACCAGACCTATGTCCGTTTCGGCTTCAAAGGCGAAACTCAAATTACTGACCAACTGACCGGTTACGGCCAGTGGGAATACAACGTTCAGGCTAACCATGCAGAAAGTGCTGGCGATGAAGGCAACAAAACTCGTCTGGGCTTCGCAGGTCTGAAATTTGGTGATGCAGGTTCTTTCGACTACGGTCGTAACTACGGCGTAATCTACGACGTAATGTCCTACACCGACCAATTGCCAATCTATGGCGATGACACCATGTACCAGAACAACGACAACTTCATGGTTGGTCGTGCTAACGGTGTGGCAACTTACCGTAACAGCAACTTCTTCGGTCTGGTTGATGGCCTGAGCTTCGCTGTACAGTACCAGGGCAAAAACGACGAAGGTCGTGATGGTCGTGGCGCAGTTGATTCCAATGGCGACGGCTGGGGTACTTCTGCCGCTTACGCTATCGGCAACTCAGGTGTTAGCATTACTGGTGCTTACTTCTCTTCTAACCGTACTGTTACTCAGAAACAAGACGGCACTGGCGACAAAGCTGACGCATACGCATTCGGCGCTAAATACGACGCTAACAACCTGTACCTGGCAACCTTCTACGGTGAATCACGTAACACCACCGATTACGGTAACCCGGATGCAATTGCTAACAAAACTCAGAACTTCGAAGTTGTTGCTCAGTACCAGTTCGATTTCGGTCTGCGCCCATCTATCGCATACCTGCAGTCTAAAGGTAAGAGCCTGAACGGTTTCACCAACAACGGTTCTACCTACGCTGGCGGCGATGCTGACCTGGTTAAATATGTAGAAGTTGGTACTTACTACTACTTCAACAAAAACATGTCTACCTATGTTGACTACAAAATCAACCTGCTGGACGACAACAGCTACACCAAAGCAGCGGGTCGCAGCACTGACGACATCGTGGGTGTTGGTCTGCAATACCAGTTCTAATATCACTTAACGATGCGCTTACGGGCGCATCAAAGTGGATATCAAGGCAGAGCTTCGGCTCTGCCTTTTGCATTTCTGAGTCTTGAAAATACCGCTTTTCCACCCTCGCCTATAAAATATTTTAATCTCCCACGCCTTCTCACAACTCTGTTTTCTTTTTGCCGCAAACGGTTGGCAAAAGGGGGCGCTGGCGTTACCCTGATGACCTCTTTCGTAATATCAGGCTATGGAATTTTCCGACATGTTTGAAAAAATCACTGCAGCACCTGCTGACCCTATCCTGGGTCTTACCGATCTTTTCCGCGCTGACGACCGCTCTAATAAAATCAATCTGGGGATTGGTGTTTATAAAGACGAAACAGGTAAAACGCCGGTTCTGGCCAGCGTGAAAAAAGCCGAACAGTTCCTGTTGGAAAATGAAACCACTAAAACCTATCTGAGTATCGACGGGTTGCCTGATTTTGCCCGTTGTACACAGGAACTGCTGTTTGGCAAAGACAGCACGGTTATTGCTGATAAACGGGCACGCACCGCACAGACTCCGGGCGGCACCGGCGCTTTGCGTATCGCAGCGGATTTCATCGCTACACAAACCAGCGCCAGACGCGTGTGGGTCAGTAATCCGAGCTGGCCGAACCATAAAGGTGTGTTCTCTGCTTCCGGTCTGGAAGTTGTGGAATACAATTACTATGACGCTGCAAATCACAGCCTTGATTTCGATGGCATGCTGAAAAGCCTGAGCGAAGCGAAAGCAGGCGACGTGGTGCTGTTCCATGGCTGCTGTCACAATCCAACCGGTATCGATCCTACAGAAGAACAATGGGCACAGCTGGCAGAATTGTCGGTGAGCAACGGCTGGTTACCGTTGTTCGACTTCGCCTATCAGGGCTTTGCAAAAGGTCTGGAAGAAGATGCGGCGGGTCTGCGCCTGTTCGTGGCAAAACATAAGGAATTGCTGGTCGCCAGTTCTTACTCGAAGAACTTCGGCTTATACAATGAACGCGTAGGTGCTTGTACGTTAGTCGCAGCCGATGAAGAAACTGCCGGTCGCGCTTTCAGCCAAATGAAATCGGTTATCCGTGCAAACTACTCCAACCCGCCGTCACACGGTGCTGCGGTTGTAGCCACCATACTGGGTAACGAAGCTTTGCGCACGCTGTGGGAGCAGGAACTAAGCGATATGCGCCTGCGTATCCATCGTATGCGCCAGCTATTCGTCAGCACCTTGCAGGAAAAAGGCGCTCAACAGGATTTCAGCTTTATTATTAACCAGAACGGGATGTTCTCTTTCAGCGGCCTGACTAAAGATCAGGTATTGCGTTTACGTGATGAATTCGGCGTGTACGCGGTGAACTCCGGCCGTATCAACGTTGCCGGCATCACGCTCGAAAATATGGCACCGCTGTGTGAAGCCATCGTCGCCGTACTGTAAAAGATAAGCAGTGTTGCTCAATTAAAAAAGCCCGTCAGGTATCCTGACGGGCTTTTTGTTTTTTGCTGATAAACATCAAACATAATTACCAGACCGGCATTTCATCCTGCAGGAACGGGTTCGTTTTACGCTCATAACCAAAGTCTGACATCGGGCCATGACCGGGAATAAAGACCATGTCATCGCCGAGCGGTAATAATTTCGTTTTGATGGAATGAATCAGCGCCTGATGGTCACCACGCGGGAAATCACTGCGGCCTACGCCACCCTTGAAAATCACATCACCAGAAACGGCAATTCGCGCTTTATCATTGATGAAGACAATATGCCCCGGCGTATGGCCTGGACAATGCAACACGGATAAGATTTCTTCACCAACACTCACTGAATCCCCTTCTTCCAGCCAGGTATCCGGCGTCAGCGGGTCACAATGGTCGAGGCCAAACATCTGGCTTTGGGTCGGTAACGCATCCAGCAGGAATTCATCTTCTTTTTGTGGTCCGATAACCGGTACCTGATAGTGCGCAGCCAGTTCTGCTGCGGCACCAACGTGATCAAGATGTCCGTGAGTCAGCAAAATTTGCGTAACCAATACACCTTTGGCAGAAACTTCCTGGATGATCCTGGCGGCTTCACCGCCCGGATCAACAATGGCGGCCTGATTGGTTTTAGCACACCAAATCAGTGAGCAGTTTTGGCTGAACGCCGTGACGGTAATAAGATGGGTTTTCATAGAGCTCCACAAAATGGCCTGTACATTCCGGCAGGCCATTAATTACACACATCACCAGGTCCGTGCGGGACCGGTATCGATGTGCACAAAGTTACTTCGTGGATAATATCCTACACCACCCATCCGCATTTTTAATGCTGCTTTGCGGATATTGCTCAGTTCAATGCCCTGAATGTGGAAATCCATTGCCTGCCCAAGCGTGTGATAGCTGTGCTTCGCTACCCCGCTTCCGGGTTCACGCATGCTGTTGTTTGTCGCCAGTGAGCGGTAACCCGAAATCAGCTGGACTGGTTTATTCGTTCCGCCAAGCATCACCTGCAAACGATAGAGGTGATCGAACAACGCGGGATCGATAGATTTTACTTTTTCCGCACGATAGTCCCTGAACAGATGATTCAACCGGGCCAACTCATCCTTGTTGTAACGCTTTCCATCAAAAAACTCGGTTTTGAGGGTTTCGCCGGTATTGATATTGTTAACGACTAAAATACGCGGGCGAGGTGTGGAAAGAGTGGCGAATGCACGACCTGGAAGTAATGCAATCCCCATAGCGGCACTGCCTAATGCCAGCCATTTACGGCGATGTTTGTCGATTTCATTCATGAACAGTTTACTATCCGGTAAGAGAGTCAAAAATAAGCTCTGATCTGAGCCGTTTTGAACCTTAACTGCCAATTTTCTGCGAGTCAAGGGAACCCATATAAGCAAAACGAGCGTGCCAGTGGCTCACGCTCGTTCGATGGCCAAATACTCTGACCCTTATCAGATTAGTTTTACTGCATTTATTGAAGCAAAATTTCCGCCTGAGGCAGAATTTGTGCACCGGATCTCACCGTTGAATCATAATTGTAAATATCTGTTCTGAATTGCGGCTTACCGTCATCCGCGACCCATGCCGTCAGATAAAACAGTTTTACCGGTATATGATGGCGTATTGCCACATACGTGGTATTGCCGCCCTGCAATGCAGAAGATATTCGCGTGTCATTCCAGCCTGCATCCTGTAACAGCATATTGGCTAATTCAGAAGCCTTATTCACCCTCACACAGCCAGAACTCAGCGCACGAATGTCTTTGCTGAACAAGTTATGGTTTGGCGTGTCATGCAGATAAATAGCATCAGAACTCGGCATATTAAATTTATACCGCCCCAGAGAGTTGCTTACGCCCGGCGCCTGACGGATGCGATAGGGGAAATGGTTGGGTGATATCATTGCCCAGTCGATCATTGAAGGATCGATGACTTCAGCATCGTTACTCCAGCCAGACAATACCTGATAGCCATGTTGCTGGAAGTAACCGGGATTGTTCATGGCTTTAGGCACGATATCTTCACGCACTAACGTTGTGGGCACATTCCACGGTGGATTGACCACCACATTATTCAACGCACTGCTCATTAACGGCGTTTTACGGCTTGGACGACCGACAATTACCCGTGACGACAACACTTCATTGCCATTGAGATAATAGGTGAGCTGATAGTTTGGAATGTTCACCATGATTCCGGTGTTCACATTGCCTGGAAGAATGCGCAGACGCTGAATATTCAGCGCCAGCAAGGTAGCACGCAATTGCGGAGAGGCATTCAGCCACTGACGGGTACGTCCGCCAATAATACCGTCCGCTTCCAGCCCCTGCCATTTTTGAAAACGCTTAACAGCTTCCACTAAATCCGGTGTGTACTGATTATCAGCGACAGCCACTGGCGCGGGTGTCGCTGGCACTTCTGTCGACTGAACCGTTGGCAGGACATCTTGTACTGATGTTGCGGAAGGGCTGACAGCCGGGGTCGATTGCTGGGCCTTATCAGCGGTTTCATCAACAGACAGATCGTCATTTGCCGCGCTTCCCGGCGTGTTCGGAGCGATAGTTTCATCTGTCGGTTTAGCCACCTTATTCTCTTCAGGCGAGGCGACCATCATACCAGTTCGGGTCAGGATCTCCCGCAAGGCCGGGACATCGTCACTGATCTGGTCCGGACGCAAACTGGCTGATCCTGTCATCACGGGCCATGGTCGATTGTCCGTCAGCATGATTTTCAATGCATCATGCATTTTGGTGTAATAAGGGTGCTGTGGTGCGAGAGTCGACAAATAGTGTGACGTATTGCCCTGACGCACAGCCAGTTGCCACTGATTAATCACAGTCAGCGACGGCGTCGTCATTTTGTACGGTGTGGCGCTGTATAACCACTTATCTCCATTGGCTTCCACGCTGCTCGTAAACTGCAAATAGCCCAGCATTGCATCTGACAACACCACATCACGGGCCATGCCGGTAACTTGCGGATCCGTCAGCCATTTCACCCATTGCGTGAACTGAGGCTGGATCCCCGATATGGCCAGCTCGGCGAGTTGCTGCTGGAATAACTGAACTGTTTCACGATCGTTCCACATGGGCTGCATATGATTTGCAGCATAAAGCGATGACAGAGATGACAGATACAACGGCCTGATGCCCCTTGGCAATAACTCTGCCTGCAACTGGCTCATGCTCTGTACGCTTGATAGCGTGGTTTTTCCTAATGGCAGCGCGGGCACGGTAGCCCATGCAGCAAACCACGGCGAGAGACCGCTCGCCAGCAGACAGCTGGCGACTAAAAACCTGAGAGACCTTTGATTCATTAACATCTTCCCTTGCCTCCCGATAAGGTGCTCAATCTCATCCCCAAAATTGAGCCAACAGCTCTTGGAATAAGTATATAAAGAGAATTCTTTTTTTGCGTAGGAACTCAATGAAATAGAGCCCGCGTGTAACGTAAAGACTCTAAGCCAGCTGTCAGTTTAAATAAAGTCTTCCCTTACGTGTTTATGTGCTGTTTTCAGGCATTCGTCTATAAATTGCGCAGCACCTTAGCGTTGGCTTACAAACTATTTAGTTCACCACAACTTTTTAAAGAAATATAAGTGAAATGGATGCAATTTCAATAAAAAGCCCCGGCGCTCAGGCCGGGGCTTTTAAAAATCAGACATCTTATTTATCTGAAAACACTCAGGAAACGTCAGCTTCCGTATTGACCAGTGCCGGAAGTTCAGGTGCGAATCCACGCAAACCGACCACGTGTACATGTTCATTATTGCCGAACACTTTACGTACCAGTTTATAGGTCGTGCCTTTTTCAGGGCTGATGTTTTCCGGTGCCGCAATAATCAGCTGCATTTCCAGACGGTCGCAAAGCTCGAACAGCGTGGCGATAGATTTAGCATCCAGACGTGCGGCTTCATCAAGGAACAGCAGACGACAAGGCGAAATATCCTTCCCGCGCATACGGCTCGATTCGTCTTCCCAGCTCTGAACCACCATCACCAGAATCGACATACCGGTACCGATCGCTTCACCCGTTGACAGCGCCCCGCTTTCTGCGCGTAACCAGCCGTCAGAACCACGGTTCACTTCCACTTCCATTTCGAGATAGTTGCGGTAATCCAGCAGTTCTTCACCAATAGTTTGCGGTGTGCGCTGACCCATATCAATTTGCGGGTTCAGACGCTGATAGAGTTTCGCCAGCGCTTCCGAGAAGGTCAGACGCTTACTGCTGAAGAGATCCTGATGCTGTTCCTGCTGTTCAGACAACACATCCAGCAGTCCCGCGTGCGCTTCGCGTACATTCACGTTCAAACGCACACTTTTCACCTGACCAAAGGCCACAGCCTGCAGGCCCTGGTTCAGCTGGCGGATACGGTTCTGTTCGCGCTGAATGGTTTTACGGATGATATTCGCCACACTTTTCGAACTGATGGCCAGTTGCTGCTCGCGGGCTGTCAGTTCTTCGGTCAGACGGCCCAGTTCGATTTCCATCTGTTCAATCGCTTCAACCGGATCATCGGTACGAATAATATCCTGACGGATACGTTCGCGCAGATGCTGGTATACAGCAATGTAGAACTGGATTTTACGTTCAGGGCGTTTTGGATCTTCGGACAGACGCAGTACATCGCGCAGATGTTCGTTATCAGAGACCGCCAGACGCAGCGCGCCAAGGGATTTATCCGACATGGAACGCAGTTCGTCGCCATCCATATACGCCAGCTCACGACGGTGCAAACGACGTTCAACGCCATTGTCTTTCACCAGACGCATCACCGCACACCAGCCCGCTTTCGAGGTCACTACCTGTTCGCGGCTCTGATGATAATCACGCTCAAGTTTGCGCAATTTCTTCTGCAGGTTATCCATTTCTGCTTCGCAGAAGGTGATTTGTTTTTCGAGCTGATTACAGCGTGCCCGGTTGGTGCTGAGCGCGGTGTGCAGTTCGTCACGGCGGGTTTTAGCACGTGCTTCAGCATTTGCATCAGCCTGAACACCGATATCCTGCAATTCCTGGCTAAGTTCTTTGAGCATATCGCGTTTGGCATCGAACGAACTTTTCAGCGAGGCCAGAACCTGACTGTACTGCGTCAGTTGTGTCTGATGCTGACGCATTTGTTCACGGGCACGCGTACGTTCCGCTTCCGCATGTTCCAGACGCTGACGCAGTTTGTCATTCAGATCACTGTTTTCATTCAGCATGCCGGCGGAGTCGGTATAGCTGAAGTGAGCACGGCGCTGAACCACTTCCGTCAGAGCGAATGCCTGTTGCTTCGCCAGACGCTGTGCATGCTGCGCCTGTGCGTAATCTTCTTTCAGTTGCTCATGCTGTTCCGGGTCGCTTTGCAGCACCGATACCAGCGGTTCCAGCTTGCTCAGTGAAACACCGTGTTGCTGAATGAAACGGGCGGAATCCTGTGCCTCTTCCATTTCTTCGCGGATTTCTTCAACGCGATCAATCAGCGTTTCGTCACACAGCAAGCCGACACGTGGCTGCAATTTATTGAGCATGCCGATAGCGTCTTTCGCCTGCTCGTATTGCTGACGCTGTTGCTGATTCTGGCCTTCATGCGCATTGATAGCGCGTTCCAGTTCGCCACGACGCCCGCTCAGAGTGCGGATTTCAGCTTCCGGGTCGGCGTCAAACGCCACGGCTAAATGACTGCCGATGAAACGACTAAATGCCTGATGTGCACGCTGAATTTTCTGCACGTCAAACGACAATGTCGCGTAACGCTCTGACAGGTTTTCGCGTTCTTTATGCAAGGTTTCCAGACGGTTCTCACGCGCCGCACGGCCAAACAATGGCACCTGTGGGAAGTGAGAATAACGCCACTGGCGATCACCCGTTTTGACCAGTACCGCGCCCTGCATTTCTTCTACTTCAAAGACATTGTCATCAAATGACTGTGGATCCCCTTCGATAAGATAGAGGTCTTCCGGGCAATCATCCACCCCATCCAGCTGATCGCGGATCAGGGATAAATCAGGCACCACAATCGCGTGGCGTGACGGACCATACAATGCAGAGAAGTAAGGCGCATCGTCGATGGTGACGTCATCATAAATTTCCGACAACAACACGCCACCGAAGCGTTCTGCAAGCGCGATCATGCGGGAATCTTCCGCACCACTTGGCTGGCTGAGGCGGGTTATCTGCCCTTCAATACGACGCTTGCGGGCAGCCACTTCGTCACGCTCAACCGTCGTTTCGCGTTCCGTTTCCAGCAACTGCTGCATGTATTCGGTCACCTGCTGGCTGCTTTCCAGCGGTTCCTTACTTTGCTCGCTTAACTGGCTAAGTGCTTCCTGCGCGGCCAGCCAGACGGGTGCACGGGCGGTCAGTTCGCGAATGCGAGACTGAACACGTTCAAGTTCCTGACGCATTTCCATGCGACGCTCACCTGCCTGCGACACAACACCCTGTAATTCTTCGATCTGTACTTCCAGCTCACGCTGCATTTCGTCCAGATCTTCGGGATGCACATCCTGACCCGTACGCTTGCAGAATTCCTGCAACTGACGTTCGGCATCCTGCTGTTCACGCAGGCGGCCTTCAAGTTCGGACAAGCGCATGCGCAGCGGTTCGACACGTTCGGCCTGATGCTGTTGTGAAGACCAGTCGCGCAGTAATTCACGCGCCGTTTGCCAGGCGTCACTGCGGCTCACTTCACCGGCGATTTTTACCACCAGCTGATAAGCCGTTTCAAACTGATTATGGGCGGCAGAAGCGACGCTCATCTTCTGTTCCAGCATCAGCAGGATTTCAGTCGCTTCCTGCTCTTTACTCTGGAAAGTTTCCAGCCATGCTTCACTGTTCTGAATGCTCAGATCGGGGATCTGGCACAAATCGCGCGCACGCTCAATGGCCTGCAACGCCTGCTGATACTGAATCGCACGGGTCTGCTGAACATCCAGCGCCTGCTGGTAATCGGCCAGCTGGCTTTTCAGCTCATCCACTTCCAGTTCAGCGGCTTCAGCGCGCGCTTCATGTTCAGCGTGCAGCTCGCTGGCTTCAGCCACCACTTCGTTCTGTTCTTCGAGACGATACGTCAGCTCTTCGAGATCACTTTCATAACGCTCGATTTTTTCCTGTTGACGCATTGCCGTCTGAACCAGACTCAGATGATCGCTGGCAGCCTGATAATCGGTTTCTAAATCGCTTTGCGCACCACTTTGCTCAGCCAGTTCACGTGCCATTTCGACATGACGGTATTGCTCGCCGGACAACTGTTTGCGGCTGGTGAACAAATCATTACGCAGTACCAGCGCACCATCGAGATGAATACGGCGTTCATTGGCGTGACGCATATAGTCTGCAGCCACGTAAGACGTCGCTTCAGAAATCAGGTGTTTAAACAGGTCGCGGTCAGACTGAGTAACGCGGATAGCTTCCAGCGTCATACGGTTTTCACGCAGCGCCGCTTCCATATCCTGGAAGGCTTTCCGCACACCACTGTTTTCCGGCAACAAATAGTCGCGCAGGGAACGGGTGATGGCACTGGAAATACCGCCATAAAGCGAGGCTTCAATCAGACGATAGAACTTGCTACGGTCGGATGCCGATCGCAAACGACGTGGAATAACACCCAGATCAAACATCAGGGCATGGTAATCGGTAATCGAGTTGAACTGCTTGAACTGCACGCCTTCCATCGCTTCCACGCGATCTTTCAGTTCCTGCAAAGACAGCACACGAGCCTGACGCTCGCCGACCGTTTCAGTCAACATTTCCGTCGGATTGACCGCAACCGGCAAGCCCTGAATCGTGAAAGGTTTAATGTCGACTTTACGGTCACGACCAGCGACCTGCTGCAGACGAACCCCCACGACAATACGCTGGTGACGGGAGTTCACCACATCCAGAACCGAGTAACAGACACCCGCGCGCAATTTACCGTGCAGGCCTTTATCACGCGAACCGGAAGTTGCGCCCGCTTCGGTGGTGTTACGGAAATGCAGCAACGTCAGATCGGGGATCAGCGCCGTAACGAAAGCCGCCATCGTGGTGGATTTACCGGCCCCGTTACCGCCGGAAAGCGTGGTGACCAGTGAGTCGAGGTCAAAAGTACGGGCAAAGAACCCGTTCCAGTTAACCAGCGTCAGTGAGCGAAATTTACCGCGTTCAATCATTCCTGTTCATCCTCTGCGCTCTCATGCCCTTGCTGCACTGCCAGCGATTCGCCGTCCTCACTTTCGTCATTCAGTGACAGCGCGCTGTCGACCGGCATTGCTTCACCGTCGCGGATCATCCGCAGTTGTGCTTCGCGCGCGTCATCGCCGCTGCGGACATCCGCACCAAACCGGAATACCGCTTCAGTGATACGGAATTTGCTGCTATCAACCCCCATGAAATACACCATGCCCAGCCGGCGTAGTCGGTTCAGGGACGTGCGGACTTTGTCCTGCAATTTCTGGCGATCCAAATCTGAGCCGGTTGAACGTTGGTTGACGTATTTAAGTAATTTGCTTTCATCCGCCAGGCTCAGTAATTCGTCATACAGTTCCTGCTGGGTAAAAATCCCCTCATGCGCCAGACGTTCCGGGCTGAGATACAGATAGCAAAGGATTTTACCCACCATCATATCCAGCTCAGAAAGTACGGAGCGCGGGATAAGCGTGGTGGAGCGCGGGCGCAGGTAGAAGAAACCTTCTGGTGCCCGGATTAACTCCACGTTGTAGCGGCTGTAAAAGAGTTCCATTTCTTCCTGATAGTCCATCAGGAAAGCGTGGTTATCCAGCTCATCAATACCGATATGACGGCCAGAACGCAGCTGGCTGTCGAGAGCAGGAAACACTGAGTTCGCCAGTGCCTGCGCCAGCTTAGCTGGCATTATGTGTTCAATATTTGTCGATGACATGGGCCTGCACCTTGGCTCCGTAATCATTGATTGCCTGCCATTCGGCATGCAATCCTGAAAAATCTGCTTCAGCCACACCAAGGCGCACAGCCTGGTCGACCACAATTCGCGCGACATCAAAATGTCGGGCACGCGGATACTGTTTAAGATATTCGCGCATTACCATGCCCAGATTGAGCGGCGTTTTTTGTTGCTGATAAACCTGTAATGCCTGTTCAATCAATGCCGCAAGTTGTTCGCGGATTTCGTTAAATTCTTCAAACTCAAGATCTGGCGGAAGTTCGCCGGTCACTTCCTCGCTGCGCAAGGCCAGTTCTTCATCGCGCATATCCAGCAGACGGTCAGCATTGGCGAAGGTCAGCGTCCATGGCTGATCAAAATAGTTCTGAACCGACTGGCGCAGACGCTGGGCGAACACCCGGTTTTTATCCATGTCGATGGCGGTACGGATAAATTTATGCACATGCCGGTCATAGCCAATCCACAGGTCAATAGCCTGCTGGCCCCAACTGGTAATGCGGTCGAGTTTGTTCTGCAGGTCGAAAACCAGTTTGTCGACAAAGCTCAAATCGAGTTCGACCATCGTGGCATCCTGAATACGCATAAGATGCGCCTGCAACAGGTTACCGGCCGCCTCGAGCGTATCCTGCAATTCACGCAGCGTGCCGGAAGTTTCTGACAGGAGGATTTCACAACTGGAAATTGCCGCACGCCAGTCTTTATTGAGCAACGCGGCAATGTCGTCTTTCACGCCCTGCTGCTGCTCGTCCATGATCCGCTGGGTCATGTCGATACTGTCAAAAATTTCAGCTACGGAGTATTTAAGTGGCGCGTAAACATTGCGATGCCAGTGAAAATCATCACCGCCCTCTTCGGCTGCATCGGCTGCACGCTTGAGTTCCTGAGCAACGATCGACAACTGCATAGACAACCGCAACGTTGAGAACTCACGCTGGCGGATGTAATAATCTGAAATGCCGATCGCCAAAGGCGTCAGGCGATAAATGGCATTACCGTCGGCCAGTTCACTGACAAAACGGTTGAGCAAACGCTGACGCACCATGTCATTGATGGCGTTATTGGCACGTACGGTGATGGTTTCATTTGTCTGCTCAAATCCCTTGCTGACATGACGAAACGCGTCGACCAGTTCACCCTCACTCATTTCTCCATCAAGGCGCTCGCTGTTTAATGTGGCGATTGCCAGAAGAAAAGCCAGCCGCTCCGTTGGCAGCGAAATTGAGAAATCATTTTTGCGTGCCCAGGCGACCAGTTCGGGTACAGTCTGGGAAAATTCACTCATAATTCGTCCTTCAGAATGGGTTTGTGCGCCATCACGTGGATGTAACGTCCCAAACTAACAAAAGGTTCCTGACGACAATAACGCTGTTCCAGCGCCAGAAGCTCATCAAAATCCTGTTTATGTTGTTGTCTGTTTCGCAAATAATCGTGGAACACTCTAACACCGGTCTTGCCGCTGATCTGCATCCCAAGTTCTTCCAGCCACTGGTAAACCTGTGCGGGCTCCAGCGGGTGATCGGGTAACAGGGAGCTTTTTTTGATTTTTGGCACACCCGCTTCAACATGAGCAAAATTGCCAAGGATCATGTGCCGCATGACCAGACCGTGGATATTGTAAAACATCAGTGATATTGCGCCACCGGGGGTCAGACAATCGACCAGTGCGACCAGAGCCTGTTGAGGTTCGGCCAGCCATTCGATGACCGCATGGAACAATATCAGATCAACCGGCTGTTCCAAATGTTCGGCGATATGCTGAGCCGGACATTGTACAAATTGCATGTTGTCGCTCACACCTTTTTCCAGCGCAGCCGCCTCGGCGCGGCGGATCATCTCACCGGAGAGATCACACAACAAGACCTTATGTCCTAAAGCTGCCAGTTCACAGGCCATTTGTCCTTCACCGCCGCCCGCATCAAGGATGCGCAGTGGCCGCTGAGGCAAAGTCTGTAGTAAATCATGCAGATCCTGACCCAGCACAGCCTGACGGATACGTCCCTTTGTTGTGCCGTAGATATTGCGCGAAAACTTCTCGGCCATATCGTCGAAATTACGATCCTGCATGAAATGAACCCTGTTTCTAAAAACAATTTGTTAATGATGGCTGTGCGGTGATACCGAGTGAAGTGCTATTTTGGCACAGGCTGGCATAGAATAAATCATCCTGACGCGGATTCACGCCCGGATGTCGTTTTTTCACCCAAAAGGATCGGTTTCTGATGTTATTTATCCTAAAAAAGACGCTGGGGGGCCTGCTATTACCTCTGCCATTTATTCTGCTCTTCATGGCGATTGCACTGGTGTTGCTGTGGATGACCCGCTGGCAAAAAACCGGAAAAGTGTTTTTTTCACTGAGTTGGCTGCTTCTGTTGCTGCTCAGCTTGCAACCTGTTGCGGATAACCTGCTGCGTCCTATTGAATCGGTTTACCCCACTTACCAGGCCAGTGGCAATGTGCCGGTAAAATATGTTGTCGTACTGGGCGGCGGTTATACCTATAACCCGGCGTGGGCACCGAGTTCTAATCTCATCAATAACAGCCTTCCTCGCGTGGCCGAAGGGATCCGCATTTACCGGGCAAATCCCGGTTCAAAAATGATCTTCACCGGTGCGCGGGCCATGACCAACCCGATGAGCAGTGCTGCGGTCGCCGGGAAAGTTGCGGAGAGTTTAGGGGTGCCGGAGAGCGATATTATTCTGCTCGACAGGCCACGGGATACACATCAGGAAGCCTTGCAGGTTAAAGAAATGCTGGGAGAGCAGCCGTTTGTGCTGGTGACGTCGGCAAACCATCTGCCGCGGGCAATCATTTTCTTCCGGCAACTGGGACTGAACCCTATTCCGGCACCAGCGAATCAGCTTGCGATAGATTCCCCGCTCAATCCGTGGGAAAAAGCGTTGCCACAGGCACTGTTCTTGTCTCACAGCGAGCGGGCATGGTATGAAACGCTGGGGCGCGCATGGCAATGGATGACGCTGCCGGCACCCGCAGCGAAGTAACTCAGTTAAGCCACGGCAACAATTGCTGCCGTGCATAATCGAATTGCCGGCGATCAAGCTTACCGGTATGAATCAGATGCGCGACTGATTCCCACACCAGATACAACCAGCGCCGTGCGAGGAATGTTTCTGAAACAGGTGCTTTTTGCAGATAACTGAACAGCAATTGCTCGCTCATGCCTTTTTCCCACAACCTGAAAAGATCAAACTCCCTCGGCGCCCATAACACGGTGCCGGGATTAATCATTGCCAGCAGTTGATCGCTGCGAGGATCTTTGAGCATGCTGCGCAACGAGAGATTGCCGTGTACCAGTACCGGTGTATCGTCGAACTCTTCAAATAGCTTAGGAATGCAGGCACGGGAACGGAAAAGCAGCGTGCGGTCGTCAGGTGTGAGTTCGGATGCCTGTAAATTCGATAACGTTGCCCACAACACCTCCACCCGCTGCGGGTACCAGTTTTCCCAGCGATTTTCCTGCGTGCTGTCAACAGAACCGACACAACCGTGGCTGTCAATCCGGTGCCACGCCAGCATCGCCTCGACAATTTGCTCCTGCAAGATTTGCCAGCGTTCAGGGGTGCGTGTTGGCGCTTCCGCCGATACGCCGCGCAGACGTTCAATCAGCAATATTTCCTGATACGGTTTCTGATGCGTGGTGACCATGCCATAAACCGTAGGCACCCTCACCACGCCCTCCCGCGCCAGCATTGATAATTTATAAGCCTCCTGCCCGGCGATTCCCTGACAAGTAAAACTCTTCGCCATCAATGGCATCGCATAACCCTGCTCATCATAAAGGGAAAAAAGATGGGCATAAGGCTGCTCACTGACACATTCGAGGCGGGATAAACGCTCGCCCAGCACAATACTCAATTCGGCTTTTAGCTGTTCCATAACGTGTTCGCAGTGACGAATAAATTAACGTTTATGATGAAAGTTTCAGGAAAGGATTACCCCGTTTCAGATCAAACAAAAACCGGATAGTCGGGGCAGAAACAGGAAGGCAGTGCGCAAAACGAAAAGAGAACAGTGATGACAAAACGGAATGCCGGAACATTCCGCTTTTATGACTTTTTATACTCTGTGTGGTCAGGAATTTTTATGCCCCAAAATCACGCGCACACGTTCCAGATCCTCAGCGGTATCGACACCCACAGAAGGAATGGCCTTCGCTACATCAACGTGGATTTTTTCACCGTACCACAGCACCCGGAGTTGTTCGAGTAATTCGATGTGCTCAAGTTTAGTCGGTTCCCACTTCACATACTGGCGAATGAAACCAGCACGGTATGCATAAATACCGATGTGACGAAGGAAGACATCACCAACCGTTTCTTTCGACACGGCAAAACGTTCACGTTCCCAAGGAATTGTAGCGCGGGAAAAATACATGGCGTAACCTTTGGCATCCCGAACCACTTTGACCGCATTCGGGTTAAACGCTTCTTCCGCTGTTTCAATTGGCACTGCCAGTGTTGCCATTCCTGCTTCACTGTTTGCCAGATTATCAGCCACCTGACGGATGATAACAGGCGGGATCAGCGGCTCGTCGCCCTGAACATTAACGATAATTTCATCATCGGAAAACTGACATAAATCGATGACTTCTGCCAGACGCTCAGTGCCTGACTGATGATCAGGTCGGGTAAGACAAACTTCACCACCCGCAGCTTCAACCGCCGCCACAACGTCAGGATGGTCTGTCGCAACAATTACACGTTTAGCACCCGACTCCCGTGCACGTTCCATCACATGCACAACCATAGGTTTACCGTTGATATCGGCCAACGGCTTCCCCGGCAAACGGCTTGACCCGAAGCGGGCCGGGATAATAGCAACAAAACTCATGGGTGTGTCTCATCAACAGAAAGCGGGCGGGCCTCGTTTTCTAATAAAACAGGGATACCCTCACGCACGGGATAAGCCAGGCTGTCTGCCTTACACACTAATTCCTGCGACTCTTTATTAAAGTAAAGCTTCCCGTTACATACAGGGCACGCAACGATTTCAAGCAAACGGTGGTCCATAAATTCCTCCCGGAGGCGAATACACCGCATTTTCAGCAAGGTGTAACGTAAAAAAGCATTGGAAACACAACATAGCGGTTCAGGAGAATAACATAACGCCGCACCCCGCGTTAATCCTCACTCATCCTCCGATACGACTTCAAAGAAGTTACATTTCTGTAAATAAAAAATATCTCCTGAGGAGCATTGCGCTGCCGATTTCGTGGGAGTACAATTTTTTTGTGATGCACGTCACACTAAACACCTTCAATATGAGCACTAAAAATGAAAACCATTAACAAAATCATCGCAATGTTCGCTAACTTCAGCCACTAAGCTGGATGCCACCTGCAATCATCGTGAAATAACGGCTGCCTGATGCAGCCGTTTCATTTTGTGACATTAAATCTGCCAGTCTCTTTCCCAAAACACCGTTAACGTTTCAGGTACTTTCAAGGTTTTGACTTTTTCAGCTCCCTGCCACTGTGCAAACCGGCTGATTGCTCCGTGTATATCTTTTGCACGTCGTGAAGACATCGTCACATCGGGCTCGAGATGGAGGCTTTTCACTTCCAGTAGTTTTTCTTTGCGATGCATTTTTGCATCCACCCGACCAATCAGTTCACCCCGCTGCAGTATGGGTAGCGTGAAATAGCCGTACTGGCGTTTTGCTTCCGGCGTATAGCATTCGATCCGGTATTCAAAATTAAACAACATTGAGGCGCGTTTACGATCCCATACCACGGGATCAAAAGGTGAAAGCAGCGTGGTGACCGTTGAACCGATCCGTGATTCAGTGGCTTGTTGCAGAAGGGGAAACTGTTTCCGGTGGACATAGTAAATATCTTCAAGCCCGGCCACTTCGACCGGTGTAATTTCCTCATCCATCAGTAATTGTGCAATCACAGCCTTGGTATTCACCCGCCTGAGGCGATAATAGTCCGCCAGCCATTCCGGTCTAAAGATGCCAAGATATTGCGCCGAGCGCCGCAGCATCTGATATTCCGCTGCAGACTGTTCAAGAGTCTGGCTCGCATCGTCCCAGCCAGGCATTACCCGTTCAGCAAGGTCGTAAACCCGGTGGAAATTACGCCGTTCAGACACCATCAGTTTCCCGGAAGTAAACAATGTTTCCAGGTGCTTTTTATGAGGCTTCCAGTCCCACCAGCCGCTGGCAGACTTTTTATCTGTACTGAAATCGGCCGAACGCACAGGGCCATTTTCAGCAATGTGTCCCAGCAGTGCCTCAATATCCGTCTGATGTTCATCAAACCAGGTCTGAGAAAATTTCCACCCCATCCCCTGAGGATTGAGCATCCGGTGGCGCAGGAGTCCGTAATCTTCACTGGGAATAAAACAAGCCTCATGCGCCCAGTACTCGAATATTTTTCCTGCCGGGAGGGCTTGTTCCAGCCATTGAGGGTCGTAATTACCTAAGCGGCTGAACAACACCAGATAAGGACTCCGCGCAACCACGCTTATCGTGTCAATTTGCAGCAATCCCATATCACGGATCGCCTGAACGACATCCGTAGCAACAGGCTTTCGGGTCACAGGTTTAAGAAGATTTTGCGCAGATAGGTGCAGGGTGCGGGCTGAAGCAAGAGATATAACCGGGTGAGACATATCGGTATCCGTGGCAGCAATTTAACTGTGGATACCGATAGCATATTTTTACCGGAGCGTAAAATTCAACTCAACGGTGAACAACAAAACCGGACTCAGAAAGCAATAACATCAGCCGCGGAAGGGCCATGTGTTACGCTGCGGTAAGTGGTGAACTCCACCTTCTGACCGGCACTCAGAGATTTATTCCCTGTATTGGCGATGGAAGTACGCTGAACATAAATTTCAGAAGAACCATCAAGCGGGCAAATAAAACCGTAGCCTTTAGCCTGATTATACCATTTAACTAAACCCATTTTTAACATCATAATTTCTATCCTTTCTTTTGGGCATCCATGAACACACTTTTTTATTATTGTTCGGATGCGTTTGCCCATTGCTAAGTTATTTTTTTATAAAAAACCTCTAATGAGCGAATTAGTTTTAACGACTACTTTTACAACTTTCATGACGTCTTATAAACGCCGTATTTACCTTTTCAGGTATGTAAAACCCGCCATCCGGCGGGTTTTACTCTGCTGACATGATTAGCGATTAACGTTGTTTCATATCATCACGTTTGTCTCTTATCAGAGTGCAATAACGTTAGCAGCAGCAGGACCACGCGGGCTATCCTGAATGGTGTATTCTACACGCTGGCCTTCGGCCAGAGTTTTGAAACCATCGGTTGCGATTGCAGAGAAATGTACGAATACATCCTTACCGCCATCAGCCTGCTCAATAAAACCAAAACCTTTGCTTTCATTGAACCACTTAACCTGACCATTTTTCTTCGACATATTTAAAACCTTTTACAAAATATAAAATCCTGCCATTCGGCAATGCTAGCCAATAGTTCAGACAATTACTTATGGGGAGGACTTAGAAGGTTCGTCTTGGAAGCGGAATCATCGGGAAAGAGATAACGTCTGGGAGGAACTGCTTTACTCTACACTCATACATAAATAGCGCTGCAACACAGGCTGCAAGCATTTACTCATAAGTGCAGAGCAATAGCAAGTCACGTTGCGCAATTATTCTGACGTTAAACATTAACGGTGAATATTAGTCTTTAAAATCAGGGGATTGAAACTTTAGATTTACGTAAATTTTTATCAGACGCACGAAAACGGTCTGTTTTGGCTGTATCAATGCATCTTTTGCAAAATAAGCTCAGCTATTCTTTGGAGCAGTTTCTCAGCCTGGTCACCCTCGATTTTGGCGTCAACCGGTAAATACCACCAGTCTGGCTGAGCAAAAGAACGACATTTTACTGCATCCTTTTCAGTCATCAGAAGGACCTGTCCTGGTGCCTTCACAGCTGACAGTTGTCCGGAGGTGTAAGCCTGATGATCCGAAAAAGCGACTTCCTTTTGTACATTTATCCCTAGCTGTTTCAACGTGGAAAAGAAACGCGGTGGATGCCCGATGCCGGCAATCGCAACCACATTTTTCAATGCAGAAGCATCACACTGTTCACCTGTGACCAAATTTATCGCTTTGCCAGGTTGCAAGAACATCGCTAACTCACCAGGACGGACTGTGCCGCCATTGGTAATAACCGCATCCACTGAACGCAAACGAGATTCTCTTTCACGCATAGGTCCTGCAGGTAACCAGTGACCATTACCAAAACGGCGGACTCCGTCGATCACAACAATTTCGATATCACGCTGAAGTGCATAATGCTGTAATCCGTCATCCGTGATGATAACGTCTAACTCATTTGCACCAAGTAATGCTTTTACCGCATCAGAGCGAACCGGAGACACCGCAACCGGTGCCCCGGTTCTCTGAAATATTAGCACTGGCTCATCACCTGCCTGCGTGGTGGGCGTCGCCTCCGTCAGCAATAAGGGATAGTGCTCAGCCCTGCCACCATAACCGCGCGAAACGACTCCAACACGAAAACCATGCTGCTGGAGTGTTTCAACCAGCCAGATCACCACCGGCGTTTTACCATTACCTCCGGCAGTCAGATTTCCGACCACCACGACAGGCACCGAAGCCCGCCAGCTTTTTTTAAGCCCCGTTTTATAGCTGTAACGGATCAAAGTTGAAACTAACCCGTACAACCATGAAAGAGGCAGGAGTAACAGATATAGCGGTGATTTCCCTGACCAGATGCGCTCAATCATTGGCCAAACTGCATCCGGTACAGCTGTGAGTAAACACCACGCTCTTCGAGCAGGCTCGTATGTGAACCACGTTCCACCACGCAACCATCTTCAATGACCAGAATCTCATCGGCCTTTTCAATAGTGGATAAACGGTGTGCGATCACCAGGGATGTGCGGTTTTTCTGTAGTTCGTCGAGTGCAGCCTGAATAGCACGCTCAGATTCAGTATCAAGGGCAGATGTCGCTTCATCAAGGATCAGAACCGGCGAGTCACGCAGCAAGGCACGCGCAATTGCGATACGCTGACGCTGGCCACCAGAGAGCAGAACGCCATTTTCACCAATGACCGTATCCAGCCCTTGATCCATTTTGCTGATAAAGTCCATCGCGTAAGCCATCGTCGCCGCTTTTTCGATTTCTTCGCGGGAGTACATATCCGTACGGGCGTAAGCGATGTTATTGGCAATGGTATCATTGAACAGGTGGACGTTCTGAGAAACGAGTGCCACCTGATCACGTAATGACGACAGGGTATATTCCCGCAGATCATGACCATCCATCAGGATATTACCTTCCTGAATGTCATAGAAACGGGTCAGCAAATTCGCGATAGTCGATTTACCGGAACCTGAGCGGCCAACCAGTGCAACAGTTTTACCCTCCGGCAGGTTGAAGGAAATATCACGCAAAGCAGGAATATCGCGTCCCGGATAAGTGAAGGTCACGTTTTTGAATTCGACATTTCCGTTAACGCGTTTGACTTCCAGTTTCCCTTCGTCTTTTTCCTGTTCCATATCCAGGATTGAGAACAGCGTCTGACAAGCGGCCATACCGCGCTGGAACTGGGAGTTCACGTTAGTCAGGGACTTCAGCGGACGCATCAGGGCAATCATAGAAGAGAACACAACGGTGATAGTACCCGCGCTGAGCGTTTCCATCACGGACGGGAAGCTTGCCGCATACAACACGAATGCCAATGCCAGAGAGGCGATCAACTGAATAATCGGGTCTGAAATTGAAGAAGCGGAAACCATACGCATACCTTGCTGGCGCATACGGTTACTCACTTTATCAAAACGCGCGGTTTCAACTTTCTGGCCACCGAAGATCAACACTTCTTTATGACCTTTGAGCATCTGTTCCGCGCTGGTCGTCACCTGTCCCATAGTGTTTTGCATTGTTTTACTGATATTACGGAAGCGTTTAGACACCACACGGATAACAACAGAAACAATCGGCGCAATCACCAACAGGATTACAGAAAGCTGCCAGCTGTAATAGAACATCATGACAAACAGACCAATGATTGACGCACCTTCACGTACGACGGTCACGAGCGCACTGGATGATGAAGACGCCACCTGCTCGGAATCATAGGTGATACGGGAAAGTAAGGTACCGGTAGATTGCTGGTCAAAGAATGCTACGGGCATTCTCATCATGTGACCAAACAGACGACGACGCATATGCATCACCACTTTGCCCGAAACCCATGAAATGCAGTAACTCGAAATGTAGCCACTGACCCCACGCACAACCATCAGACCGATAACGACCAAAGGCATCCAGAGTAGGATCGAGCGGTCAGCTTTACCAAAACCGTCATCCAACAGAGGCTTCAGCAAAGACAGCATGAAAGTATCACTGGCAGCGTTTGCGACCAGCGCAATAGCCGCAGCGATCAGCCCGGCTTTAAAAGGTGTGATCATCGGCCAAAGGCGACGAAATGTCTGCCATGTGGAGAGATCTTTATCGTTCATCATGCAATATCAACCAGCATCGAAAGAAATAGCGGTCTATTCTACTCATTATCTGTAGATACTCCAAACTGGCGGTGATACCAACGGGGGATTAATTGCTCACGTAAGCCTTTAATTGTCCAATAATCATCAAAAACGAAGAGGCTGAGTTGACCCGATTCAGACGTTGAATGCCAGTCATAGTGCGCTTTGTTGTATCTGCTAACAACTTTATGTGCCGGCAGATGCCATTTATTAAAACGGGATGCGGACGCCAGTGCGATAACCGGCTTAACTGCCCGCAAAAATGGAGGTGTCGATGACGTATTGCTGCCATGATGAGGAACCTGAAGTACAGTGGCTTGCAGTTCGCTCCGCCACTTCCTGACTAACGCTTTTTCTGTTTCAGTTTCAATATCTCCGGTCAGGAGCAAACTGAATGAACCGTCATCAATGCGGATAACGCAGCTGTCGTTATTCCCTGCATCCTCTGACATTTTATCCGGCCACAAAACGTTAAAATCCAGCCCCTGCCAGCGCCATTGCTCGCCTGCTATGCATTTCAGATGATGCTGATCCGACAAAGCACTTTCACGAACGCTGGCGGCAGGATAACGGTTTTGTAACGGGGCCAAACCGCCCCGGTGATCCATGTCATTATGACTGATAATTATCTGTTCCAGCTGAATATTCTTCCAATTTAAATAAGGGATAATATTTTGTTCAGCGGCTGAGCCCCCTTCCCAACGGTTGCCGGTATCATAAAGAATGCCCCGGCCGTTTTTGCTGATAAGAACAGACAAGCCATGTCCGATATCAAGCATATCAACCCGCCAGCGCTCCGATGGATTTCTGTTCAGCCAGACAGAAGAGATCGCAAAAAGCGACAGCAACAGTGAAAGGCAATATCTCAACGGGCAAATCCGCCAGCACAGAAGCACCAGCCATCCCATCAGGCTCACGGCCAGAAATGACTCACCCAATGGGATCCAACCGTCCGGTAATGCTTTTACCCCCCACAAAGCCAATCTCAATGTGGCATCCGCCAGTTGCCAAAGCAGAGCTTGTGCGTTATCCATCAATGCGCAGGGCGCGGCGTTCGTCAACAAGGCCAGTAATACCAGCGGGACTGTGATCAATGAAACAACCGGAACTGCCCACATATTGGCCGGAAACGAGAAAACGTTTATGCCGTGGAAAATCCAGACCTGTAAGGGCAACAGAAGAAGTGTCATTCCCACCTGCAGATGCCCCCAGCGAAACAATGCCCAATACCATGCCTGCTGAAACATTGCAGGAAGAGGCACCCACTGGAACCAGAAAACCAGAGCCCCCACCGCGAAGCATGACAACCAGAAGCTGTCGGACAATAAATTCATAGGGTCGACCAGCAGAAGCATAGCCACCACCCAAAGCCATATCTGGCACGGATGACAGCGGACACGGAACAGACGCAGCAGGATCCACATCAACACCGCAAACGCTGCACGCAGCGCAGGTGCATTACCTCCGGAAAGCCAGGTATAGAACAGCAGAAAAACGCCGCTCACGAATAACGGAAATCGGTAGTCAATCAGTTTTACCGGCAGCAGATACTGCAATCCACGCGCCAGCCACCATCCAAATAACGCCGCAATTCCAATATGTAGGCCTGATATCGCCACCAGATGCGCGATGCCAGTCTGTTGTAACAGTAGCTTATCTGCAGCCTGTATAAATCCTTTTTCGCCAAAAGCCAGTGCAATCAGTACAGGCGTATTTTCCATCGGTGGCATCTTCTGCTGCAACCGCTGAATAAATTGCTGACGAAGCGAACTTCTGGCATCTAATAGCTGCCTGTTACGGACAGTTGCTGTCAGAGGTGCATGCTGAGCCAACGCCCAACGCTGGGCATCAAATCCGCCTTCATTCAGCAAGCTGTGGACGGGCCGCATACTGACGATCATATCCCAGCGCTGGCCCGCTAACAGTTCTCCCTCTGTCTTGTCCCATTTAGTGCGGAACATGACCGGCGGGAAAATTATTTTTCCTTCTGCTTTTTCTATTTTGAAGAGTACAGAAGATGTACTGGTGCTCCCGAGATTAATACTCTCTACCACGGCGATAACATGACGCTTTGTGCCCTGAAGCGCTGAAATCTGATCGAGCTGAATACCGCCCTGAAACGAGGCCCAACTGAAACTCAGCAGGCCGATCGCTATCAGGCTGAATATTTTGTGATGAAATCTGAAGCAGCATGAGGCGCAAAGACACAGCGTGACCAGATGAATAGCCGAAGGAAGTTGGGAAAAAATAAGCAGTGGCAACATCCCTGCAATAACCGCTAAAGCAGCCTCGTCCAGTGAAATTTTGATGTTTTACTCCCTTCACGTTCATCAGACATGTTTTCGTGCCGGAGTATGATTTTCATGCAAAGAAGGAGCAACCAGGAAAGCAAAACGCTGCGTGACGTTACGCAAAAATTTTATGATCGCAACTGAAAGAGGGGGAACTTATTCGTCATAAAGCAAAAAAAACGGCACCCCGAGAGGTGCCGCTTTACGTTCGCTATAGGCAGACATTTACGTTCAGGCGAAAGCCTCAGCCGTAAATATTCGCGCGATCACGCAACTCTTTCCCTGGCTTAAAGTGAGGAACGTACTTGCCGTCCAGCTCGACTTTATCGCCAGTTTTAGGGTTGCGCCCAACACGCGGAGCACGGTAGTGAAGAGAAAAACTGCCAAACCCACGGATTTCGATGCGTTCACCATCAGCCAAGGTTGCAGCCATATGCTCAAGCATCTCTTTCACTGCATCCTCAACAGCTTTCGCCGGGATATGAGAGTGCTGGCCAGCAAGTCTTTCAATAAGTTCAGACTTGGTCATAGTACCTCCAAGCTTTGCAGCTAAACTACCGTTTCGGGGCGACTGAGCCGCCCCCCGTCATTACTCGCCTTTTGCCGCTTTGAACGCTTCAGCCATAGCACTAGAGAAGTTGCTTTCGTCTGGTTTGTTGTTAACAACAGCGATTGCATCTTTCTCGTCTGCTTCGTCCTTAGCACGGACGGACAGGCTTACTACGCGGTTCTTACGATCAACACCGGTGAATTTAGCTTCTACTTCATCACCAACGCTCAGAACCAGAGTTGCGTCTTCAATACGGTCGCGAGAAGCTTCTGAAGCGCGCAGGTAACCTTCTACGCCGCCAGCTAATTCAACTGTAGCACCTTTGGCGTCAACTGCTGTAACTTTACCAGTAACAATAGTACCTTTCTTGTTAACAGACAGGTAGTTATTGAATGGATCTTCAGCCAGTTGCTTCACGCCCAGGGAGATACGTTCACGTTCTGCATCAACTTGCAGAACCACAGCTGCGATTTCGTCGCCTTTTTTGTATTCACGTACTGCTTCTTCGCCTGCAACGTTCCAGGAGATGTCAGACAGGTGAACCAGGCCGTCGATGCCGCCGTCCAGACCGATGAAGATACCGAAGTCAGTGATTGACTTGATTTTACCTTCAACGCGGTCGTTCTTGTTGTGGGTTTCTGCGAATTGCTGCCATGGGTTGTTTTTGCATTGTTTCAGGCCCAGGGAGATACGACGACGTTCTTCGTCGATATCCAGAACCATAACTTCAACAACATCGCCCACGTTAACAACTTTAGATGGGTGGATGTTTTTGTTAGTCCAATCCATTTCAGAAACGTGAACCAGACCTTCAACGCCTTCTTCGATTTCTACGAAGCAGCCGTAATCAGTCAGGTTGGTAACGCGACCAGTCAGTTTAGTGCCTTCTGGGTAACGTTTAGCGATAGCGACCCAAGGATCTTCGCCCAGTTGTTTCAGACCCAGTGATACACGGGTACGCTCACGGTCAAATTTAAGAACTTTAACAGTGATTTCATCGCCAACATTAACGATTTCGCTTGGGTGTTTAACACGTTTCCAAGCCATGTCAGTGATGTGCAGCAGGCCGTCAACACCGCCCAGATCAACGAATGCACCGTAGTCAGTGAGGTTCTTAACGATACCTTTAACTTCCATGCCTTCCTGCAGGTTTTCCAGCAGTTGATCGCGCTCTGCGCTGTTCTCAGACTCAATTACTGCACGACGGGAAACAACAACGTTGTTGCGTTTCTGGTCCAGTTTGATGACTTTGAACTCAAGATCTTTGCCTTCGAGATGCAGCGTGTCGCGAACAGGACGAACGTCTACCAGTGAGCCTGGCAGGAACGCACGAATACCGTTCAGCTCAACAGTGAAACCGCCTTTAACTTTACCGTTGATAACACCGGTAACAGTTGCAGATTCTTCGTAAGCTTTTTCCAGCGTGATCCAAGCTTCATGACGTTTAGCTTTTTCACGGGACAGCAGAGTTTCACCGAAGCCGTCTTCAACAGCGTCCAGCGCAACATCAACTTCGTCGCCAACCTGGATTTCCAGTTCGCCCTGTGCGTTTTTGAATTGTTCTGCCGGGATTGCAGACTCAGATTTCAGACCGGCGTCAACCAGTACGATATCTTTGTCGATAGACACAACAACACCACGAACGATGGAACCAGGACGGGTTTCGATTGTTTTTAAGGATTCTTCAAAGAGTTGAGCAAAAGATTCAGTCATGTTGATAATCTTTAGGTTCTTAAGTTTAACGTCCATCTGGCTTCCTGCTGGATGGGGTTGTTTCAAATGCCCCGCTACAGATCCTTGCGGCGAGGTTAAAAAAAACTATAGCCAAAACTGGCACTGAATATTCTTCAGCACCAGAGTGAGGCTCGATTACCGGGTTTGTTTTTGCGGCAATCCTAGAATTTCTGTGGCATAAGCCAGTGCTTTTTCGATGACTTCGTCGATGGACATGCTGGTTGAATCCAGCAACAACGCATCGGAAGCAGCCACTAGAGGCGCGACGGGCCTGTTACGATCACGGTCATCGCGCTCTTTGATCTCGGCTAAAAGCCGTTCAAAGTTAACACTAAAGCCTTTTTCCTGCAACTGTAGCATTCTTCTGTTTGCACGTTCTTCCGAACTGGCATCCAGAAATATCTTCACCGGTGCATCAGGGAAAACCACCGTCCCCATGTCACGACCATCGGCAATCAGGCCCGGTGCATCACGGAATGCGCGCTGCCGGCGCAATAATGCTTCACGAACGCGGGGAAATGCCGCCGCCTGAGACGCAGTATTGCCTACCGTTTCGGTGCGGATTTCATGGGTAACATCCTCACCTTCTAAAATAACGTGCAACTGCCCATCCTGAGCCACAAAACGAACGTCGAGATGTGCGGCAAGCGGAACTAGCGCCTCTTCTGAGACAATATCAACCTGGTGATGCAAAGCCGCCAGCGCCAAAACGCGGTAAATCGCGCCGGAATCCAACAGATGCCAGTTAAAGGCTTCGGCCAACGCTTTACACAACGTACCTTTACCTGCACCACTTGGCCCATCAACGGTGATTACCGGGACTAAAGCCGTCATTTTTGTCTCCTTTCGGTGGGGTATGCCCGCTTCATTAGCCTCACAGGACTAATTCAGGAGCGGCATTATACGCTGCCTTCACTGCAACTGTTACCCCACATTTTTCAGTTGGCTAAAAAGCGGACGGTTCTGAGCCTGAAAACAAAAAAACGGACATCAGGGATGTCCGTTCATACACGGGCAACCAAGTGAAAAACTATGCCAGTGTGCTGATTGCCGCCAGACGGTCAAAATAGTCCGGGAACGTTTTTGCGGTACACTTCGGATCAAGAATGGTCACCGGCGTATCGGATAACGCCACCAGCGAGAAACACATCGCCATGCGGTGATCATTATAGGTGCCAATCTCGGCAAATTTCAGCGATTGAGGCGGATCAATACGAATGTAATCTTCGCCCTCTTCCACTGTTGCGCCGACTTTACGCAGCTCAGTCGCCATCGCCGTCAGGCGATCGGTCTCTTTAACACGCCAGTTGTAAATATTACGCAACGTTGTCGGGCCTTCAGCAAACAAGGCAGCGGTAGCAATGGTCATTGCTGCATCAGGAATATGGTTCATGTCCATGTCAATGCCGTTCAGTTCACCGCGGGTACATTCGATATAATCATCAGCCCAGTGAATAGTAGCACCCATTTTTTCCAGCACGTCTGCAAAACGAATATCACCCTGCATGCTGTTTTTGCCGATTCCGGTCACACGAACCGTACCGCCCTTGATCGCCGCAGCGGCCAGGAAATAGGATGCTGAAGAGGCATCACCTTCGACCAGATATGCCCCCGGAGACACATAATGCTGACGTCCTTTGATGCTAAATCTCTGGTACTTGTGGTTTTCCACTTCAATACCAAAGGTTTTCATCAGGTTCAGCGTGATATCGATATAAGGTTTGGAAACCAGATCACCTTTAATCTGAATGGTTGTATCGTTATCTGCCAGCGGAGCTGTCATCAATAACGCTGTCAGAAACTGGCTGGAAACACTGCCATCAACACTGACGTCACCGCCACTAAATCCACCACGCAGGCGCAAAGGCGGATAGTTTTCCTGCTCCAGATAATCAATCTGCGCACCGCCCTGACGAAGCGCATCAACCAGATGCCCGATCGGGCGCTCTTTCATGCGCGGCTCTCCGGTCAGTACAACATCCTGTTCGCCCAGGCATAATGCTGCCGCCAGCGGACGCATTGCGGTTCCGGCATTCCCAAGAAACAGTTCCAGACCTTTAGCATTGGAAAAAGCCGCGCCCAGACCATCGATTTCACACTCGGTGCGGGATGCAGATAAACGATGCGTGACACCCAGTTGAGTGAGTGCTGTCAACATATGACGCACATCATCGCTGTCGAGCAGGTTAGTCAGGCGGGTAGTACCCTGTGCAAAAGCAGCCAGTAAAAGTGCGCGGTTAGAAACACTTTTTGAGCCAGGTAAATTGATGCTGCCGTTAACCAGCGCAACGGGTTGTAATGTCAGGGATTCCACTCTTTCTCCAATTCTTCTTTTCATAAAATGACCCCGGACATTGCGCCGGGGTCATTTTTAAGGCTTCTCAATGAAGCATTCTGCGAGCCTGAAAGCCAGCACACTTAACCGTGACGTTTTTCGAACTCCGCCATAAAGTCGGTCAGGGCTTTTACGCCTTCAATCGGCATTGCATTATAAATAGATGCGCGCATACCGCCAGCCACGCGGTGGCCTTTTAGTGCATGCAGACCGGCTTCCTGTGCCTGATCAAGGAACAGTTTATCCAGCGAGGCATCTGCCATCTGGAAAGGAACGTTCATCCACGAACGGTTGGCCGCCACCACAGGGTTACGATAGAAGCCGGTGCGATCGATTGCGCCATACAAAAGTTCGGCTTTTGCACGATTGCGCTTTTCCATTTCGCGCAGACCGCCCTGCTCTTTCAGCCACTTGAATACCATACCTGACAGATACCATGCAAAGGTCGGCGGGGTATTGAACATAGAGTCGTTCTCAGCCAGCACGGTATAATCGAGGATAGAAGGCAATTCAGTGCGCGCTTTGCCCAGCAGATCATCACGAACGATAACCAGGGTCAGACCCGCAGGACCGATATTTTTCTGCGCGCCAGCATAAATCACCCCAAAACGGCTGACGTCAATCGGGCGGGAAAGAATGCAGGATGAATAATCTGCTACCACGATTTTGTCGCCAAAATCAGGCATTTCATCAATAGCGATACCATCGATAGTTTCATTCGGGCAATAATGAACGTAGGCAGAATCTGCACTCAGTTTCCATTCGCTCATCGGCAGAATGCCACGCTTACCATCAATCGTAGTGGTGACATCAATCACGTTTGGGGTGCAATATTTTTGGGCTTCTTTAACTGCGCTGTGTGCCCAATAGCCACCATCAATATAATCAGCGGAGGATTCTTCACCCAAAAGGTTCATTGGCACAGCGGCAAATTGCGCACGGGCGCCGCCATGGCAGAACAGCACTTTATAGTTCGAGGGAATATTGAGCAGGTCACGGATATCCTTTTCGGATTCTTCAGCAACCTGGATAAATTCCTTACTACGGTGACTGATTTCCATCACCGATGTACCCAGTCCGTGCCAGTTACAAAGTTCCTGTTCCGCACGACGCAATACTTCAGCCGGGATCATTGCCGGACCTGCACTAAAATTATAAACCTGAGTCATTTCCCCTCACCACTTCTCTGAGACAGTCACATAGTAGTCACTAATTTAACGGTTTTATCATCCGAGACAAGCAGTCTGCAACGGTTATTGATGACGACCTGATAAACAGCGATGAGATGTTGATCACAAGGTTCATTCCTCCTTTTAACCCTGATTTTTCGGAATAATATGTGTAAGTACCGTCAAATTTCACACGGTATAACAGCGTGTTCAAACTCAAGCCTTTGACTTCACACAGCGATTACATTCTTAACACGAATACATGGAGCTAATGTGCAAAACCCCGTATCATTGCACGTTTTTAGCACGCTCAAAAGTGAACTCAATGACCCAAACTTTTATTCCTGGTAAAGACGCGGCGCTGGAAGACTCCATTTCCCGCTTCCAACAAAAACTCACCGATCTCGGCTTTAATATCGAAGAAGCTTCGTGGCTGAATCCGGTTCCCCACGTCTGGTCAGTGCACATTCGCGATCGCGACTGCCCGCTGTGCTTTACCAACGGTAAAGGCGCCAGCAAGAAAGCCGCACTGGCTTCTGCTTTGGGTGAATATTTTGAGCGCCTGTCGACTAACTATTTCTTCGCTGATTTCTATCTGGGCAAAGAAATCGCTAATGGTGATTTCGTTCATTATCCGAATGAGAAGTGGTTCCCGCTTCCGGAAGACGACAGTCTGCCCGCCGGGATCCTGGATGAGCGCCTGCACGCATTTTATGATGCCGATAAAGAACTGGTTGCCCGTGATCTGATCGACCTGCAATCAGGCAATCCTGATCGTGGTATCTGCGCTCTGCCATTTACCCGTCAGTCCGATCTGCAAACCGTCTATATTCCGATGAACATCATCGGCAACTTGTACGTTTCCAACGGGATGTCCGCGGGTAACACCGCCAATGAAGCGCGGGTTCAGGGGCTGTCAGAAGTCTTCGAGCGTTATGTCAAAAACCGCATCATTGCAGAATCCATCAGTCTGCCTGAAATCCCCTCTGACGTTCTGGCACGCTATCCTGGAGTGGTTGAAGCCATTGCCAAACTGGAAGAAGAAGGTTTCCCTATTCTTTCTTATGACGCCTCGCTGGGCGGCAATTATCCGGTCATTTGCGTGGTTCTGTTCAACCCGGCGAATGGCACTTGTTTCGCGTCCTTTGGTGCACACCCTGATTTTGGCGTCGCACTGGAACGTACCGTGACGGAACTGTTGCAAGGCCGCAGCCTGAAAGACCTGGATGTATTCACTGCGCCTACTTTTGACGACGAAGAAGTGGCTGAACACGCTAACCTTGAAACCCATTTCATCGACTCAAGCGGTCTGATTTCATGGGATATGTTCAAACAAGACGCAGACTATCCGTTTGCAGACTGGAGTTTCAGCGGTACCACTGAAGAAGAATTTGCGACACTGATGGCTATCTTTGATAAAGAAGATGCTGAAGTGTATATCGCCGATTACGAACATCTGGATGTATACGCCTGCCGCATTATCGTTCCGGGCATGTCTGACATTTATCCTGCCGAAGATTTATTGCTGGCGAATAACAGCATGGGCGCGCATTTGCGTGATCAACTGCTGGCGTTGCCGGGCAGCGATCTGCCAAAAGAAACCTATCTTGAGATGATCACTCAACTCGACGATGAAGGTCTGGATGACTTTACCCGCGTTCGCGAACTGCTGGGGATCGCCAGCGGCAAAGACAACGGCTGGTACACGCTGCGTGTCGGTGAGCTGAAATCTATGCTGGCTCTTGCTGGTGGTGATTTGGATCAGGCGCTGACCTGGGCTGAATGGGCGCATGAGTTCAATTCCTCGGTGTACAGCGATGAGCGCAACAACTATTACCGTTGCCTGCAAACCCTGCTCCAGTTGTCTCTGGAAGAAGATCGCGAGCCAGCCCAGTACTACAATGCTTTTGTAAAAATGTATGGTCAGAAAGCAGTTGAGGATGCTTCGGCGGCCATCAGTGGAGAAGTCCGTTTCCACAGTCTGTTTGCAGTCGGCCCCGAGCTGAAAGCCTTGCCAGCCCATCAGGCGCTGCTTGGTGCATACGAAAAGCTGCAAGTCGCCAAACGTCGTCACTGGTCGAAAGCCTGATTCACTGACACTTTGAAGCGATTAAAACCGACGGGATTTCCTGTCGGTTTTTTTGTTTATAAATTCGCTATCAGTTCACTATAAATCCTAAGCTTCTGCTGCTGTATTTGTCCGCAAAAGTTTGACTCGGCCATCAAAATGACGTGTAATTCCGCGCGAAATAATACCCGCTTGCCGTTTTTGCGAGAAAAATATAGCACTTATTTTATAAGTTAATTGAAAGTGAAATTTATAAAATCAAAATAACGATATTTATTAACACTGAATCCTTTGTATTAACTGGAATCTGAAAATAAACTCTTGCTTTCTCAACTTTATTTGCAAAAATTAAAATCTTTTTATTCGTTTATTTTCAATTAATTACCCATAAAACCACCCCTTTAGCAGTCCATTAAAAACCACCAAAAACCCCCTCATATGATCCACGTCAATTTTTACGTTATACTGCTTTGCTAGTATCTCGTTGCGCAGTGCATAGCCCTGAATAAGAGAGTTAATGTGAAAGCTGACAACCCCTTCGATCTCATTTTACCCGCCGCGACAGCGAAAATTGCTGAAGATGCTGGCGTTTATAAAGCCACCAAACAGCCGTTAAAAACATTCTTTTTAGCCATTACTGCTGGCGTCTTTATTTCTATAGCCTTTGCTTTTTATATCACCGCCACTACAGGCACCGGTACCGTCCCTTATGGCCTTGCAAAACTGGTTGGGGGCATCTGCTTCTCTCTGGGTCTTATGCTGGTTGTCGTATGTGGTGCGGACCTGTTCACGTCCACTGTACTTATCGTCATTGCGAAAGCCAGCGGTCGAATCACCTGGGGGCAATTGGCGTGCAACTGGGTCAATGTCTATATTGGTAACCTGGTCGGCTGCTTATTCTTTGTGGCTCTGATTTGGTTCTCCGGTGAATACATGGTTGATAACGGTTTGTGGGGACTGAACGTTCTGCAAACTGCTGATCATAAAATGCATCACACATTTATCGAAGCCGTATGTCTGGGGATCCTCGCAAACCTGATGGTTTGCCTGGCGGTATGGATGAGTTACTCCGGCCGCAGTCTGATGGATAAAATGTTCGCTATGATTTTACCGGTCGGCATGTTTGTCGCCAGCGGCTTTGAACACAGCATTGCTAACATGTTCATGATCCCTTTAGGCATCGTAGTGAAAAATTTTGCGACACCAGAATTCTGGCAGGCTGTCGGGGCAACACCGGCACAATTCGCAGAGCTGAATATCCCTAACTTTATCATAGACAATCTCATCCCTGTGACCATCGGTAACATCATTGGGGGTGGTTTGCTGGTAGGGTTAACGTACTGGGTCATATATCTTCGCGATGAGAAACACCACTGAAACAATGTGGCAGTCTTGTTACGACAGTTTTACACGTGATTTTTAAAGAAATCCAAATTAGAAGGTAGGTGCAAAATGTCCAAGCTCAATGAAAAATTGACCAACGCATGGCAGGGTTTTAGTGCTGGTGAATGGCAGAATGGCGTAAACGTCCGTGATTTCATTCAGAAGAACTACACACCGTATGAAGGTGATGAGTCCTTCCTGGCTGGCGCTACCCAAGCGACAACCACCCTGTGGGATAAAGTAATGGATGGTATCAAACTGGAGAACCGTACTAAGGCTCCAGTAGATTTCGATACCGACGTTGCCTCTACCATCACCTCTCACGATGCCGGCTACATCAACAAATCATTGGAAACCATCGTTGGTCTGCAAACTGACGCGCCATTGAAACGTGCCCTGATCCCTTTCGGCGGCATCAAAATGGTGGAAGGTTCATGTAAAGTTTACGGTCGTGAACTGGATCCGGCACTGAAAAAAGTCTTCACTGATTACCGCAAAACCCACAACCAGGGTGTTTTCGATGTTTACACTAAAGACATCCTGAACTGCCGCAAATCTGGTGTGCTGACCGGTCTGCCAGATGCCTATGGTCGTGGCCGTATCATCGGTGACTACCGTCGCGTCGCGCTGTATGGTATCGACTTCCTGATGGCCGACAAATACGCCCAATTCCAGTCTCTGCAAGACGACCTGGAAAATGGCGTAAACCTGGAAATGACCATCCAGTTGCGTGAAGAAATCTCAGAACAACACCGTGCTCTGGGTCAGATTAAAGAAATGGCTGCTAAATATGGCTGCGATATCTCTGGTCCTGCAACAACTGCACAAGAAGCTGTTCAGTGGACTTACTTCGGTTATCTGGCTGCCGTTAAATCTCAGAACGGTGCTGCGATGTCCTTTGGCCGCGTCTCTACTTTCCTTGACGTGTACATCGAACGTGATATCAAAGCAGGCAAACTGAACGAAGAACAAGCTCAGGAACTGATTGACCACCTGGTTATGAAACTGCGTATGGTGCGTTTCCTGCGTACCCCTGAATATGATGAATTGTTCTCCGGTGACCCAATCTGGGCGACAGAATCCCTGGCAGGTATGGGTGTTGATGGTCGTACTCTGGTTACCAAAAACAGCTTCCGCTTCCTGAATACCCTGTACACCATGGGACCTTCACCAGAGCCAAATATGACCATTCTGTGGTCAGAAAAGCTGCCAATGAACTTCAAAAAGTACGCAGCGAAAGTGTCTATCGATACCTCATCTGTACAGTATGAGAACGATGATCTGATGCGTCCTGATTTCAACAACGATGACTATGCTATCGCTTGTTGTGTGAGCCCAATGGTTGTGGGTAAACAAATGCAGTTCTTCGGCGCTCGTGCAAACCTGGCGAAAACCATGTTGTACGCAATCAACGGCGGCGTTGATGAAAAAATGAAAATCCAGGTTGGTCCTAAAGAAGCACCAATGATGGATGAAGTGCTGACCTTTGATAAAGTCATGGATCGCATGGATCACTTCATGGACTGGTTGGCTAAACAGTACGTGACTGCGCTGAACATCATTCACTACATGCATGACAAATACAGCTACGAAGCATCGCTGATGGCTCTGCATGACCGCGATGTTTATCGCACCATGGCATGTGGTATCGCAGGTTTGTCAGTTGCTGCTGACTCCCTCTCTGCTATCAAATATGCAAAAGTTAGCACCATCCGTGACGAAGACGGCCTGGCTGTAGACTTCAAAATTGAAGGCGAATATCCACAGTTCGGTAACAACGATTCTCGCGTAGATGACATCGCTTGTGACCTGGTAGAACGTTTCATGAAGAAAATTCAGAAACTGCGTACCTACCGTGGCGCTGTAGCAACTCAGTCTGTTCTGACCATCACCTCTAACGTGGTTTATGGTAAGAAAACAGGTAACACTCCAGATGGTCGTCGTGCTGGTGCTCCGTTTGGCCCGGGTGCTAACCCAATGCACGGTCGTGACCAGAAAGGTGCGGTTGCCTCTCTGACCTCCGTTGCTAAACTGCCGTTTGCTTACGCGAAAGATGGTATTTCTTATACCTTCTCTATCGTGCCAAATGCGCTGGGTAAAGACGATGATGTGCGTAAAGCCAACCTTGCGGGTCTGATGGATGGTTACTTCCACCACGAAGCGTCCATCGAAGGTGGTCAACACCTGAACGTGAACGTCATGAACCGTGAAATGCTGTTAGATGCGATGGAACATCCTGAAAACTATCCTCAGCTGACCATTCGTGTTTCTGGCTACGCAGTGCGTTTCAACTCACTGACTAAAGAACAGCAACAAGACGTTATTACCCGTACTTTCACCAAGTCCCTGTAATAATTCAACCTTGTAATCTGGTCTGATAAAAAAGGCTCCACAATGTGGAGCCTTTGTTTCATCCCTCCCTGCCCGCACTGTCTGTACGACAGTCTGTTTTGCCAGAGCGCTATACGTTGTGGACTTCTGGCAAAGCAGTACCGCCATTGCTGACAATCAACCTTATTGATTGTCTGGTATCATAAACCTGTGGTTTCCAGTTTATCTCTGCCAGGCCAGCATCCGCACATGTAGACTGCTATTTATTGGTCACTATGGAGAATAACCCGCAATGTCAGTTCAAGGTCGCATCCACTCATATGAATCCTGTGGCACCGTTGACGGCCCAGGTATCCGTTTCATTGTTTTCTTCCAGGGTTGCCTGATGCGTTGCATGTATTGCCACAACCGCGATACCTGGGATACACATGGCGGAAAAGAGATCAATGTTGATGATTTAATGAAAGAAGTCGTGACGTATCGTCACTTCATGAATGCTTCCGGCGGTGGTGTAACAGCCTCTGGTGGCGAAGCCATTCTTCAGGCAGAGTTTGTGCGTGACTGGTTCCGCGCCTGCCAGAAAGAAGGGATCAACACTTGCCTGGATACCAACGGTTTTGTCCGCCGTTATGATCCGGTGATCGACGAATTATTGGATGTCTCTGATCTGGTCATGCTTGATCTCAAGCAGATGAATGATGACATTCACCAGAATCTGGTGGGCGTGTCCAACCACCGCACTCTGGACTTTGCCCGCTATCTGGCAAAACGTAATCAGCGCACCTGGATCCGTTATGTCGTGGTGCCGGGCTGGTCTGATGATGATGACTCCGCGCATAAGCTGGGTGAGTTCACCAAAGATATGACTAACATCGAGAAGATCGAACTGCTGCCATACCATGAGTTGGGCAAACATAAATGGACGGCAATGGGTGAGAAATACGGTCTGGATGGCGTAAATCCGCCCACCAAAGAGATCATGGAAAGAGTGAAAAATATTCTTGCCAGTTACGGGCATAAAGTTATTTATTAACAGCCTGAGATGTTCATAAAAAAGACGCCAAATGGCGTCTTTTTTGCTTTATGGCTCAGAACATACCCAAAATCATTGGGATTGCAGCTTTAATTATGAAAAGGATTAGGCAGTCGCTACAGGATTATGCGTATGATCCGCTTTGCGCATCAGCATCACCAGATACACCAGCGAGACCACTGCAATCATCACGAACAACAGACGATCGGAATAACTCTGCATTAGCATCGCGGTCATTGTCGGCCCGGCGAGGCTGCCGATGGTGTAACTCATCAGTAATGCCTGGTTCATCGCCACCAGTTCCTCTGCGTTGACTTTTTCGCAAGCCCAGGACATGGCGACCGGATACAGCGTGAAACCAGCACAACCCAGAATGAACAGCGTCGGAGCCATCGCATAACCACTGAGCATCGCAATGCAGCCAAGGATAACGGCGAAGATCTGAATGCGCAGAACCATCAGACGGCCATAACGGTCAGCCAAACGCCCTACCGGCCATTGCCCGATAATCCCGGCGCTGACCAGCAATGCCATCCAGTAACCTACATCTGCATCGCTCATTCCCTGATGCGTCAGGAACAAAGGCATCAGGCCGTATAAAGATCCCAGAACGATGCCGGAAATAATACAGCCGTTAATCCCCAGCCGTGCATTACGGCGTCTGAACATCGGCATTACCGCATGACGCGGCTGCCCGCTTTCCTGGTTCTCAATATGCGTTAATAACAATGGCAGCATTGCAATGACAATCAGCGCTGTCACCCACGGCAGTACACTTAAAATTGCCGTCGGCACCGTACCCACCAGAAGCTGCCCAACCACCGTGCCGATGTAATACATGATCATATACGCTGCCAGTAACTGGCCGCGGTTTCTGACGGTTCCGCTGCGTAGCAACGCACTTTCCACCACCACCCAGATCAATGCGCAGCCGATGCCTGCAACGAATCGCGCCGTCACCCAACTCCAGAAACTTATTGAAAGTGCCAGACCTGCGGTCGCGACAGCAAACAGGATGCAGGAAAGGTAGTAACTGCGGTTAAAACCAACACGTTTAATCAGTCCGCCCGCAAGCAAAGTACCCAGCAGATTACCGGTAAAATAAGACGAACTGACGAGTCCGACCTGCCAGGTTGGAAGTTGCTCATGACTGAGCCACAAAGGGACCAATGTGTTTAAAACGGCGATAGAAATCGTCAACAACAGAAGTCCGCACAGGAGCAGAGAAACAGGACGGGAATAGGCGGACATAGGGCGGTGATGACCACAAAGAGGAAGAAATTGCGCGCATCATGCCACCGGCGGTTTAAAAGTCAATCTGGCAAAAATTGACCTGAGCACAAAGTGGAGAAGAATGATTGAAAACACTAATCAAGCTTAATGATTAAGATGAATGACACTTTAAAGACAGGTTAATATCACCATGATAACAAACAAGTTTGCATTTCCCGCAGCCATTACATTTTGCGTCATCAACAGAAGGTTGATTCTGTTGATTAAAAAATATTGCCGTGCGCGGACAGGCAATTTCGCACATTCGGCACAAGTCATCCAACCGTCCCAGACACTGGGACAAAATAACCGGACGCAAACCAGTATCCATTGGCACACACTGATCCAGCGCCTCTCTTTCGCAAGCCTGCGTACAAGCACCGCAAAAGTCACATTCAGCATAATCGATAGCCAGCGAAGCCTTTCCTCCCTGGATGCTTATAATGCCGACCGGGCACGCCTGTGCGCAACGTCCGCATCCATCACATTGTTGCTGAAACACCGGTTCGGCAATGGCCTGAGGCGGACGGGCAATCACGCGCGCCAGCAAGTTCGCAGAAGGCTGTGCCGCCTGTTCAATTGCCTGTTTGCCCGGTGACAGCAAGCCGCGGAATAACCCACGGCGGCTGACCGTTCTGCTGCTCATCCAGGCACGATAGTATCTGGCGTCGCGGGAATCGCTCATCAGAAATACAGATCCACGACGGGCGCTTCCAGACTACGTTGTTGTTTCCAGCCCTGTAGTGTGGATTCTGCCAGTACGGCCACTCCGAGATAAAACGGGTGTTCTGCTTTCTGACGGAGTAATTCGAAATAGCGTCCGGCCCACGGCAATAAATGCTCTGTCAGAAATTCATCCAGCAAAGAAGGTGAATTCTCGGCTAACCATGCAGACATCATCAGCAGCAAACCGATGTGATCTTCCGGCTCTGCCTGCTCCAGATGGGGTTCAATACCGTTTTCACGCATCCACTGGCGCAATGCCAGCGTTGAATCGCCAAACAGCACTGATTCTTTGTCCAGATACACCGAGCCCCAAGGTGGCGCGGGTAACGAATAAGGGCCGATAAAAAGACGCTGATACGCGTCATCCAGACTTTCAGACGCGGCCGTAATCTGGCTGAATGTTTCTCCCGCCTGAGTTTTAGCCTCGTCACTCGCACATGGCCATGACTCGGTCCAGACGCTGCTTTCAAGTAACGTAATTAAGATGCTAACTTCAGGAGAGCTCGGCGGATAAAACAGCATCGCGCCTAATACTTTACCGGTTAAACTAATTGATTCTGCTGACATAATTAACTCATTTTGCAGAGGCACATCCTTACTGGCGACGTGCCTCCTGATAAACCTGACTACCTGAAATTAGCCGCCCACTGCCATTCCCACTGTCATATGCAGACCGTAGAAAATCGCCCGACCAATCAGTTCTCCGGCAAACACCAGCACAAAGGCCAGTATCATTGAGGCCAGTGCAGGTCGTTTACGCAGTATAAGCGGACAGAACCAGCAGCCCAGTCCAAGAACAACCAGCACCAGCCGCCACACCGACAACACACCGTATTGTGGGATAAGCGCTGACGCAGCCTGAACGGAACTGCTGATGCCTGCCAGACTGGCGCTTTGCATAACAACAACAGCCATACTCACGACCAGTGACACAAAGCTGATGACCGGCAGCAGACGTAGCGCACAACCATTAATATTAGCACCACGCAGCAGCAGGTAGCCCAGAACCGGTCCGCCAATCAGTACCGTCAGGCCAAAATGAAACGCGGTATACGCATTGTCCCAGGTTGGCACAGTATTGATTGCATACACACGACACATCGCGAAGACGAATCCAACACCTGCCAGCATGGTCACGATTAACCAGATTTTAGCGAGCACGCGTGGCATCTTGTTGATCATCGCCAGCAGCCAGTAAATCCCGCCCAGCGCAAAGAAGAGCGAGCCGCTGCCAATTTCGTTGCTCAGCGGCGACGCGCCCAGCCGGTTAAGCGAATTGAATGCCCGCAGCGGTGACCCCAGATGCAGAACCGAGGCGATGAAAGCGATCGCCATCAACACCCACAAAAAGAACATCGAGAGATGGATCTGGCGGTATTCTTCCCTACTGCGCTGAGTCAGCAACGCAATGGCAAGCACAATAAATGCGCCAACGACACATTGCCCCAGAACCGTAAAGACCATCAAAGGCCATTCATGCCATCCGTTTCCCATCTCAAACCTCCTTCGGGTTAGCCAGATAACCCGTGGTATCGCCTACAGGACGGCAATTCGCATTGGGTTTAATGACGATATTTGGGTGAGTGAAATGTGAAGCCGGCAACGGTGCCACTTCAGCCAGTTCACCGTATTTCGCACGCAGTTCTTCGATTGGCGCCATATCCAACGCACGCAGCGGGCAGGATTCAACACAAATCGGTTTTTTACCTTCAGCAATGCGTTCGTAGCATCCGTCACATTTGGTCATGTGACCTTTGGCTTCATTGTATTGCGGCGCGCCATACGGACACGCCATATGGCAATAACGACAGCCAATACAGATATCTTCGTTTACGACCACAAAACCGTCTTCACGCTTATGCATCGCGCCACTCGGACAGACCTTGGTGCAGGCGGGATCCGCACAATGGTTACAGGAAATTGACAAATAATAGGCGAAGACATTCTGATGCCAGCCATCTCCGTCTTTTTGCCAGTCGCCGCCAGCATATTCATAGATACGGCGGAAACTCACGTCCGGGGTTAAATTTTTGAAGTCCTTGCATGCCAGTTCACAGGTTTTGCACCCTGTGCAGCGGCTTGAGTCAATATAAAAACCATATTGAGTTGTCATGATTTACTCCGTTAAACCTTAGCCACTTGCACAAGGTTGGTATGAGAGGGGTTACCTTTCGCCAGCGGTGAAGGTCTTTGAGAAGTCAGTACATTAATGCTGCCCGCACGGTCGATTTTTTTGCTGTCAGGGGAATACCAGGCACCTTCGCCAAGTGCGACAACGCCCGGCATCATGCGCGGTGTCACTTTGGCGGCTATATGCACTTCCCCGCGATCGTTAAAGATGCGGATCATGTCGCCGTTGGTGATACCACGCTGTGCGGCATCCATCGGATTGATCCACATTTCCTGGCGACAGGCTGCTTTCAGTACATCAACATTGCCGTAAGTGGAGTGGGTACGCGCTTTGTAGTGGAAACCCGTCATCTGTAACGGATATTTACTGGCCAGCGGGTCGTCATAGTTTTCGAAACCGGCGGCATACACCGGTAATGGATCAATAACGTCCTCTTTAGAGAGTTCCCATTCAGCCGCAATCTTGGCCAGTTCAGCAGAGTAAATTTCGATTTTACCGGACGGCGTACTCAGCGGATTGGCCGCAGGATTTTCACGGAATGCTTTGTAAGCCACATGATGCTGGTCGGGGTCACGTTTTTTGAATATGCCCTGTTTGCGGAAGGTCTCGAAATCTGGCAGTTCTGGCAGCGCTTCACGTGACTGCTGATACAGATGACGCAACCATTCTTCCTGCGTACGGCCTTCGGTGAACTGCTGCTCTACCCCCATGCGGCGGGAAAGCTCGCTGGTCATTTCATAGATGTTCTTGCACTGGAAACGTGGCGTAATCGCCTGATCGGCAAAAATCACATAATCCATGTTGCCGCACGAGGCATCGAGACAGAAATCCATCTGCTCAGAGGCCGTGCAGTCTGGCAGGATAATATCTGCGTATTTTGCTGACGAGGTCATGTGGTTATCAATCACCACAATCATTTCACACTGTTTGTCATCCTGCAGAATGTCATGGGTGCGGTTAATATCTGAATGCTGATTGATCAAACAGTTACCAGCGTAGTTCCAGATAAACTTAATGGGCACATCAAGTTTATCCTTGCCGCGCACGCCATCTTTCATGGCGGTCATCTGCGGGCCACGCACAATCGCATCCGTCCACAGGAACATAGAAATACTGGTCTGAACCGGATTTTCCAGCGTCGGCATACGTACAAACGGGATCTCGTAGGAACCTTCGCGGGCACCGGAATTGCCACCGTTAACGCCCACGTTGCCAGTAAGGATCGCCAGCATCGCAATTGCACGGGTTGCAATTTCTCCGTTAGCGTGACGCTGCGGGCCCCAACCCTGCGTGATAAATGCTGGTTTTGCCTGTCCGATTTCACGTCCCAGCTTGACGATTTTATCCACGGAGATGCCCGTGATTTTTGCCGCCCATTCAGGCGTTTTCGCTACACCGTCTGGCCCTTTGCCGAGAATATAAGCCTTGTAATGCGCATTCTCAGGCACACCCGCCGGTAAGGTCTTTTCGTCATACCCGACGCAATACTTATCGAGGAATGGCTGATCAACCAGATTTTCAGTGATCATGACGTGCGCCAGCGCCGCTGCCAGCGCGCCATCAGTACCCGGACGGATCGGCACCCATTCGTCTTCGCGTCCGGCACCGGTATCGGTATAGCGCGGATCCACAATGATCATACGGGCGTTCGAACGCTGGCGAGCCTGTTCGAGGTAATATGTCACCCCGCCACCGCTCATACGGGTTTCACCCGGGTTATTGCCGAACAGCACCACCAGTTTGCTGTTTTCGATATCAGACGGGCTGTTGCCGTCCGCCCAGCCGCCATAGGTATAATTAAGACCCGCTGCAATTTGCGCTGAACTGTAGTCGCCATAATGATTCAGATAACCACCGCAGCAGTTCATCAGACGAGCGATCAGTGTCTTGCCTGGCGGCCATGAACGCGTCATCGTGCCACCCAGCGTACCTGTGCCGTAATTCAGATAAATCGCTTCATTGCCATAGCGATGAATAATGTCTTTAAGGCTGCCCGCCAGGGTGTCAAAGGCTTCGTCCCAGCTGATAGGCTTGAATTTCCCTTCACCACGTTTGCCCACGCGTTTCATCGGATACTTCAGACGGTCCGGGTTATAAACACGACGACGCATTGAGCGCCCGCGCAGACAGGCACGAACCTGATGCAGTCCTTCATAATTGTCATTACCGGTATTGTCGGTCTCGACATAGCGGATCTCGTTATCAACGACGTGCATTCGCAACGGACAGCGGCTGCCGCAGTTAACAGTACAGGCACTCCAGACGATTTTCTCATCTGTAGATTTGGCCGGGGCCTGTAGCTTTTCCGCACGTATTGATTTGAACGGCAACGATATGCCGCCAACTGCGGCTGCTATACCGGCGAGTGTGGTTCCCTTAACCAGGTCACGGCGGCTGATCCCACCGCCTGAATCGGTTTTATTACTGTTTGAATCTGACATTGCTTACTCCGTAACGCCCTTATCTGAAGGACGAAAATTTAACAACCCTGTCATCGGGCCCTGGCTCGTGGCTCGTGGCTTCTTTAGACTTTTTCTATTTGAATCAAATTTGTATGCTGAGGATTACCCTTCGCTAACGGTGAGGGGCGTTGGGTTGTCAGCGTGTTCATACAGGCACCATGGTCAATACGGTCACCACCCATATTGGCCTGATGCCATGCGCCCTGCCCCATAGCCACAACGCCGGGTATGATGCGCGGGGTGACTTTTGCCGCTACACGCACTTCACCGCGGTCATTAAAGACTTTCACTTTGTCACCGTTTTCAATGCCACGGGTTTTGGCATCGATCGGGTTAATCCAGACTTCCTGCCGGCAGGACGCCTGCAAAACATCGATATTGCCGTATGTGGAATGGGTGCGGGCTTTGTAGTGGAAGCCGAACATCTGCAACGGAAACTGGCTACGTTTCGGATCGTCCCAGCCTTCAAAGGTTGAGGCATATACCGGCAGCGGACTAATGGTTTCATCTTTTTTCAGCTCCCATTCGCCGGCAATTTTCGCCAGAGCAGAGGAGTAAATTTCGATTTTACCGGAAGGTGTTTTCAGCGGATTGGCCTGGGGATCCTGACGGAATTTTTTATAAGCCACAAAATGCCCGGCAGGATCCTTACGCTTATATATCCCCATTAGCCGTAGTTCTTCATAAGCAGGCAATGCCGGGTCTTTCGCCAGCATTTTGGCATACAGATATTGCAACCACTCCCGCTGGGTACGGCCTTCGGTGAACTTGTTATAAACATCCGGGCCAAGACGACGCGCGACTTCGCTCATCATCTCGTAGATGCCTTTACGTTCGAACTTAGCGGACGTTGCGGGCTGGATGAAAATCAGATACCCCATATTTCCGGCGTAGTCATTTGGAATAATATCTTCCTGCTCGACGGTCATAAGGTCAGGCAGCAGGATGTCGGCGTACTTCGCCGAGGAGGTCATGAAGTTTTCCAGCACGACGATCATCTCGCACTGCGTGTCATCCTGCAGAATATCGTGGGTTTTATTGATGTCGGAATGCTGGTTGGTGATGGTATTACCGGCATAGTTCCAGATGAATTTGATCGGCACATCCAGTTTGTCTTTGCCGCGCACGCCATCTTTCGTGGCAGTCATCTGCGGGCCACGGGCAATGGCGTCAGTCCAGCTAAAACAGGAAATCTGTGTTTTGACCGGATTTTCCAGCACGGGCATGCGTTCAATGGTGATGGTATAGGTGGATTCACGTGCGCCACTATTGCCGCCATTAATGCCAACATTGCCGGTTAAAATCGGCAACATAGCGATGGCTCTGGACGTCAGTTCACCGTTGGCCTGACGCTGTGGGCCCCAGCCCTGAGAAATATAGGCGGGTTTTGCCTGACCGATTTCGCGAGCCAGTTTGACAATACGATTGGCCGGAATACCGGTAATGCGGGACGCCCATTCAGGTGTCTTTGCCGTCGCATCTTCGCCCAGGCCGAGAATATAGGCTTTGTAATGACTGTTGGCCGGTGCATCCGCAGGCAGGGTTTTTTCGTCGTAGCCCACACAATACGAATCAAGGAAAGGTTGGTCGACCATGTTCTCAGTGATCAGCACATGCGCAAGGCCAGCCACCAGTGCGGCATCCGTCCCCGGACGGATAGGGATCCACTCGTCCTCCCGACCTGCAGCAGTATCCGTATAACGCGGGTCGATCACGATCATACGGGCATTGGAACGCTGGCGTGCCTGTTCGAGGTAATAGGTGATGCCGCCGCCACTCATGCGCGTTTCAGCCGGATTGTTACCGAACAGGACGACCAGCTTGCTGTTTTCAATATCTGACGTACTGTTGCCCTCGTTACTGCCATACGTGTATGGCATGGCGCAGGCGATTTGCGCGGTACTGTAAGTGCCGTAATGACTGAGAAAACCGCCATAGCAGTTCATCAGGCGGGCAACCAGCGAAGCGTAAGGAGAAGAACGGGTGATGTTGCCGCCTACAATGCCGGACGTGTAATTGATATATACCGCTTCATTGCCGTATTTCGCGACAATACGCTTCAGGTTATTGGCAATTTCATCGAACGCCTCTTCCCAGCTAATGCGTTTAAACTTACCTTCACCGCGCTTGCCGACGCGCTTCATCGGATAATTCAGGCGCTCCGGATGATTCATGCGGCGGCGGATAGAACGCCCGCGCAGGCAGGCGCGCACCTGATGATCACCGTAAATATCCTGCCCGGTATTGTCTGTTTCGACCCAGTACACCTCATCATCACGTACATGCAAACGTAACGCACAACGGCTACCGCAGTTGACTGAACAGGCGCCCCACACCACTTTATCTTCGGAGACTAAATGCTTCGCCTCACCCACTCCCTGGGCCAGTGCTTTACGGCTAAAAGGAAGGAATACGCCATCCGCAGCAACGGCCAGCCCTGCCAGCGTTGATGTTTTGATCAGTGTCCGGCGGCTGATACCACTTTTTAGCGTGGTGATTTCTGATTTGATTTCCGACATTTTTCGCTCCGGTAATGAGGCAATACCCACTCAAACAGCATGGATACTACTTATTAGGGGGTACGAAACCTTGTCTGCTATCAAAAAAGGCGGGGTTGAAGAGAAAGAAATACGGAATTCGTAACGTAACGCATGATTTCATGCATAAAAAAAAGCGCCCTAAGGCGCTTTTCGCTATGTTAGTGCAGATATAACGGGATTAACCGATATATTCTAAACCGCCCATGTACGGACGTAATACTTCCGGCACTTCGATACGGCCATCAGCTTGTTGGTAGTTTTCCAGCACGGCGACCAGTGTACGGCCTACAGCCAAACCAGAACCATTCAGGGTATGAACCAGACGTGGTTTTTTATCGGTTTTGTTGCGGCAACGCGCCTGCATACGACGGGCCTGGAAATCACCCATGTTGGAGCATGAGGAGATTTCACGGTATGTATCCTGCGCTGGCAACCAAACTTCCAGATCGTAGGTTTTGCAAGAGCCAAAGCCCATATCGCCGGTACACAACAAAACTTTGCGGTATGGCAAATTCAGCAGCTGAAGCACCTTTTCTGCATGGCCGGTCAGTTCTTCCAGTGCGTCCATTGAATCTTCAGGACGAACGATTTGCACCATCTCAACTTTGTCAAACTGGTGCATGCGGATCAGACCACGGGTATCACGACCATACGAACCGGCTTCTGAACGGAAACATGGCGTATGCGCTGTCATCTTCAGTGGCAGAGATTCTTCTTCAAGAATTTCATCACGGGTCAGGTTGGTCAGCGGCACTTCCGCCGTCGGGATCAGCGCATAGTTACTGCTGCCCGCCTCTTCATCCAGGGGTTTGGTATGGAACAGGTCTTCGCCAAACTTAGGCAACTGACCGGTACCGTACAACGTTTCCTGATTGACCAGATAGGGAACATAGGTTTCCAGATAACCGTGTTGCTCTGTGTGCAGATCGAGCATGAACTGCGACAGCGCGCGATGCATACGGGCGATTTGCCCTTTCATCACGACAAAACGCGCACCCGTCAGTTTAACGGCAGCGGCAAAATCCAGGCCGCCAGCCATTTCGCCCAGCGATACGTGATCGCGCACGGTGAAATCGTACTGACGCGGCGTGCCCCAGCGGCTCACTTCCTGGTTATCGTTCTCATCTTTACCGGCAGGCACGGAGTCATCAGGCATGTTTGGAATAGCAGAAGCGATATCGCGGATGTCATTTTGCAATGCATCCAGTTCAGCTTTCGCTGCATCCAGCTTCTCACCCAGCGTATTCACTTCCAGACGCAGGGGTTCGATGTCTTCGCCACGGGCTTTTGCCTGACCGATAGATTTCGATCGGGAGTTACGTTCAGCCTGTAGAGTTTCCGTTTCTACCTGCAAGACTTTGCGGCGTTCTTCCTGAGAACGCAGCGTTTCCACATCGAGTTTAAAACCTCTGCGAGCGAGTTTTTCTGCAACTGCGTCTAGCTCATTACGCAGCAGATTGGGATCCAGCATGCTAATCCTGTACGTGTCGTTATTGAATGTTAATTTGATGATGCACGCTGTCTGAAATGGCAGCGTGTCAAAGAGTTATCACGGTAACCTTACCGCAACGATAAAATTAGCGGTAGCGTTTTGTCGGGCTATTTTGATCTTGTTCGGCAAGCCATGCCAACTTTTCGCCGATCTTGCCTTCAAGCCCGCGTGATGTCGGGTAATAATACTGCGTACGGGCCATTTCAGGCGGGAAATAATCCTCTCCCGCCGCATATGCATTCGGTTCGTCATGCGCATAACGATACTCAGCACCAAGCCCCATTTCTTTCATCAGTTTGGTAGGCGCATTACGCAAATGTTCCGGCACATCAAAATCTGCCATTTCGCGTGCATCACGCATGGCAGATTTGAATGCGGTGTATACAGCATTACTTTTCGGTGCACAGGCCAGATACACAATCGCCTGGGCAATCGCACGCTCACCTTCAGCCGGGCCAACACGGGTAAAACAATCCCAGGCAGCGAGCGCCACCTGCATGCCCCGTGGATCGGCATTCCCGACATCTTCTGAAGCAATCGCCAACAAACGTCGGGCGACATACAACGGATCACCACCGGCGGTGATGATTCGGGCATACCAGTAAAGTGCCGCATCAGGCGAAGAACCCCGCACTGATTTATGCAATGCAGAGATTAAATCGTAAAAACGATCGCCTTTATTGTCGAAGCGCGCACTGCGTTCACCGGCAATCTCAGTGAGTAATTCCGGCGTGAGTGTCCTGTAACCATTGGCGTCGATTTCCGCCATATCGGCCATCATTTCAATACTGTTCAGCGCCCGGCGCGCGTCGCCATTCACCAGCTCCGAAAGCATCCGGCGGGTTTCCGGCGGAACACGGATTTTCTCATTGGCGTAACCGCGCTCAGAATTACTCAGTGCCTGATCAATCACTTTCTCGATATCTTCAGCCGTCAGTGATTTAAGTAAATACACACGAGCGCGAGACAGCAATGCGGAATTGAGTTCGAAAGAAGGGTTTTCGGTGGTCGCACCAATAAATGTAATGGTGCCATCTTCAATGTGCGGCAGGAAAGCGTCCTGCTGACTTTTGTTAAATCGATGGACTTCATCAACGAACAAAATGGTACGACGCCCGGCATCGCGATTCTGCCGGGCTCGCTCAATCGCTTCCCGAATATCTTTAACACCGGATGTGACCGCAGATATACGCTCAACATCGGCGTTTGCATACCGGCCAATCAGTTCTGCCAGCGTCGTTTTCCCGGTACCCGGCGGCCCCCACAAAATCATCGAATGCAATTGCCCTGCTTCAATGGCCCGCGGCAGAGGTTTGCCCGGCGCTAACAGATGCTGCTGTCCGATATATTCTGCAAGGGTGACTGGCCGCATTCTGGCGGCCAGTGGCTGGAATTCATTTTGGGAAAAATCGAGTGACAGATTACTCAAACTAACCTCACTGACGCTGGTCGTCCACCGTCACACCCTGCGGCGGAGTAAATTTAAACTTGGCATCATCAACAGACGCATTTTGCTCACCTTTCAGGGTATAAGCACTTTTCTGCCCGTCCTGTTCAACGGCAGTGAAGCTTTTGATAGTGCCTGAAGGGGTCACATTGATCGCAAATTGTTTCAGATTACCGGTCGCAGCTTTCGGCGTTAATTCAAAGTCATCGCCTTTCTGTTTCACGTTATATTTTGCCCAGTCACTGCTATCATTACGCGTGATCAGCATGAACGGCGTGTTGCCGGTGGCATTTTTAAGCCAGGTTGCCGTGACTTGTTCAACGAACGGGTTATAGAACCATAGGGTTTTACCGTCGGAAACTAAAATGCTCTCATCCGGCGTAGTCATATGCCAGTTAAACAGGTTTGGACGTTTCACCCACAACTGACCTTCGCCCTGCTGAACGGCTGCACCATCATCGCTGGTTACCGTCTGCGTGAAGCTGGCATGGAAAGTATTGAGCTTACCCAGACGAGATTTGAGATCACTGCTGGCATCCGCTAAAACGGAAGCAGAGGTAAATGCGGTCAGTAAACACCCTACCATTAACAATTTTTTCATTCTTATACTTACCTCAGAAATCCATAAACTTCAGACGATGCCTTTTACACAGGCAAAAGACGTATGGTGCGAACTCTATCCGAGGCTGCGCCCCGGCGGTAGCTCATTCATCTGAAAAACAATAGTTTTACGCATCTTTGCACAAGGGTCGCATTCGCGACCCTTCTTAACAAATGCAGGCAAACCGGCTGGGTTTACTCGTGTGACGGTGGTGCCAACACTTCGCGGTTACCGTTATGACCCGGCGTACTGACAATGCCCTGCGCTTCCATTTGCTCAACAATGCGCGCCGCACGGTTGTAACCGATACGGAACTGACGCTGAACACCCGAAATCGACGCACGGCGTTTATCGACTACGAACGCAACCGCCTGATCAAACAGCGCATCGAGCTCTTCATCACCGTCCAGCCCTAAACCGCCACCCTCACCATCTTCACCACCGGAAACAATGCTTTCGATGTATTTTGGACGACCGCGCGCTTTCCAGTCCTGAACCACCGCATGCACTTCCTGATCGCGGACAAAAGCACCGTGAACACGCACCGGAATCGAGGAGTTTGGTGCCATATACAGCATGTCCCCCATCCCCAGCAGTGATTCTGCGCCGCCCTGATCCAGAATGGTGCGGGAGTCAATTTTACTCGAAACTGTAAAGGCAATTCGGGTCGGAATGTTGGCTTTAATCAGACCGGTAATAACATCGACAGAAGGACGCTGAGTCGCCAGAACCAGGTGAATACCTGCCGCACGGGCTTTCTGGGCCAGGCGCGCAATCAGCTCTTCAACTTTTTTACCGACAGTCATCATCAGGTCAGCAAACTCATCGACCAGCACCACGATAAACGGTTCTTTCTGCAGATACGGCGGCTCAGCAGCCATGCCATCGCCCGGCTTCCAGAACGGATCAGGAATGGGACGTCCCATCGCCTCCGCTTCCAGAACACGTTCATTGTAACCGGCAAGGTTACGCACACCCAGCGCCGACATCAGTTTATAGCGACGTTCCATTTCACCGACACACCAGCGCAGCGCATTGGCTGCATCTTTCATGTCAGTAACGACTTCGGTCAGCAGATGTGGAATACCTTCATACACCGACAATTCGAGCATTTTCGGGTCGATCATAATGAAGCGCACATCTTCAGGTTTAGACTTGTACAGCATACTCAGGATCATGGCGTTAACGCCGACGGACTTACCGGAACCGGTCGTACCGGCCACCAGCAAGTGAGGCATTTTCGCCAGATCGGCGATAACCGGCTCACCTGAAATATCTTTACCCAGCACAATTGTCAGCGGCGACGTACTTTCTTTAAATTTCGCACAGTCCAGCACTTCGCGCAGATATACCGTCTGGCGCTTCTTGTTTGGTAATTCCAGGCCGACATACGGTTTGCCCGGGATCACTTCCACAACACGCACCGCAACCGCAGACAATGAACGGGCAAGGTCACGCGAAAGGTTAGAAATACGTGCAGCTTTCACGCCCGGCGCCAGATCCAGTTCGAAACGGGTAATCACCGGCCCCGGCAATTTCCCCACGACATCGGCTTTAATGCGGTAATCATTCAGACGCGCTTCGATCAAATTTCCCATCTGTTCCAGCGCGAACTCATCCACAGGCTCAGCTTCAGCCGGCGGTGAGGTCAGCAAATCCAGTGATGGCAGCGGTGTGGTCGGTTTCACCAGCGGCTGTTCATTACGCATAAGGAACGGATGGATCAGGCTATCCATATCAGGCTGCGCCGATGGCGAAGACTGTCGTGGAGCCTCATATTCCTGCGCATGCTGTACGGGCTCAGAAGACGTAGCGCGCTGATAAGGTTGTTGTGCAAACGTTGCAGCCTGCGGTTCTTCTTCCACTTGTGCCGGCAATGTAAACAGCGGTTCAGAAGGCGTATCGTCCACCAGGTCAGCCATTGGTGAGAAGCTGAATGCATCATGCTGGCTGAGTTTCATGGCCGCAGCGGCAAAATCATCAGCAACAGCCGGTAATTCAGTCTGCTGATTTTGTGAATGGTGATGCTGTACCACGCCGCTTAGCGGTTCGACATCCTGCTGATAGCGGGCCTGCTCACGCGCAGCAAACGCATTGCGCAATTCGGCTTCCTGCAAGGCAGTTTCTTCATCAGGTTCATTTTCAGTGACCGCATCGCCATAGCGCTCTTGTTGCTGAGCGGCAAACGCCTGCTGCAATGCTGCTTCCTGTAGCGCTTCTACGTCTGCCTGGATCTGTGGATCGCTATGCGTCGCAGACTGTGCCTGTTCCTGCTGTTCTGCCATACGCTGAGAAGGCAGCTTGATGCCATACGAGGCCAGCTCACGGCGTGTAGGTATACGCACCGGATTAGGACGCGGCAACTCAGGGCCAAAGCCTTTTTTCACCTGTGGATTTTCATCGCTCACAGCACTGAAGGCTGGCATAAAGGTGTTACCAGCGGAAGATGCCGTGGACTGCCCTGCCTGTGCAAGGCCGGTCGCCAGTGCTGCGGTGGCCGCCACGCTGGCCGCCTGAGCGGCATCAGGCACTGCTGAACTGAAATCAAACGGAGAACGGGAATGCTCCACGGCAGTTTGCCAGTTGCCCAGACTCGGACCATCTTCCTCTCTGCGCTCAACTGGCGCTGGTGAAGGCGATTGCTGAACGGGCTGCGGATGGCGCGGAACTGGTGTTTCTTCCGGGATCTCGAAATTGTATAACGGCGGAATGGCCGTTGCCGGTGCTGGCTGCGGTGAAATATTAGCAACCGGCGGCTCAGCAGCATAAGGATCCGCTGCCTGTACCGGTTCAGCAACAGCCGCGCTCGCAGCAGGTGCGGTAGCCTCAGAAGAGGCCTGCGCCACAGGTTCATTCACCGAAGGCGCAGAGAACAGCACGTCATCTTCATCAGCTTCGGAAGCGGCGGCAGTTGCAGGAGCCGCTGCAGCAGCGACGGCCGGCGCGACTTTAGCAGCCGGTTTTGCGTCATCGTCTTCCAGTAGCGGAGCGTCCTCCTCGTCGTAATCATAATCATCGTCACGACGGGACCGGTTGGTCACGATATTCGTTACACCCAGCACGGCACCACCGATCTTTTCGGCGATCGTCAACCAGGACCAGCCGGTAAATAAGGTCAGGCCCGCAGCCCAGACGCATAACAGCACCAGAGTCGCCCCCACATTATTAAAGTAAGGTGTCATTGCGGTACTGAGCAAACTGCCGATTACACCGCCGGAAGCGAAGTAATACAGGTCATCAACATTGACGGCAGCAAGACCACAAGACGTGACAATGAGCGCCAGCGTGCCAATAAGGCGCAGCGAAAGGGCAAAATAATCGACGAAATCCTGTTTATCCCGCTGACGGAAAGCCGCCCAGCAGAGACACAGAATAATAGGTGGAATAGCGTAACCAAATACGCCAAAGATGAAGAACAGCGTGTCGGCCATCCATGCACCTACACCACCGCCCCAGTTATGAATTGGCCCATGCCAGGCTGTCTGAGACCAGCTTGGATCAGAGGGGTTAAAACTCACCAATGCCGCCATTAAATAAGCAGCAAAAATCGCTACCACAACCAGCAAAGCCTCCAGAAGACGGCGGCCATTGCTCAGTTTTTTCAGGGTAACTTCTTTATCTTCTGTATATTCCTGGCTCAAGAAAGGCTCTCCAGGTTCCTGTGAACTGAGAAAAAGCAACAGCGCCGAGACTCCCCGGCGCCATAGCTGTATAGATACACAGGAGTGTAGCTAAAATGACAAGGTTTTGCACCAGAACAATTACCGGGTCTTAATGACCAGGCGATTTGTCTGTTTCACTTCTTCCATCACCACGTAGGTGCGGGTGTCGTTAACACCTGGCAGACGAAGTAAAGTCTCACCTAACAGCTTACGGTAAGCAGACATATCAGGTACGCGGGTTTTCAACAGGTAGTCGAAGTCCCCTGAAACCAGATGACACTCCTGAATATCTTCGAGTTTTTGTACTGCCGCATTGAACTGTTCAAACACATCCGGGGCGCCGCGATTGAGGGTAATCTCAACAAATACCAGCAACGATGCGTCCAGATAATGCGGGTTGAGCAATGCAGTATAACCATTGATGAAGCCCTGACGTTCAAGACGACGAACGCGCTCCAGACATGGAGTTGGAGATAATCCCACACGTTTGGAAAGCTCGACGTTTGAAATCCGGCCATCCTTTTGCAATTCGTTGAGGATGTTACGGTCAATACGGTCGAGATCTTTTCCCGGACGTTTTTTGTTGTCTACCATTATTATTGTCTCTCTGCTGTCCTTCCCTGCACCTGCCATACCCCAGCCAACTTCAATGTCTAAGGGTTGTCCCAAGCGAAGACCCGATGATTAAGGTTTACGCATCCAAAAGCCGCGTTGATCCCCTGTCAAAAGGAACACGGCCATAAAACGGATACTCAAAAGAAATAACCTTGTGAAATTAATAGATTGAAAACCACCAACCTGATTCACTAAACCCTGCTGCGACATAAAAACCAAAAAGCAATACCAGGACGGGTCCGTAGCAGCCAATTGCATAAATTCAAGTCACAGACAGGCAGTTAATTTCTTCTTCCCCTGATGTTTTCGCAAATGCACAGCGGATTGTCAAAGTAAAAGAAGCAAAATCAGAAGAACGTGCCAGATTGAAAAGCGGACGCCCCCTTTTTAGCTGTCTTTTATCTATGAACAATAACAACGCATCTCACCCATTATTTCGGCCAAATCCCTACAAACAATCCTGAATTGTGGCTAAATTAACGCGTTCTGATGAACAACGTTCACAACGATCGGTCGCCGGAATGCTGGTTTTTCATCCTATCCATCAAACAGTTATCTGCCTCATCAATATTGGCGAAATCCTTTTTACGCGGGTTACGCAGTAAAAACTATCAGACAAATCGTTAACAACATCTGAGTTTACTTTTTTTACTGCGCCGTTTTCCCTACAATCGGTTTATCGCTTGTCGCCATCGCGGAGATGAATTACGCATGAGTACGGTTAAACACAGTAAGTTATTGATCTTGGGTTCCGGTCCGGCGGGTTATACCGCAGCGGTTTATGCTGCGCGTGCAAACCTCAATCCGGTATTAATTACCGGTGTGGAAAAAGGCGGTCAGCTGACCACCACTACCGAAGTGGAAAACTGGCCAGGTGATCCGGAGGGCCTGACCGGTCCGGGCTTAATGGAACGTATGCATGAGCATGCCACCAAATTTAATACTGAGATCATTTTCGACCACATCAACAAAGTCGATTTGCAGAACCGTCCGTTCCGCCTGACTGGTGACAGCGGTGAATACACCTGTGACGCGCTGATCATCGCAACCGGCGCTTCAGCACGTTATATCGGTCTGCCTTCTGAAGAAGCTTTTAAAGGTCGCGGCGTGTCAGCCTGCGCAACCTGTGATGGCTTCTTCTATCGCAACCAGAAAGTCGCGGTTGTCGGCGGTGGCAACACCGCTGTTGAAGAAGCTCTTTATCTGGCCAATATTGCCTCTGAAGTGCATCTGATTCACCGTCGTGACAACTTCCGTGCAGAAAAAATTCTGGTGGATCGTCTGAATGACAAAGTGGCCAGCGGCAATATCGTTCTGCATACCCATAAGACCCTGAATGAAGTGGTCGGCGATCAGATGGGTGTGACAGGCGCGAGCCTGCTCGACGTGCGCACTGATGAGAAATCGCAAGTGGATGTGGCGGGCGTGTTCATTGCTATCGGCCACAGCCCGAATACCGGCATTTTTGAAGGCCAGCTGGAACTGAAAGATGGCTACATCAAAGTGCAGTCCGGCTCTCATGGCAACGCCACCCAGACCAGTATTCCGGGCGTCTTCGCAGCGGGCGATGTTATGGATCATATCTACCGTCAGGCGATCACTTCTGCCGGAACCGGTTGTATGGCCGCACTGGATGCAGAACGCTATCTGGACGGTTTATCTCAAGCCCCGGATTTATAATTACGCCTGCGGCTAGTTATCGGACCAAGAGTCCATACAAAGAGTAACGAATAAGGCGGCTTAATTGCCGCCTTATTGTTTTCAGTGTTGAGCCAAGCATGTAACATGAGCGCCCTCCCATCCGGATTGCTGCACAGACTGATGCCTGATGAATAAAACACGACAACAAGAACTTATCCGCTGGTTAAAACAACAAAGCTCACGCGCCAAAGGCTGGATCCGTCTGTCTATGATGCTGGGTTTACTTTCCGGTTTGCTGATCCTCGCGCAAGCCTGGCTGATGGCCGGATTACTGCACAGCCTGATCATTGACCACACACCGCGTGATGCCCTGCTGCAAAGTTTCCTGTTAATGGCGCTGACGTTTGTTCTGCGCGCTGTGGTCACCTGGCTGCGTGAACAGGTGGGCTTTATTTGCGGACGTGTTATCCGTCAGGAAATGCGCAAGCTGGTGCTGGATCGTCTCGAGAAGCTGGGACCTGCCTGGATCCAGGGAAAACCGGCGGGCAGTTGGGCCAGCATTATTCTTGAACAAATCGAAGATATGCAGGATTACTATTCCCGTTATCTGCCGCAGATCGCTCTCGCAGGTATTATTCCCCTCCTCATCCTGGTCAGTATTTTCCCGATTAACTGGGCCGCCGGGCTTATTTTGCTGGTGACAGCGCCGCTGATCCCGCTGTTTATGGCACTGGTCGGTATGGGGGCCGCTGATGCGAACCGTCGTAACTTTGTCGCGCTGGCGCGTCTGAGTGGGAATTTTCTCGACAGCCTGCGCGGTCTTGATACGCTTCGCCTTTTCCATCGCGGCACAGCGGAAATCGACCAGATTAAGCGTTCAACTGAAAACTTCCGCGCCCGCACGATGGACGTTCTGCGTCTGGCCTTTTTATCTTCCGCTGTACTCGAATTCTTCGCCTCTATTTCTATCGCCGTTGTCGCGGTTTACTTCGGCTTCTCCTATCTCGGTGAACTCAATTTTGGCAGTTACGGCACGCCTGTGACCCTGTTCGCTGGCTTTCTGGTACTGATACTTGCCCCTGAGTTTTTCCAGCCTCTGCGTGATCTGGGCGCGTTTTACCACGCCAAAGCGCAAGCCATCGGCGCAGCAGAAAGTTTAGTCACGTTTCTGAGCGCAGAAAGTGCCGATATGGGTGACGGCGAGCAACCCTGGCCAGCCGGGCAGACAGTGGCACTGGCAGCCCGCGACGTCATTATTCAGTCACCGCAAGGCAAAACGCTGGCCGGTCCGTTAACGTTTAGCATTCAGACCGGACAACGTATCGCGATTGTCGGCCTGAGCGGCGCGGGGAAAAGCTCCCTGCTCAACGCCCTGCTGGGCTTCCTGCCTTACCAGGGTTCCCTTACTGCCAGCGGTATTGAACTGAAATCATTGCGTAGTGACGAATGGCGTAAACAGCTGAGCTGGGTGGGCCAGAACCCGTATCTGCCCGAACTTACCCTGCGCGCCAACATTCTGCTTAATCAGCCGGAGGTCAGTGACGAACAGCTTCAGTCCGCCATTGAACGTGCGTATGTGAATGAATTTCTACCCTTGTTACCGCTGGGGCTGGAAACTGAACTGGGTGACAGTGCTGCGCGGTTATCTATCGGACAGGCGCAACGCGTCGCCGTTGCCCGCGCCCTGCTCTCACCATGCAGTTTGTTACTTCTCGATGAGCCGACCGCCAGCCTGGATGCGCACAGCGAAAAACGTGTAATGAGCGCGCTGAGCGAAGCCTCAAAAGCGCAGACTTCACTGCTTGTAACGCATCAACTGGAAGATACCCGTGACTACGACGAAATCTGGGTGATGGAGAAAGGCCTGATCGCTGAGCGTGGCACCTTCGCGCAACTGGTGACTCAGAACGGTTTATTCGCCAGTCTGCTTTCCCGGCGGAATAAGGAGCTTTAATGATGAAAACCCTTCTGCCTTATCTCGCCCTGTACCGCCGCCACGGGTTCCGTCTGTCACTGGGTGTCATTCTGGCCATCGTCACCTTACTGGCGAGCATCGGTCTGCTGACGCTCTCTGGCTGGTTCCTGGCAGCCTCGGCAGTGGCCGGTGTCGCCGGTTTATACAGCTTCAACTATATGCTGCCCGCAGCCGGTGTGCGCGGTGCTGCGATATTTCGTACCGCAGGCCGCTATGCTGAACGTCTGGTCAGCCACGACGCGACCTTCCGTGTGCTGGCGCATTTGCGGGTGTTTACATTCACAAAAATTCTGCCGCTGTCACCGGGGGGGATTGCACATTTCCGTCAGGCTGACCTGCTTAACCGCCTGGTCGCCGATGTCGATACGCTCGATCACTTATATCTGCGGGTCATTTCTCCGTTGGTGAGTGCGCTGGTGGTGATCATTCTGGTGACCTTCGGCCTGAGCTTCCTCGACGTGAAACTGGCGCTGACGCTGGGCGCGATTATGCTGGTGCTGATGCTGCTCCTGCCGGTGATTTTCTACCGCGCGGGAAAACCTGCCGGACGTGAACTGACGGCGCTGCGCAGTAGCTACCGGATGCAACTGACATCGTGGTTACAGGGGCAGTCTGAACTGGTGGTTTTCGGCGCTCAGTCGCGGTTCCGCCAGCAACTCAATGATATCGAACAGCGTTGGATGTTGCGCCAGCAGCAGCAGGCAAAACTCACGGGCCTCTCTCAGGCAATGGTGATCGCAGCGGCCGGTCTGACCGTTACACTGATGCTATGGCTGGCTGCCGGTGGTATCAACCAGTTCCCGCAACCGGGCGCACTGATCGCACTGTTTGTCTTCACCCCGCTGGCGGCATTCGAAGCGCTGGGACCTGTAGCCGCCGCATTCCAGCATCTCGGGCAGGTTATCGCCTCAGCTCAGCGCGTCAGCCAGATCATCGACCAGCCCGCAGATGTGACCTTCCCGTCTCAGGGCCCGCTGGCCGGTGAACGGGTTAGTCTGTCGCTGAAAAATGTGACTTTCAGCTATCCGGGGCAACCCTTGCCGGTGCTGAAAAATATCAATCTGGATGTCCGTGCCGGTGAGCACATCGCCCTGCTTGGTCAGACCGGTTGTGGCAAATCCACCCTGCTGCAACTGCTGACTCGCGCCTGGGATATCAGCAACGGTACGTTGGAAATCAACGGTCATCCGGTTGCTGATTATGATGAAGCGACACTGCGCAAAATGATCACCGTCGTCAGCCAGCGTGCGCACGTCTTTAACACCACGCTGCGCGAAAACCTGCGCATGGCATCGCCGCAGAGCACCGACGAACAAATCGCCGATGCTCTGAAACAAGTTGATTTACATGTCCTGCTGGAAAACGAAGGCCTGAATGCCTGGCTCGGTGAAGGCGGACGTCAGCTTTCCGGCGGCGAACAGCGTCGTATCGGGCTGGCGCGAGCTTTGTTACATGACGCGCCACTGTGGTTGCTGGATGAACCCACGGAAGGGCTGGATGCAGAAACGGAACAACACATTTTGGCACTGCTGCACAAGCATTGTCAGAATAAGACGCTACTCTTAGTGACGCACCGTTTGCACGGTCTGGAAGCCCTCGACAGGATATGTGTTATGGAAGAGGGGCAGATTGTGGAACAAGGCGATCACCAGACGTTAACCGCGGCACAAAGTCGTTATGCAAGGTTCCTTGCCCGCGCCTGACGGGGTTGTTTGTGGTTTTACGGCGGACGTGTCCGCCGGATAAGGAGATCTATGCGGTTAGTTAAGCTTGAGGCCAATTCATTGAATTTCCCGGAACCTGAAACCGCATTGCAGGAGCCGAATGGCCTGCTGGCTATCGGGGGCGATCTTACCGCTCCCCGCCTGCTTTCCGCGTACCAGCATGGCATTTTCCCCTGGTTCGAGCCGGGGGAAATGATCCTCTGGTGGTCACCTGACCCCCGCGCAATTTTGGTCCCGGGAGAACGCCACGCCAGCCGCAGTCTGAAACGTTTTATGCGCAAGATGCCGTTTCGTTTCACCCTCAACCAGCAATTTGAGCAGGTGATCCATGCGTGCGCCATGCAGCGTGAAGATGGCACCTGGATCGGGCCGCTGGTGCAGCGTGGTTATCAGGAATTGCATGAAGCCGGACGCGCGCACTCGGTTGAAGTCTGGGAAGGTGATGAACTGGTTGGCGGTTTGTACGGCGTTTCTGTCGGCGGATTATTTTGCGGTGAGTCGATGTTCAGCCGGCGGGAGAATGCCTCTAAGTGCGCGCTTATGCTTTTTTGCCAACATTTTTCCCGCAATGGAGGAGAACTGATTGACTGTCAGGTGCTCAACCCTCACACTGCGTCGCTGGGTGCGAGAGAGATCCCCCGCCGCCAATTTTTGCAGCAGTTATCCGCACTTTCGCAACGCGCGTTAGCACCGGATTGCTGGTTGCCACAAGACTTATCCCCACATGATGAAGACCTGCCGGTGTTCCCGAAGGATAGGGAATAGGTGCGGTCATGGACCATACTTCTTTACATAATGTGGGTTTTTCGGCATTATCTTGCCGGTTAAAAACTATGGTAGTTAGACCTAGAGGATTCGATGGCCAAAGAAGACAACATTGAAATGCAAGGCACCGTACTGGATACGCTGCCAAACACTATGTTCCGTGTAGAATTAGAAAACGGACACGTAGTTACCGCTCACATCTCCGGTAAAATGCGTAAGAACTACATCCGCATCCTGACGGGCGACAAAGTCACTGTAGAGCTGACCCCGTACGACCTGAGCAAAGGCCGCATTGTCTTCCGTAGCCGTTAATAAGCGGCTCACTCATCGCTGATTTTCCGGCGATACCTGAGGATACCCTTTTCGCCCTTCCTGCTGTTGCAAGGGCGTTTTGTGGTATCCGCAATCCGGCGTTTTGTTCCATTATCCTTTCTGAAATCCCTCACTAATTACTGCAATTAAATAAAGAATTTCAGAAAGAAAAAAGGCGATGTTTTCACATCGCCTTTTGTTTTTTCATGCTTTATGAAAAATTAATGCACCGCACCTTCCGGTTTTTTCTTCTGCGCACTCATAAAGTGATAAGTGAGCTTGTCAGCCGCCTTATCCAGTGCCACAGAGACGGAACCGCCATCCACCAGTGAACCAAACAGCAGCTCGTTAGCGAGTGGTTTTTTCAGGTTTTCCTGAACGGTACGGGTCATCGGACGCGCACCCATCGCACGGTCATAGCCTTTCACTGTCAGCCAGTCGCGAGCCTCGTCGCTGACTTCCAGAGAAACGCCTTTCGCATCCAGTTGCGCCTGCAGTTCGACGATAAACTTGTCGACAACCTGCTGGATAACTTCCGTAGACAAATGGTTGAACCAGATAACGTTGTCCAGACGGTTACGGAATTCCGGCGTAAAGGTCCGTTTGATCTCTTCCATCGCATCCGGGCTGTTATCCTGATGCACCAGACCAATCGATTTACGTTCCGTTTCACGCACACCGGCGTTAGTGGTCATCACCAAAATCACGTTACGGAAATCTGCTTTGCGACCGTTGTTATCGGTCAGCGTACCGTTGTCCATTACCTGCAGCAGCAGGTTGAAGACATCCGGATGCGCCTTCTCTATTTCATCAAGCAGCACGACGGCGTGCGGATGTTTAATCACCGCATCCGTCAGCAAACCGCCCTGATCAAAACCGACATATCCCGGAGGCGCACCGATCAGACGGCTGACCGTATGACGTTCCATGTATTCGGACATATCAAAACGCAGCAGTTCGATATCCATCGCTTTCGCCAACTGAACCGTCACTTCGGTTTTCCCCACCCCGGTTGGACCGGCGAACAGGAACGAACCGACAGGCTTGTGATCCTGACCCAGACCGGCGCGGCTCATCTTGATCGCTTCGGTCAGTGCTTCAATGGCCGGATCTTGTCCGAAGACCAGCATTTTCAGGCGGTCGCCCAGACTTTTCAGGACATCACGGTCTGTCGCAGACACAGTTTTTTCCGGAATGCGGGCAATACGCGCTACGACACTTTCGATATCGCTGACATTCACGGTTTTCTTGCGTTTGCTGACCGGCATTAACCGGCTACGTGCGCCCGCTTCGTCAATCACGTCGATGGCTTTGTCCGGCAGATGACGGTCATTAATGTATTTGACCGACAGCTCGACCGCCGCACGCACCGCTTTCGCGGTGTAGCGCACATCGTGATGCGCTTCGTATTTGGTTTTCAGGCCGTTAATAATCTGGACGGTTTCTTCAACGCTTGGCTCAGTAATATCAATTTTCTGGAAACGCCGTGCCAGAGCGCGATCTTTCTCAAAGATATTGCTGAATTCCTGATAGGTCGTCGAACCAATCACGCGGATTTTGCCGCTCGACAGCAACGGTTTGATGAGGTTTGCCGCATCCACCTGACCACCTGACGCCGCACCGGCACCGATAATCGTGTGGATTTCATCAATAAACAGAATGCTGTTTTTATCCTGCTCCAGCTGTTTCAGCAGAGATTTGAAACGTTTCTCGAAATCACCGCGGTATTTGGTACCCGCCAGCAACGAACCAATATCCAGAGAATACAGGGTGCAATCCGCCATTACTTCCGGCACATCGCCCTGCTCGATTCGCCATGCCAGCCCTTCGGCAATGGCCGTTTTACCTACGCCGGATTCGCCCACCAGCAGCGGGTTGTTTTTACGGCGACGGCAGAGCACCTGAATGGCGCGCTCCAGTTCTTTGTCACGGCCAATCAGCGGATCGATACCACCTACGCGCGCTAACTGGTTAAGATTAGTGGTGAAGTTCTCCATACGATCTTCCCCCGCCGACTGTTCTTCGTTAACTGGGTTTTCCGCATTGTTTTGCGCCTGGCTACCCGATTCATCTTTACGGGTGCCGTGCGAGATAAAGTTCACCACATCAAGGCGGCTGACATCATGTTTACGCAGTAAGTAGGCAGCCTGAGATTCCTGTTCGCTGAAAATCGCGACCAGAACGTTGGCGCCGGACACTTCACTGCGGCCAGAAGATTGCACGTGGAATACCGCACGTTGCAGAACGCGCTGGAAACTCAGCGTAGGCTGGGTGTCACGTTCCTCTTCACTGGCAGGTAAGGTGGGTGTGGTTTGCTCGATGAAGGCTTCCAGTTCCTGGCGCAGGGCCACTAAATCAACTGTACAAGCTTCGAGCGCTTCACGGGCAGCAGGGTTGCTGAGCAACGCCAGCAACAGGTGCTCCACGGTCATAAACTCATGCCGGTGCTCACGGGCTCTTGCGAAAGCCATGTTGAGACTGAGTTCAAGTTCTTGATTGAGCATAGGCACCTCCCAAATAGATTGCCTTAATCAGGCTTTTTCCAGCGTACACAGCAACGGATGCTCATTCTCCTTGGCGTACTCATTTACGTGTGCGACCTTGGTTTCCGCGACTTCGGCAGTATAAACGCCGCATATCGCTTTACCTCTGTAGTGCACCTGGAGCATCAGTTGCGTTGCACGTTCAATATCATAAGAAAAGAACTTTTGCAGAACGTCAATCACAAATTCCATTGGAGTGTAATCGTCGTTGTTTAATATAACTTTATACATAGATGGCGGTTTTACCTCATCCTTTTGCTTATCCGCCGCCAAATGTTCAAAATTTAGCCAGTCTTGATTATTACCCATTGCCTGTTCATCACCTGTGAAGATCGTATTGGAAGCCAAATACACAAACGGGAAGACTTTCTGCAGAGCCTCGCGCTGTTATTACCGTATTTTACCATCTCTGGCCTCACCTTGCCGCTGCACAAAATGTCTACGTACGTCAGACAACGCCGGGCAAAACTTAACAAAATATGTCAATAGCGTTACCTGCTTCAAACTTTGGTTATCTGCTCCCCCGCGACAAATGCCGTTTCCTTGACGTCTAACTCTATTCCACTAGAGTGTAAATTCGTGAGCTGAACGGAGTTTAAACCGGCCTGAACAGACGCTTATCCGCCGTGTTCCGGCCTTCGGGCTCACTCAACTGGCTTTATCTATTTACTACCAGACTAGTCATGAGAGGGATGTAGAAGCATGCAGACGGGTACTGTTAAATGGTTCAATAATGCTAAAGGCTTTGGCTTCATTTGCCCGCAAAATGGCGGTGAAGACATCTTCGCTCACTACTCCACAATCCAGATGGAGGGTTACCGGACTCTGAAAGCCGGCCAGCAGGTCAATTTCGACGTTCATGAAGGCCCAAAGGGGAATCATGCCAGTCTCATTATTCCAGTGGAAAGTGAAGTGGTCGCCTGACCGGTTCAGCATCACGCATCAGATAACGCTTCAACTGCAAATGCCGGTCACTTACTGACTGGCATTTTTATTTATGGGGGAGAATGCTTCCGGCTTCAAGTCCTGAGCGTGAAAAAAAGTACATTTTTTAGACACAAATTGCTAAGACACATCATATGAGGATGTAAATCTAAACATCATCTCAACAAATTACATGCAATTTCTCCATAATTCCCACCGTTGTATACCTGTTTATTCTTGGCCTGATGAAATAGCCACCACAAAACTCTGGCTCACGACAACAGGTATTTCCATGACTACTTTCAGCTACCCTTCTGTAGAAAAGGCGCCACTTACCGGCCTTCAGTTAATGAAGGCATTGCTCACCCGTCAGATAACGCCGGGGCCATCATGGGAATTACCACGCTATCGCCTCAAATTCCTCTTCCGCACGCTGGCGCACCCGCGCAGAACGCTTGGGATGCTTGATTATCTGGCACAGCATCCGCAGCGCGACGAAATCCTGACCGCCATGCCCAGCCTGCCTTGTAAGCTGCACAGGGCGTATCAGTCGGCAAATATCACGCCGCAACAGGCGATGAAACGCATCACTGATCACTACGATATGATTGGTCATTGCCTGCCCGACGCTATTAATCACGGTTATCTGAATAAAAAGCCGATGGCGATCGCCACGCTGACAGGCAAAGAGGGGCAACATTTTTTTGTCGCCTTTAATGCCATCAGCCGTCTCGATAAAGAAGGCGAAGCCACCCTGACATTTAATACTCCGCAGGGTGAACCGATTGCGATCGTGACGTTTTCGTTTATTGAATATCAGGGGCGTCCTACGCTGTTTATCGGCGCGTTACAGGGGCCACGCGCGCACGTGGATCATCTGGAGATACAAACAGCGACCAAAGCCTGCCACGGTTTATTCCCTAAACGTCTGGTGATTGAAGCGCTGACCACACTCGCAGACGTCACCGGCATGCAGCAAATCGTGGCGGTGGGAAATCACACCCATATTTATGAAAACCCGCGCTACAAAAAACGCAAAGGCATGGTGTTTGCCGATTACGACAGTTTTTGGGAAACGCTGGATGCTAAACCGGGCGATGACGGTTATTTCCATTTACCTTCACAGATTGCCCATCGCCCGCTGGAAGAAATCGCCAGTAAACGACGCTCGGAATACCGTCGCCGTTACCAGCTGTTAGACGATCTGGAAACGCAGATCCGTCGCACTTTTTCCAGCGGACATGGCAACCCCGTGATAACCGAAAACAGCCACGCCGCTTAATCCGCCCTGCCGCGTGCCAGCCATGCCACGCGGGAAAACATTTGCCGCAGCAGCGGAGGAATAGACGAGGTTCCCCGCAACGAGGCCGCAAGTGCCACATCAATCGCCAGATCTGGCTTCGAACTGCGGTGAATGGCTTTATCGATAATTCTTCTCGGCGACATCGGCACATTGTCCGGTATCGCCGCATTCTTGCGGTAAACGTCTTCAAAACCCTCGCGATACAAAAAGTGTTCGATATCCTGCGACGGCAACGCCGTCAGGCGATATCGCAGCGTATCATTGTGGTTTTCCACGTTCGCAATCACTGTCGCAGCATATTTGCGACCGGCTTCGTCACCGTCGACCAGCGCATGCCATTCGATGCCCATTTGCCGCGCAAAACGCAGCAGAGGCTTCAGGCCACATTGTGCAAACTCAATAACCTTTATCCCTTCCGATTCAAAATGATAACCACACTGACGCGCCAGCTGGTTCAGCAACCAGACTTCGGTCTCGCCTTCCACCAGCAGCCAGCAGCGGGCGAATAAAGACGAGGGACGGTTAAAACGGATATGGAAAGCGATGCGGCGGCTGTCTTCCATACTCAGCCCTTCAGGACCGATGGCGTAAGCCGCGACGCGGCCGGACTCACGCACCAGTCTGCATATTTGCTCAACGGGCACCAGCGACAACAAATCGCCGGAGTTGGTGGTGGTGATACGCTGCAACGGCAACTGATCCAGTAATCCCCAGGCCACCGATAGCATGATCGGATGCAAACGGGTTTCGGGGTCTTCAATGAGTAACAGTGGCCGGGCATCCGGATGCAGCACCACCGAGCCTTTCGCCTGTAACAATGTCGAGAACATGCCAAGCAGCATCACCCGCATACTGCGGCTGTTGGGTTCGGCAATCATGCGATTGATGTTATCCAGCGAACGCCATGCGCGGCGGCTCTCCGCCCGGCCATGACGCTTTTGCTGCCAGGGTGCGCTGCTGGACGTCCCCTGCTCGGCAAAATAGTGTTCCAGCAACTGTCGCATCGCCGACAGGCCACTGCGCAGTTCACTGTTTTTCAGCGTCTGCGGGCTGTGAACCAATTCGCGCGTCAGTTCATCAAGCTGTTTTGCCAGCTCTTCATTATTGACTGCCAGCCGCGGCGCCAGTGTTTCGCTGCGCAGACGGCGAATAAAGCGCGCATCGCGTAAGCGTAATACCGGGTTCAGGCGGATCAACGCCTGCGCAAGCGGATCAATCGTCGTCAGATTTAAAGGCTGACCGTTGGACGACAGAAAACTGCGCAGCGTCATCACGCTGCCATCGTCGTCCAGCTCTCCTTCAAGACGATAATAGATACGGTTCAGTTTATCGGCACATTTCACCCAAAGCGGTGAGAGCGGATTAAAGCGCGGCGACATATGATGACCGGCCTGGTTCTCGCAAAATGTAAACACCACGTGCAGGTACTGTGATTTGGCCTCCTCTTCGCCTGCCGGGAAATAGAAATCCTCCTCTTTAAAGCAGTACAATTTAGATTCGGGGGAAAGCAGCAGAGTTAACGCATCGAGCAGGCTGGATTTCCCCCAGGCGTTCTCGCCGATTAACACGGTGTTGGTCAGAAAGGATTCGGCCTGCCCCTGATGGGCAGAACCGGTAATCGATGCGCCACGTTGCGCGGGCTGCGTCAGCGTCAAAGACAGGCGGTTAATCCCGCGAAAACCGACAATATCAACACGTTCCAGATACATCAGACGCCTCCTGTGTGCTCAAAACTTTCCTGAGCATGGCGTTAAAAATCGGTTCAGGTCAAGCTCGCAGAGATATCTCTGCGTGCCGAAGCTGCTTTACAGTCAGATAACTTTTCGTTAGCGTGGCGGGCGGCATTTTATGTGCTGCGCGCCACTCATGGGATCTTACTTTTCAGGGACTTTTGCATCATGTACTCCGGGCTGTTAATTATTCTTTTGCCGCTGATTGCCGGCTACCTTATTCCGCTCAAAAACCGTGCCCTGTTGCATCTTGTTAACCAGTTACTGAGCTGGATGGTGTACGTCATCCTGTTCATTATGGGCATCAGTCTGGCTTTCCTGGACAATCTCAGCACCAATTTGCTGCTGATTTTCAAATATGCCGCCGTCTGTTTCCTGTGCATCTTCGTGATGAACTACGCCGCGCTGTGGTTGCTGGAACGCCGCAAGCCCTGGAAAACGCAGTATAAACAGGAAAAATTGCCGTCCCGCATTCACATGGCACTGGAATCACTGAAACTGTGCGGCGTGGTGGTCGGGGGTTTTGCGCTGGGTCTGACACAATGGCACTGGCTTACCTTCGCGTCGCAGGCCAGCGAAATCGCGTTGTTATTCCTGCTGGCGCTGGTCGGTCTGCAACTGCGCAACAGCAGCATGACCCTGCGCCAGATTATCCTGAACCGTCGCGGCATGATGGTAGCAATCGTGGTGGCCCTCAGCGCCCTGATTGGCGGTGCACTTGCCGCACTGCTGCTGGGTTTACCGCTGAAAACCGGGCTGGCCATCGCCTCCGGTTATGGCTGGTATTCGCTTTCAGGCATCGTTCTGACAGATTCTTTCGGACCGGTGATTGGCAGCGCGGCCTTCTTTAACGATCTTGCCCGCGAACTCTGCGCCATCATGCTGATTCCGACACTGGTGCGCAGCAGCCGTTCGACGGCTCTCGGCCTGTGCGGCGCGACATCCATGGACTTTACCCTGCCGGTGTTACAGCGCAGCGGCGGACTGGATATGGTGCCTCCGGCCGTGGTGCACGGCTTTATCCTCAGCCTGATTGCCCCGGTCTTAATGGCCTTTTTTTCTGCCTGATCCCTGCCCGTCCCGCTGCCATCCCGCAGCGGGAACCGCCCGGCAAAACTTGCGGTAAATCAACTCCGCGTCACTTTGTCTTAAAAATCCCTTCATTTCTGTCTCAGCCAGCTCTAGGCTTGCATCAAAACAAGCATTTCAAATGCAACTTTAAAAGGACCTCATTATGTTTTGTGTGCAATGTGAACAAACAGTCCGTACCCCGGTGGGCAATGGTTGCGCGTATGCGCAAGGTATGTGTGGCAAAACAGCCGAAACTTCTGATTTACAAGACTTACTGGTCGCGGTGTTAGAAGGTTTATCTGCCTGGGCACTGACCGCACGCGGGTATGGCATCATTGATGAAGAGATCGACAGCTTCGCACCCCGCGCCTTTTTCTCCACGCTGACCAACGTAAACTTCGATTCTGAGCGTATCGTCGGTTATGCCCGTGAAGCCGTTCTTTATCGCGAATCGCTGGCTACCCGCTGCCGTCTGATGGATGCGGAAATCACCATTAACCATCCGCTGGCCGCACTGGAACTGGTGAGCGATAATCTCAGCGAGCTGCAACAGCAGGCACAGCAATTTGCGCTCAACGGTGACAAAGCGCAGATCGGTGATGACATTCACGGCCTGCGTATGCTGTGCCTGTATGGCCTGAAAGGTGCAGCGGCGTATATGGAGCACGCGCATGTTCTGGGCCAGTCTGATAGCGCCATTTACGCCGAATATCATCGCCTGATGGCGTGGCTGGGCACGCAACCGTCCGACATGGGCGAGCTGCTCGCGAACGCGATGGCAATCGGCAAAATGAACTTTGGCGTGATGGCCATTCTGGACAAAGGCGAAACCGATGCTTACGGACATCCGCAACCGACGGCGGTCAATGTCCGTCCGCTGGCAGGTAAAGCGATTCTGATTTCCGGTCACGACCTGAAAGATTTGCAGATGCTGCTCGAGCAAACCGTCGGCACCGGTATCAATATTTACACCCACGGCGAAATGCTGCCGGCGCACGGTTATCCCGAACTGAAAAAATTCCCGCATCTGGCCGGTAACTACGGCAGCGGCTGGCAAAATCAGCAGGTGGAGTTCGCCAAATTCCCCGGCCCTGTCGTCATGACCTCGAACTGTATTATTGACCCGAATGTCGGGAATTATGGTGACCGCATCTGGACCCGCAGCATTGTCGGCTGGCCGGGTGTGCAACATCTGGAAGGCGAAGATTTTGCGCCGGTGATTGCGCAGGCATTGCAGCTTCCGGGCTTCCGCTACAGCGAGATTGAACAGGAAATTACCGTCGGATTCGGCCGCCAGACGTTACTCAGCGCAGCAGACACCGTCATCGATCTGGTTGCCGCAAAAAAACTGCGCCACATCTTCCTGATCGGCGGGTGTGACGGCAGTCGCGGAGAACGCAGCTACTTCACCGATCTGGCGCTTAGCGTACCGCAGGACTGCCTGATCATGACGCTGGCCTGCGGCAAATACCGCTTCAACAAACTGGATTTCGGTACGCTTGAAGGCCTGCCTCGTCTGCTGGACGTCGGCCAGTGTAACGACGCCTATTCCGCCATTATTCTGGCCGTGAATCTGGCTGAGAAATTAGGCTGCGGTGTGAATGATTTACCGCTGAGTCTGGTGCTGTCGTGGTTTGAACAGAAAGCGATCGTGATCCTGCTGACCCTGCTGTCGCTTGGCGTAAAAAATATCGCCACCGGCCCGACGGCACCGGCCTTCCTCACCGATAACCTGCTGGCGATCCTGAATGAAAAATTTGGCCTGCGCGCAATCACCTCGGTTGAGCAGGATCTGAAAACCATGCTGCCGGAGTAAGCTGAAATGAATTTTCCCTTATTTCCCGATCAGCCGACCGCGTTGTGCCAGAACCGCATGCAGGTGTATTCCGTCACACAGGAAACGCCGGATGTCCGCACGCTGTCGCTGATTAATCACGATGTGTATTCGTACCGTCCCGGCCAGTTTGCTCTGGTGAATATTGGCCAGAGTGGTGACGTACAGCGTGCCTATACACTGTCTTCCACACCGGGCAATAGCCGCTTTATTCAGCTGACGGTGCGCCGCATCGGGGGCGGCGTAGGTTCGCCATGGCTGACGCAGCAGGTGAAAGCCGGTGATTATCTCTGGCTGAGCGATGCGCTGGGGGAATTCACCTGCGATACGCCACAGCCTTTGTTGTTGCTGGCGGCTGGCTGTGGCGTGACGCCGGTTATGTCGATCACGCGCGATATTCTGGCGCATCATCCGGCGCAAAGCGTGCAGGTGTTTTACAGCGTGCGCAGCCCGCAGGACATCATTTTTGCCGAAGAATGGCAGCAACTGGCCGCAGCGTATCCGCAGCTTAATCTGATTCTTCTTGTGGAACAGGATGCAAAACCCGGCCAAATCGCCGGTCGCCTGAGCCAGGATCTACTGCAAAGTCAGGTGCCGGATATCCGTGAACGTCGGGTAATGATTTGCGGCCCTGCGCCTTATATGCAACTGGCCGGAGAATGGGTGAAACAACTGGGCGCAACGGCAGAGAATATCGTCAAAGAGCAGTTTCAGGCACAGCAAACTGAAGTGTCTGCCGACCAGCAACTGACGCTGACCCACCTGACACCGTTACAGAATTACCGCGTACCGGTGGGAACGACATTGCTGGCAGCCATGGAACAGCACAGTTTGCCGGTCACCGCAGCCTGCCGTGCAGGCGTCTGCGGCAGTTGTAAAACCCGGATACTTTCCGGTGATTACCAGACCACCAGCCGCATGACACTGACCGACGAAGAGGTCGCTCAGGGTTATGTGCTGGCCTGTAGCTGTCAGCTCCAGGGCGACGTCACCCTCGCCTGATCTCCCGCAGTAACTCACTGCCCGCTCATGACTTTTTACAGTCTGCGCGGGCAGATTTACAATTCTTCACCTCCCTCCTCCGCATATTTTTGTATGGTTTAAGGCTGAACATTCAAGGATGTAATCAGTGGACTATGCTTAATCCACTTATTTGAAAATTAGCCCTAAATCATTCGAGTTGGATCAAGGCGGCAACTGAGTGAATCGCCGGGAGCATACATAAGTATGTGACCGGGTTCGCGAAAGCAGCCAACGCAGAGGCAGCTCGAAGGATGACGGGCGCACCGGAGGGACTATGAAACAAAGCGTAGCAGCATACCTGGCGAAAACTCTCGAGGCAGCAGGCGTAAAAAGGATCTGGGGCGTCACCGGCGATTCCCTGAACGGGTTAAGCGACAGCCTGAACCGCATGGGTACCATCGAATGGCTGGGTACGCGCCATGAGGAAGTGGCCGCATTCGCCGCCGGAGCCGAAGCACAAATCACCGGCGAACTGGCGGTGTGCGCCGGTTCTTGTGGCCCGGGCAACCTGCATCTGATCAACGGCCTGTTCGATTGCCATCGCAATCATGTGCCGGTTGTCGCGATTGCCGCGCATATCCCGTCGAGTGAAATCGGCAGCGGTTACTTTCAGGAAACCCACCCGACCGAATTATTCCGTGAATGCAGCCATTACTGCGAACTGATCAGCAATCCCGAGCAACTCCCTCAGGTACTGGCGATCGCCATGCGCAAAGCCATTCTCAACCGTGGCGTATCAGTGATTGTGCTGCCGGGTGATGTGGCGCTCAAGCCTGCGCCGGAAGATGCTAAAGTCAGCTGGTATCCGCCTGTGCTGCCAAAAGTCACGCCACAGCCTACAGAACTGGAAAAGCTGGCGGAACTGCTGAACGGCGCGACCAACATTACGATGATGTGTGGCAGCGGCTGCGCGGGTGCGCACGATGAAGTGATCAGACTGGCTGAAACCCTGAAAGCGCCGGTGGTGCATGCACTTCGCGGCAAAGAACATATCGAATGGGATAACCCGTACAGCGTCGGTATGACCGGGCTGATCGGCTTCTCTTCCGGTTATCATGCCATGCTCAATGCCGACACGCTGATCCTGCTCGGCACGCAATTCCCGTATCGCGCGTTTTATCCAACCGATGCCAAAATCATTCAGATTGATATCAATCCGGGCAGCATCGGTGCACATTGCCATGTGGATATGGCGCTGGTCGGCGACATAAAATCCACCCTGACCGCCCTTCTGCCGCAGTTGCAGGTAAAAAATGAACGCAAGTTCCTCGACAAGGCGCTGAAGCATTACGAGGAAGCGCGCAAAGATCTCGACGGGCTGGCGACGCCGAACGACAAGCAACCGATCCACCCGCAATATCTGGCGCAGCAGATTAGCCGCTTTGCCGCTGCCGATGCGATTTTCACCTGCGACGTCGGCACGCCGACCGTCTGGGCGTGTCGTTATCTGCAAATGAACGGCCAGCGCCGTTTGCTCGGCTCGTTCAACCACGGCTCGATGGCCAACGCCATGCCGCAGGCGATTGGTGCGCAGGCCATTGACCGCTCACGTCAGGTTGTGGCGCTGTGCGGCGACGGCGGATTTGCCATGCTGATGGGGGATTTCCTGACGCTGGCGCAGCAAAAGCTGCCGGTGAAAATCATTATTTTCAATAACAGCGTACTGGGCTTTGTCGCAATGGAAATGAAATCCGGCGGTTATCTGACGGATGGCACCGAGCTGAAAAACCCGGATTTCGCCGCTATCGCTGAAGCTGCTGGCATCAAAGGTATTCGGGTTGAAAAATCCTCCGATATCAACACCGCCTTGCAGGATGCGTTCGCCTACGAGGGGCCGGTGCTGATCGATGTGATCACCGCCACTGAAGAACTGGCGATGCCACCGCAGATAAAATTCGAACAGGCAAAAGGCTTCAGCCTGTACATGCTGCGCGCGGTGATCAGCGGCCGGGGCGACGAAGTGGTCGAACTGGCAAAAACCAACTGGCTGCGATAACCCCGACAGGGCTATAGTGCATGATTAAATAATCATACCTGCCCCCTTAAGGGGCATTCACCCAGAAGGAAGCCACGTTGATCGATTTACGCAGTGATACCGTAACCCGCCCCAGTGAAGCTATGCGTCAGGCCATGGCCCGCGCTGAAGTCGGCGATGATGTCTACGGCGATGACCCAACGGTAAATGCTTTACAGGACATGGCGGCAAAGTTGTGTGGCAAAGACGCGGCGCTGTTTTTACCAACCGGTACGCAGGCCAATCTGGTGGCGTTGCTGACGCACTGCCAGCGTGGCGAAGAATATATTGTTGGTCAGAAAGCTCACAATTATATGTATGAAGCAGGTGGAGCCGCGGTGCTCGGCAGTATCCAGCCTCAGCCGCTGGACATGGATGCTGACGGTTCTATCCCGCTGGATAAGATCGCGGCAGCCATCAAGCCCGATGATATCCATTTTGCCCGGACCCGTCTGCTGAGCCTGGAAAACACCCACAGTGGCAAAGTGCTTCCGCTGGATTATCTGCAAAAGGCGTTCGCCTTCACCCGTGAAAAAGGGCTGGCACTGCACATTGATGGCGCGCGTATCATGAATGCGGCAGTGGCACTGAACGTGGAATTACGTGAGATCACTCAGTATTGCGACACGCTGACCATCTGCCTGTCGAAAGGTCTGGGCTCACCGATTGGTTCCCTTCTGGTCGGCAGCAAAGATTACATCCAGCGTGCTAACCGCTGGCGCAAAATGACCGGTGGTGGTATGCGCCAGTCCGGTATTCTGGCCGCAGCAGCAATTTACGCGCTGGAAAATAACGTTTCACGTCTGCAAGATGACCACGACAATGCACAGTGGCTGGCACAGGAACTGCGCAAAATCGGCGTAGAAATCGCTGAACCCGGTGCCCAAACCAATGTGCTGTACATTAAACAAAGCGCGGAACTGGCAGCCAAAATGGGGCCGTGGATGCAGGAGCGCGGTGTGATCATCAGTGCGGGGCCGGTCACACGCGTGCTGACGCATATCAATATCAGTCGTGAAGATCTGCAAAAAGTCGTGGCGCTGTGGCAGGAATTCCTGCATCAGCACGCCTGACAATCCGGTTGACGGCGATAGCCTGCGCGGGTATCGCCGTACTTTCTGCTTTATCTCCCTTACACTGACCGAGCAAATGGAAATGCCAATCACGACACACACTGGCCGGATCGTCGTTCTCGGTGCCAGCGGGTATATCGGACAACATCTGACGGCGCATCTGAGCCAGCAAGGTTTCAAGGTCACGGCCGCCGCACGCCGTATCGAATGGCTGCAACAGCAAAAATGGCCAAACGTCCGCTGCTGCTTCGCGGATGTCTATCAGAGTAAAACGTTGGCTGCCGCCTTTGAAGGCGCTGACGTGCTGGTGTATCTGGTTCACGCCATGGCAGAAGATGATGATTTACTGGAAAAAGAACGGCAGGCGGCGCAGCACACTCTGCTGGCACTGAAAGATTCCTCCATTAAGCACATTGTTTATCTCGGCTCAATGCAGCCGGAAGGCAATCATTCAGCGCATTTGCAGGCGAGAAAACTCACCGGCGATTTGCTGCGCATGAGTACTATTCCGGTGACGGAAATGCGCACCGGCATCGTGATTGGTGCCGGTTCTGCCGCGTTCGAAGTGATGCGTGACATGGTGTACAACCTGCCGGTGCTGACGCCGCCGCGCTGGGTTCGCTCAAAGTCGTCGCCCATTGCACTGGAAAATCTGCTTAATTATTTACAGGGGCTGGTGACACTGCCCGCCACTGAAAATCAGATTCTGGAGGCTGCGGGGCCGGAATACATCAGCTATCAGACGCTGTTTAAACGCTTTATCGCGATGAGCGGTAAACGCCGCTGGCTGCTCCCCGTTCCCCTGCCAACATCTTTTGTTTCGGTATATTTTCTCAGCCTGATCACCTCCGTGCCGACGTCACTGGCAAAAGCGCTGATCCAGGGGCTGAACCACGATTTACCGGCCGACAGTGAGAAACTGCAAAAGCTGATCCCGCAAACACTGATCCCCATTGATGAGGCGATCCGCAGTACGCTGGAAAAAGAACAGCAACAGATCATGGATTCACCGGACTGGGGATACGATCCTGACGCCCGTGCGCGCTGGCGTCCAGGCTACGGTTATTATCCGAAACAGGCGGGTTTCACGTTGGAAACGTCGGCGTCAAAAGCCGCATTATGGAAAGTCATTCAGCAGCTTGGGGGCGCTGAAGGGTATTTCTATGCCAACGGTTTGTGGAAAACGCGGGCACGGATCGACGATTTACTCGGCGGCGGCGTGAAATACGGCCGTCCGGATCGTGATTTCCTGAAACCTGGCGATAAAATTGATGGCTGGAAAGTGATCGGCCTGAAACCTCAGCGCGAACTGGCGCTGTTATTCGGCATGAAAGCGCCGGGGCTCGGTCGTTTAACGTTCACGATTACCGACCACGGTGAAAGCCGCAGCCTGGATGTGCGCGCCTGGTGGCATCCGGCAGGGTTCAGCGGCCTGCTTTACTGGTTCAGTATGATGCCCGCTCATCAGTTTATTTTTCGTGGTATGGCAAAACGCATCGCCAGCCTTGCCCGGCAGAAAGACCGTTGCGGACGCTAAAGAGGGTCATTTAATCTGCTTTCAGACACAGCTTTCCCCCTTTCCCATTGCAACCCGCACAATTTCACGAAAGAATGGCACCCTTATTGCTGAGGGGTGCCAGAACCCCGACGCTGACAACAATTTTTCTCTATTTATGAAGGCATTGGCCTGTATATGAAGGTTTTGGTTACCGGTGCGAGCGGCGGTCTTGGAAGAAATGCCGTTGAGTTTCTGCGAAATAAAGGCATCAAAGTCAGGGCGACGGGACGGAATGCCGCCATGGGATCGCTTTTGCAGAAAATGGGCGCAGAATTTATTCACGCCGATCTCACCACGCTGGTGTCTGCTCAGGCCAAAGCCCTGCTGGCAGATATCGATACCGTCTGGCACTGCTCAGGGCTGATGTCGCCGTGGGGCAGTGAACAGGAATTCGAGCTGGCGAATGTGCGCGCCACACGGCGTCTGGGCGAATGGTCCGCGGCATATGGTGTGGAAAACTTCGTGCATATTTCGTCACCGGCGATCTACTTCGATTTTCACCATCACCGTGATATTCAGGAAGACTTTCGCCCGCACCGTTTCGCCAACTCCTTTGCACGCAGCAAAGCCGCCGGTGAACAGGTGATCCACACGCTGGCATTGTCGAATCCACAAACGCATTTCACCATTTTGCGACCGCAGGGCATTTTCGGCCCGCACGACAACGTCATGATGCCGCGTTTGCTGCAAATGCTGAAATATGGCGGAACACTGATGCTGCCACGCGGCGGAGAAGCGCTGGTGGACATGACCTACGTTGAGAATGCCGTGCATGCAATGTGGCTGGCGACGCAGTCGCAGGCAACAGAATCAGGTCGCGCGTTCAATATTACAAATCAGCAACCGCGTCCGCTGTGTACGTTGGTGAAACAACTGATGGAAAATCTGGATATCAAATATCGCATCCGTTCGGTACCGTATCCGCTGCTGGATATGATGGCGCGGGGCATGGAGCGCATCAGCAAAAGCTCGCAGAAAGAACCGGTGCTGACGCATTACAGTGTGGCAAAACTCAATTTCGATCTCACGCTCGACACACAGCGTGCGCAGAAAGAACTCGGTTATGTGCCGGTGATTTCACTCGATCAGGGGATTATCCGCACCGCCGACTGGTTACGCGATCACGGTAAACTTCAGGGGCTGCACGGCATCGGTCCGAAACGCGACTGACCGTACAGGTCAGTCGCTGGTTTCAGTCGTTCTTCTCCGGAAACTGCTGTAACAGCGCCCGGACGATCGCTTCAGTTTCAGCATCCGCATGGCCGCGATAATCACTCTGGCGGAAATGCATCTGGAATGCCGCAATCACCCGACGCTGCTGACGCGGCGTCATATTATCTTCCACTGAATATCCGTACGCTTTCAGCAACACCAGCAACTGCGCCTGATCGACAGGCTGTTGCGGATTACGTCCCGCCAGATACTGATTCACCCGCGCCGCATCCGGCCACGCGCCAATCCCACGTTCGGCCATTTCCTGCCAGGGGAACAGCGGACCGGGGTCATCTTTGCGCTGCGGCGCGATATCGCTGTGCGCCACCACATTGCGCGGTTCTATCTGATAACGCGCGACAATCTCCTGGCTCAGATTAGCCAGTAAATCTATTTGCGCAGGCGGGAACGGATAGAATTTTTTGCCGAGCAAATAGTTGCTGTAGCCTTTGTTCTCCAGTTCGATGCCCACCGACGTATCGTTAAGATTGGTACGCCCGCGCCAGCTGCTGGCACCGGCATGCCAGGCGCGCATATTTTCAGGCACCAGTTGCCACGCCACCGGTTTACCCGCTTCAAGTGGCGGTTGCGCCGGGATCAGATAATGTGCGCTGACGTGCTCATCTGTAAGCGTATTTAATGCGTTGTCGAAATCTTCAGCGGTGTAATGGATCACCAGAAAACGGATCCGCTGATCTGCGCCCTGCGCCTGTCGCGCCGTTTCCAGCCGGAATGGCGCATCCGCGCCCTGCTGGCTGGCGTGCTGACAACCGGCCATCATGAGTAATGCGACGGTGAACAGACCCCGTTTCACACGCTGACAGATCATTTGCGATGCACAATCACTGCGGTGCCGGACACGCTGACCATCAGCATGCTGCTGTCTTTGCCCACGGTTTCATAATCGATATCAATACCGACAACCGCGTTCGCACCGCGCTCTTTCGCCTGTTCTTCCAGTTCACGGAAAGCAATTTCACGCGCCTTGCGCAGCTCTTTTTCATAAGCGCCGGAACGCCCACCGACGATATCGCGCACACCAGCAAAGAAATCACGAAAAATATTTGCCCCTAAAATCGCTTCGCCCGTCACTACGCCGCAATATTCAGCGATGGTGAAACCTTCGAGGGTCGGAGTGGTTGAAATTTGCATGCGTATTCCTTATCAGTTGTCGTCCAAATCCTGGCAATAATGTCATTAATAGCATAAACCCTGCGTGAGAGATCAAGGTATTACCTTTGACTGATTTCTCTTCGTCATGCATTAAGCCAAATCGGTTTTATACTGTATGGTAAAGAACGTCATGGTGAAAATGTTCAATCTTTCAGTAAGGAATACAATGAAAAAGAAAACCCTTGTCGCCGCCATCCCGCTGGTACTGATGTTAAGTGCCTGCACCACGGTAGAACCTGCATATAAGGACATTGGCAGCCGCACCGCACCCTGTGTCGATGGCGGCCCTGACAGCGTTGCTCAGCAATTCTATGATTTTCGCATTAAACAAGGCGGCAGCGGATTACCCAATTCCAGCCAACTGGCCGCATACCGACCTTATCTGAGCACCGCATTGTATGATGCGCTGCTGAAAGCGCAGTCACATCCGAAAGTCGATATCGCCGCCTCACCGAACGAGAAAACGGGTGCTGGTTCAGGCGATGGTGACATTTTCTCCAGCCTGTTTGATGGACCGACGTCTGCCTCCGTAGACAGCGCCTCCACCATACCGAACACCGACGCCAGTAACATTCCCCTGCGCGTCACCTTCACACATGAGAAAGACAAAGGCGCATCGACAAGCTGGAAAGATGAAGTGCTGATGGTGCGTGAAGGCCAATGCTGGACGGTTGATGATGTGCGTTATATGGCAAACCTCGATTTCGCTTCAAGTGGCACACTGCGCCAGGTTTTAGAACACCAGTAAGCCATTCCTTTCTCTAAAATAGCGGCTGCATAATGTGGGTCAGTGATGAATTATCGTCATTGACCAACATCCCCGTCACAGCGGTTTAACAATATGATGTGCTACACTTTTGCATTCCTGCGGTAACACATAATTTTTAAGCCGCGATCGTTGCATAACTATGCTGCGGAAGTTACCATCTGCGGCATCAATGGCTATTCACTATTTGCGCATGAGTATTCAACTTAATAGCATCAACTGCTTCTACGGCGTGCATCAGGCGCTTTTTGACATTCAGCTCGACTGCCCTGCCGGTGAAACTCTGGTTTTACTCGGCCCAAGTGGTGCAGGCAAAAGCTCCCTGTTACGTGTTCTGAACCTGCTGGAAATGCCGCGTTCAGGCACTTTGCAGATCGCCGGTAATACCTTCGATTTCACCCGCAAACCGGATGAAAAAGCCGTTCGCGAATTGCGTCAGAACGTCGGCATGGTTTTCCAGCAATACAATCTGTGGCCGCACCGCACGGTGCTCGACAACTTACTGGAAGCGCCTATGCGAGTGCTGGGGCTGACCAAAGACGTTGCGCTCGCGCGTGCCCAGAAATTGCTGACCCGTCTGCGTCTGACCGATTACGCCGATCGTTTTCCGTTGCATCTTTCCGGTGGCCAGCAACAGCGTGTGGCGATTGCCCGTGCGCTGATGATGGAGCCTCAGGTTCTGCTGTTTGATGAACCTACCGCCGCGCTTGACCCGGAAATCACCGCCCAGATCGTCAGCATTATTCGCGAACTGGCCGGCACCGGCATTACTCAGGTTATCGTGACCCACGAAGTTGAAGTTGCGCGTAAGACCGCCAGCCGCGTGGTGTACATGGAAAATGGCCGCATTGTCGAGCAAGGCGATGCCTCCGTTTTCGCACAGCCGCAAACCAAAGAGTTTGCCAGCTACCTTTCCCACTAAACTGTATTTCTATCAATACATTGATTGATGTTTCTACGGAGTTTGCGATGAAAAAATTAGTAATTGCCGCGGTTCTGGCTACCGTCAGTTTGTCTGCCAGCGCTGCTGATACCATCCGTTTCGCGATGGAAGCGTCTTATCCTCCGTTTGAGTTTGTAGACTCCAGCAATCAGATCCAGGGCTTTGACGTCGATCTGGCGAACGCCATGTGTAAAGAGATGCAGGCAACCTGTACGTTCACCAATCAGGCGTTCGACAGCCTGATCCCGAGCCTGAAATTCCGCCGTTTTGACGCGGTGATTTCCGGTATGGACATCACGCCTGAACGTCAGAAACAAGTGGCTTTCACCAACCCGTACTACGATAACTCTGCTATTTTCATCGCCCATTCTGGTCAGTTCACTGACGTTGCTGCGCTGAAAGGCAAACGTGTCGGTATGCAAAACGGCACGACTCATCAGAAATACCTGATGGATAAGCACCCTGAAATCACCGCCGTACCTTACGACAGCTATCAGAATGCCGTACTGGACCTGAAAAACGGTCGTCTGGATGCCGTATTCGGTGACACCGCCGTGGTGAATGAATGGCTTAAACAGAACAAAAATCTGGCCGCTGTGGGTGACAAAATCACTGACCCGACTTACTTCGGTACCGGCCTGGGTGTTGCGGTTCGTCAGAACAATACCGAATTGCTGACTAAACTGAATGATGCTCTGGCAAAAGTGAAAGCAGACGGCACTTACAAAACGCTGTATTCAAAATGGTTCCAGCAATAAGTTTGCCTATCAATGACTGAATTCCAACCTTTAGCAAGCGCCGCCGGGATGACCGTCGGCCTTGCCGTTTGTGCGCTGATCCTCGGCCTGGTGCTGGCGATGATTTTCGCAGTCTGGGAATCCGCGCCGTGGAAGCCGCTTAGCTGGCTGGGCACCGCGTGGGTTACCGTGCTGCGCGGTCTGCCGGAAATCCTGGTGGTACTGTTCATCTATTTTGGTTCCTCACAGCTGCTGATGGTGCTGGCCGATGGCTTCAGCATCAATCTTGGCCTGTTCGCCATACCGATCAAGTTGCCGATTGAGAACTTCGAAGTCAGCCCGTTTGTGTGTGGTGTGATCGCCCTTTCCCTGCTGTATTCGGCTTATGCATCGCAGACATTGCGCGGCGCACTGAAAGCCGTGCCGCAAGGGCAATGGGAGTCCGGTCAGGTGTTGGGCATGAAAAAGTCGGCGATTTTCTTCCGCCTGATCATGCCGCAGATGTGGCGTCATGCGTTGCCGGGGCTGAGTAATCAGTGGCTGGTGCTGCTGAAAGATACCGCACTGGTATCCCTTATCAGCGTGAACGACCTGATGCTGCAAACCAAAAGCATTGCGACCCGTACGCAGGAGCCATTTACCTGGTATGTGATTGCGGCGTGTATCTATCTGCTTGTTACCCTGTTCAGCCAGTTCGTGATTAAACGTATCGAACTGCGTACCACACGCTTTGAACGGAGTGCATCCTGATGTGGGAATATTTACCTGAAGTCCTGAAAGGATTGCACACCAGCCTGACACTGACCGTGGCGGCACTGATTGTTGCACTGTTACTGGCGATGATTTTCACCGTCGTTCTGACGCTGAAAGTGCCGGTTGCCAGCCAGATCGTTAAAGGTTACATCACGCTGTTTACCGGCACACCGTTGCTGGTGCAAATCTTCCTGATTTACTACGGACCGGGCCAGTTTCCGTCGATCCGCGAAATTCCGTGGTTATGGGAAGTCCTGTCGCAGCCGTGGCTTTGCGCGATGTTTGCATTGGCGCTGAACAGCGCGGCATATACCACACAGTTGTTTACCGGTGCGGTACGCGCTATTCCGTCCGGCCAGTGGCAGTCGTGCGAAGCACTTGGCATGTCGAAGCCGCAAACCTTGCGCATTCTGTTGCCGTACGCCTTTAAACGCGCGCTGTCATCGTATTCCAACGAAGTGGTGCTGGTGTTTAAAAGTACCTCGCTGGCCTACACCATTACGCTGATGGATGTGATGGGTCACAGCCAGCTGATGTACGGTCGTACGTATGACGTGATGGTATTTGGTGCGGCCGGTGTGGTTTATCTGTGCGTGAACGGGTTGCTGACCCTGATGATGCGCCTGATTGAGCGTCGTGCACTGGCATTTGAACGCCGTAACTGATAGCCAGAGAAGAATCTGAAGGGACGAGAAATCGTCCCTTTTTTTGTGCCGGAAAAAACATCCCCCTGTTTCAATTTATAATTTTTTAATCAAATTTATTGCATATAAATTCATTTAGTGGCACTTTGTTCTCAGGTTTCACTTCCTGCCAGTTACCCGATTAAATTAATAAAATCAGTAAACTGTACCATGAAGGGAATGTCATTTTTTGAACAGGAATGTATTGCATGAAAAAGCTGATCCTCGCCGCCCTCTTGTCTGCCACGGTTTTCACTGCCACCGCTGCGGACACCATTCGTTTCGGCACATCCGCCACGTATCCGCCGTTTGAATCTATCGGCGCTGACAACCAGATTATTGGTTTTGATATCGACCTGGCGAACGCGCTGTGTAAGCAAATGCAGGAAACCTGTACCTTCACCAATCAGCCGTTTGATGGTCTGATCCCGGCACTGAAATTCCGTCGTTTCGATGTGATTATTTCCGGTATGGATATCACGGAAGAGCGCAGTAAACAGGTGACGTTCACCCAGCCTTACTACGCTAACACGGCGATGATTATCGGGCCGAAAGGCAAGTTTGCTTCTATTGCGGATCTGAAAGGTAAGCGTGTTGGCCTGGAAAATGGCACCACGCACCAGAAATACCTGATGGAAAAGCATCCTGAAATCACTACCGTCGGTTACGACAGCTATCAGAATGCGATTCTGGATCTGAAAAGTGGTCGTCTGGACGGGCTGTTAGGCGACACCGCCGTGCTGAACGGCTGGCTGAAATCCAACCCGAATCTGGGTGAAGTCGGCGAGCTGATTAAAGATCCGCAATACTTTGGTACCGGCGTCGGCATGGCGGTGCGTCCTGATAATAAGGAACTGCTGGCGAAGCTGAACACAGCGCTGGAAGGGATCAAAGCTAACGGCGAATTTAAAAAGATCAATGACAAGTGGTTCCCGGCTCACTGATTCCCCGTCATCCTTTTTTAACAGCCGTCTGGAAAGGCGGCTGTTCTGCGTAACATCTCCCAAATATGCAACGAAGCAGAACTTATTACATCGAAAAAGTGACATTCATCACACTACATTCATGGAATGACTTTTACACTGTTCAACCGTAATCACTGCGAGATCGAATGTTTATGCACGCACGTTTTCACACCGCCTTTGCGGCACTCCCTGAAAATTTATCCTCCGCGCTTGAGCCGTTTTTGCGTCATGATGACTTCCCGGCAATGCTCACTGCGGCTGATGTTGCGCAGATAAAACAGGCGACCGGACTGGACGATGACGCGCTGGCATTTGCCCTGCTGCCTCTGGCCGCAGCCTGTTCCGTTACGCCTATCTCTCATTTCAATGTCGGTGCGGTTGCACGCGGAATTTCAGGCAATTTGTATTTCGGTGCCAACATGGAATTCGCCGGTGCGCCGATGCAACAAACGGTTCACGCTGAGCAATCCGCAGTCACGCACGCCTGGCTGCGTGGTGAAACCCGTCTGGCCTCCATCACCGTGAATTACACCCCTTGCGGGCATTGTCGTCAGTTTATGAATGAGCTGACCAGCGGCACAGCGCTGGATATCCATCTGCCCGATCGTGATGTAGCAACACTTGGCGATTATCTGCCGCACTCCTTCGGCCCAAAGGATCTGGACATCACCACCCTGCTGATGGACCAAGTGAATCACGGTTACACACTGGAAAGCACCGACTCCCTGGCACTCATGGCACTGGATGCCTGCAATCAAAGTCATGCGCCTTACAGTAAGTCGCACAGTGGTGTGGCGCTGGAAACCCATAACGGCAAACAGTTCGGTGGCCGTTACGCCGAAAACGCCGCATTCAATCCGAGCCTGCCTCCTTTGCAGGCCGCGTTAATCCTGCTGAATATGTCAGGTGAAGATTGCCTGAAAGTGCGCCGTGCAGTACTGGTCGAGCAAAAAGATGCGTTGATCACGCAAAACGATGCCACGCGTGCCACGTTAAAAGCACTGGGCTGCAAAGATATCACCACGCTGACCTGCTGATAGTGTGAGCCGGTTAACACTAAAGACTCTGTTTCCGGAGTCTTTAGTTACATAACATTGTCATTACATTTGTCATTTGAAATCCTTATTTCCTCTCTGTTACCCTCACCGCTCCGAAATATAAAAAACAACATTCTGAAAACCGGAAGAGTAAAACGATGGAACTTGAATACGAAAGTAAACGCCCCCTGTACATTCCCCACGCTGGCCCGATCCTGTTAGAGTTTCCGTTACTGAATAAAGGCAGCGCTTTTACTGAAGAAGAGCGCAGCAACTTTAACCTTCACGGTTTACTGCCGGAAGCGGTGGAAACCATCGAAGAACAGGCTGACCGTGCCTACCGCCAGTTTCAGAATTTCAAAACCGACATCGATAAACACATCTATTTGAGAAACATTCAGGACACCAATGAGACGCTGTTCTACCGTCTGCTGGACAACCATCTCAGCGAAATGATGCCGGTGATTTATACCCCGACCGTCGGCGAGGCCTGCGAACACTTTTCAGATATCTACCGCCGCGCCCGTGGCCTGTTCATCTCTTATCCGAACCGCGCCCACATCGATGACATGCTGCAAAACGCCACCAAACAACACGTAAAAGTGGTGGTGGTGACTGACGGCGAACGCATTCTCGGTCTGGGCGACCAGGGCATCGGCGGCATGGGCATTCCGATCGGTAAGCTTTCCCTGTATACCGCCTGTGGCGGCATCAGCCCGGCGTATACCTTGCCGGTGGTTCTGGACGCCGGTACCAACAATCCGCAGTTACTCAACGACCCGCTGTACATGGGCTGGCGTCATCCGCGCATTACGGGTGAAGAATATGAAGCGTTTGTTGATCAGTTCATTCAGGCCGTAAAAATCCGCTGGCCAAACGTGCTGCTGCAGTTTGAAGATTTCGCACAGAAGAATGCCATGCCGATCCTCGAACGCTACCGTGATGAACTGTGCTGCTTTAACGACGATATTCAGGGCACAGCGTCCGTGGCGCTGGGTAGCCTGATTGCCGCCAGTAAAGCCGCCGGGGGCAAACTGAGCGATCAGACAGTCGCCTTCCTCGGTGCGGGTTCTGCCGGTTGTGGTATCGCAGAACAAATCGTTGCGCAGATGAAATCTGAAGGTCTGAGCGAAGAAGAAGCCCGCGCCAAAGTCTTTATGGTCGACCGCTTTGGTTTGCTCACCGATAAACTGCCTAACCTGCTGGATTTCCAGAGCAAACTGGTGCAGAAAAGCAGCGCACTGGCCAGCTGGGGCATGGAAAGCGACAGCGTTTCCCTGCTGGATGTGGTGCGTAACGCCAGGCCAACCGTGCTGATCGGCGTTTCCGGCCAGCCGGTGCTGTTCACCGAAGAAATCATCCGCGAAATGCACAAACACTGCGCACGTCCGGTGGTGATGCCCCTGAGCAATCCGACGTCCCGCGTGGAAGCCACACCTGCCGATATCCTGAACTGGACCGACGGCGCCGCGCTGGTCGCCACCGGCAGCCCGTTTGCACCGGTGAGCCACAAAGGCAAGCTCTACCCTATCGCACAGTGCAACAACTCCTTCATCTTCCCGGGGATCGGGCTGGGTGTGATTGCCTCGGGCGCCACCCGCGTTACCGACGGTATGCTGATGGCCGCCAGCAGAACACTGGCAGAGTGTTCGCCGCTGGCCACAGAAGGCACAGGCTCGCTGCTGCCGGACGTTGACGATATTCAGGGCGTGTCTAAATGCATCGCGATGGCCGTCGGTAAGGCCGCGCAGTTGCAGGGCGTGGCGATGGTAACGTCAGAAGATTCTCTGTCGAAAGCCATTGAGCATAACTTCTGGGCACCGCAGTACCGAAGTTATAAGCGCACGTCTTTCTGATCCGACGGTAGTAAAAGAAGTCCGGCTATGATCCAGACCAATGCCTTAAGCATTGGTCTTTTTTTTCGTCCAAATTGCAGTACGTCGCGCAGATTAAGAAGTAATTCACTGAAAAGTGCTGAAAAAAGCTGCGAAGCCTGTGGATGCAGAGTCCAACGTATTGCGAACCCCGAACAGGTAAAGTAGCCTTGGATCCGATTTCCATCCGGTCATAACAGGGATACCTATGATTAAGCGACTTATAGCTGGCGTTTTCGGCATCATTATTCTGATGCTGGCTGTCGCTATTGGGCTTGATCAGTGGATAAGCTTACGTACCCAGCCCTACATTTATGACGAAGTACAAACCCTGCCGCACCGTCAGGTCGGCGTGGTGCTCGGAACAGCGAAGTATTACCGCACCGGCGTCATTAATCAGTATTACCTGTACCGGATTCAGGGCGCGATTAATGCCTACAACAGCGGCAAGGTGAAATATCTGCTGCTGAGCGGTGACAATGCACAGCAAAGTTATAACGAGCCGAGCACCATGCGCCGCGACCTGATTGCCGCCGGTATTCCCGCCAGCGATATCGTGCTCGACTACGCCGGATTCCGTACGCTCGACTCCATCGTGCGTACCCGCAAAGTCTTCGACACTAACGATTTCATCATTATCACCCAGCGTTTCCACTGCGAGCGGGCGCTGTTTATCGCGCTGCACATGGGCATTCAGGCACAATGTTTCGCCGTACCATCGCCAAAAAATATGCTCAGCGTGCGCAGCCGCGAGATCTTCGCCCGCCTCGGCGCGCTGACGGATTTGTATCTGCTTAAACGCGAACCCCGCTTCCTTGGCCCGCTGATCCCTATTCCTGCGGTACACACCATTCCGGACGATGCCCAGGGCTACCCGGCGGTAACACCGGAACAACTGCTGGCATTACAACAGCAACTTGAAGCCGAGAAGAAAGCCGCTATCGCCAAAGCCGCGGCAGATAAGGCAGCAGCGGATAAAGCTGCTGCGGAAAAAGCGGCCGCAGACGAAGCGGCCAGAGTCAAAGCGGAGCAGGAAGCCAATGACGCCGCTCAGGATGAAACCGAGGATGCCGCACCGGCACCGCAACCTGAACCACCGAAACCGGTGGGCAGAAATCCTTTCCAGCAGTAAGAACCGGACTGCGCCTCCCCTGCGAAGGGGAGGGTTGGGGTGGGGTATTAAGGTCAAAAGCAAGATTTAAAGTGAGCTTTGACAAAGAGTTAGCCTTTAAAACCCCCTCCCAACCTCCCCCTTCGCAGGGGGAGGAGCAAAGACCACTCCCTCCCCTTCGCAGGGGAGGGAGTTGATCGAGCCCCGAATTTAATACAGCAAAAAGGCCGCATAAGCGGCCTTTTATTTGTCTTTCCGATCACTTATTTCTTCTTGGCGTATTTCAAAGAGTCCAGCGCCACCGCAAAGATGATGATGCTGCCCTTGATAATGTACTGCCAGTAAGGGTTCACGCCGATGTAGGTCAGGCCGTAGTTGATGACGGTGAAAATCAGCACCCCTGTCACCACCCCTGCCACAGAACCCACACCACCGGCGAATGACACGCCGCCGACCACACAGGCTGCGATGGCATCGAGTTCATACATAAAGCCGAGGTTGTTGGTCGCACTGCCGATACGCCCCGCTTCGAGCAAACCGCCGAACGCGTAGAACACACCAGACAATGCATAAATCATAATCAGGTTTAACGGGACGTTAACGCCGGAAACTTTCGCAGCTTCAGGGTTACCCCCGATAGCAAAGATGTTTTTACCGAAGCGGGTTTTGTTCCACAACACCCAGACAAAGGCGATCGCAATCAGCGCGTAGAACGTAATGTAGGAAAGCTTCAGACCACCTAAATGGATAAAGCCTTGTGCAAACTGGGAGAAGCCCGGGTCAAAGCCTGCCACCGGTGAAGAACCAACATAATCGTAATACAGGGAGTTAATCCCGTAGACGATAATCATTGTGCCCAGCGTGGTAATAAACGGCGTTACGTTCAGGTAAGCGATAATAATACCGTTCAGCAAACCAATTAATGCACCAACAATACACACGGTCAGAATAACCAGCGGAATGGGCACCACTTCCAGATTCGGGAATACTTTGTTGACGTTGTCCATCGCCTGCAACATGGTGGCCGCAACAACCGCTGCTAACCCGACCTGACGCCCGGCTGACAGGTCAGTACCCTGGGTGACGATAAGCCCTGCCACGCCCAGTGCGATAATAACGCGCACAGATGACTGAGTCAGAATGTTACTTAAGTTGACGAGACTGAGGAAGCTCGGATCCTGGATGATAATAATGGCCAGTAAGACCAGCAGGACCACATAAATCCCGCCCTCTTTTAAATAAGTGAGCACACTTTTCTTATTTAATGCTTTCATAATAAGAACCCTTAAAAATTAGAGATGCAAGGAAGCCAGGCGTAATATTTCGTTCTGCGAGGTATTTTTAGTTTCAACAATACCCGCAACCTGTCCATTACTCATAACCAATATTCTGTCAGTAATACCCAGCAACTCCGGCATTTCAGAGGAGATAATAATGATCCCCTTCTCTTTTTTCGCCAACTCGGTGATTAACTGGTAAATTTCAAACTTAGCGCCAACATCAATGCCGCGCGTCGGTTCGTCCAGCATTAATATCTCAGGGTTGGTTAATAACCAGCGCCCGATAATAACTTTTTGCTGATTACCGCCCGACAATGAACCAATGCTGGTTTTATGTCCCGGCGTTTTCACCCGCATGGAATCGATAACCCATTGGGTATCGCTTTTCATCCGGGCAGTGTCGAGTAAACCGGCTTTATTTTTATATTGACGAATATTAGAAATCAGCGAGTTAAAGCCGATGTCCAGATATGCATAAATACCGGTGGAACGACGTTCTTCCGTCACCAGTGCAAAACCATGGTTAATGGCTTCATTGGCACTGTGATTATTAATTTTTTTGCCGTGTAATTTAATGGTTCCGGCGACTTTCTCGCGGATACCAAATAACGTCTCGACGATATCTGTACGTTTTGCACCGACTAAACCGGCAATTCCGAGGATTTCCCCTTTGTGTAAATCAAAGGAAATATCACGAATGGAAGGCTGGCGCAGCGAGGTCAGATTACGGACTTCGAGGATAACTTCACCCGGTACGTTCTGGCGGTCAGGGAAACGCTGGCTCAGTGAGCGGCCGACCATCATGGAAATGATTTTATCCATGTCCAGGCCTTCCAGCGGCTGAGTAATAATCCACTGACCGTCGCGCAGAATGGTTATCTCATCGCACAGCTGGAAGATTTCTTCCATCTTATGCGAGATATACACAATGCCGCAGCCACGATCTTTCAGCTTACGGATGATGGTGAACAGATGGTTCACTTCCTTTTCCGTCAGCGAGGACGTCGGTTCGTCCATAATGACGATTTTTGCATTGTAGGAAAACGCCTTAGCGATTTCGATCATCTGCATCTGCGAAACGGACAACTTACCGACCTTGTCGCGCGGGTCGATATCAATATCCAGTTCGTCGAAAATCGCCTTGGTGTCTTTGTACATTTTGTCCTGATCGACAAATAGTCCTTTGGTCGGATAACGTCCCAGCCACATGTTGTCCATGACCGTACGTTGCAACACCAGGTTTAATTCCTGATGGACCATCGACACGCCTTGTTCCAGCGCTTCTTTCGAACTTTTAAAATTAACTTCCTGTCCCTGAAAAAGAATGGTACCGGAATCTTTGCTGTATATCCCGAAAAGGCATTTTAATAATGTGGATTTACCGGCGCCATTTTCACCCATCAGGGCGTGAATAGAATGAGGACGCACTTTTAAATTCACATTATCTAACGCCCTGACGCCAGGAAATGATTTATTGATACCACTCATTTCCAGAAGGAATTCGTCCGGTTTTGATGTTGTGTCAGATAACGTATTATCGGCCATAGTTATACCTGGCTAAAGATAAAAATAAACGGGTGTATTAATACCTGATGTCAGCCCTGCGTATGGCCGGTATACGCACCACACGCAGAGCGACATGACGTCCTGTCAGATAAGCATTAACGTCTAATCATACTTAGTCTTTATTTACGGCTTAACCGCAATTATTTTTGCCACTGCTTAGCTTTGTTTTTTATTGCTGTCTGTCTTTACTGCTGCCGCTGCATTCTTATTTCACGAAGGAAGACAGGTTGTCTTTATCCACAGCGACGTAAGGAATACGCACGACTTTGTTTTCGATTTTCCAGTTAGTCCCTTCGGCCGCTGGTTTACCGTCAGCCAGATTTCTCGCCAGATCAAACGTGGCTTTCGCCTGATTGTTTGCATCGTTCAACACGGTACCGGCCATTGCGCCAGATTTCACCAGTGCCAGCGCTTCTGACAGGGCATCCACACCAAATACCGGAATGCTGGTTTTGTTATGGGATTTCAGCGCTTCTACAGCACCCATTGCCATCGCATCGTTGTTGGCGATAACCACTTCGATTTTGTTAGCGTTAGGACCGGATAACCACGCATCCATCTTGTCTTTCGCCTGTGCGGTATCCCACATGGCGGTATCAAGCTGCAGTTGTTGAGTTTTCAGGCCTTCTTTGCCATTCAGGGTGCTAATGACGTACTTAGTACGCGCTTCAGCGTCCGGATGGCCCGGCTCGCCTTTGATCAGCACGTATTGGATCACGCCGTCTTTGTTCAGATCCCAGGCCGGGTTAGCTTTCCAGTGTTTAGCAATCAGCTCACCCTGGATCACGCCGGATTCTTTAGAATCAGTCCCGACATAATAGGCTTTGTCGTAGCTGTCTAAATCTTTACGGGAAGGTTCTTTGTTATAGAAAACGACAGGAATGCCAGCACCGCGGGCTTTTTCAATGATGACCGGGGCAGCAGCCGGGTCAACCAGGTTAATGGCCAACGCTTTAACACCCTTCGCCAGCATAACGTCAACCTGGTCGTTCTGGGTAGACTGGCTGTTTTGCGAGTCATTCATCAGCAGTTGCACATCTGGAGTGGCTTTCGCATCTTTCTCAATGGCTTTACGAACTTCGGACATGAAGTTGTCGTCATATTTGTAGATGGTGACACCGATTTTAGTATCAGCAGCATGTGCGGCAAAACCAAACATCATGCTTGCAGCCAGAGTCGCCAGGGTGAAGACCTTCTTATTCATTTGTATCTCCGGTTATGTAGGGTGTTACAGAATTTGGCACCGGAAATCCCTGCGGGAGCAGTACAGCTCCACGTCACGATTGTGGGTGCCTGCCATCCTTGACTTATAACGTCCTGACTCGCTGTGAAACAAGTCCGGTAAACCGGACCCAAATTGAATCATATTGAAAACGAATGAATCATAATGCGCCCGATGTTAATAAACTGTGAAAGTTCTCACAGATTGAAAACGGTTACATCGCGTTATTTGATCAATAAGTGACGGGTGCCACATTTTGCCAGGGAGCTACCGAGTGGCGTCTGACCAGCGTAGGCATGAAGCAATGCGAAACGCCCGTAGCTAACTGTTCTGCCGCACCTTTTAAAGCCAGTTCAGTGGCAAGCGTCGCCATGGAAACGATCGGATAACGCACGGTGGTCATTTTCGGGCTGGTATAGCGGGCAATCGGAATGTCATCAAAACCGATCAGCGAAAAGTCATCGGGAATGTTAATTCCGTTTTCTTTCAACACGGCCATCGCCCCCGCAGCCATCGAATCGTTGTAGGCGAACACCGCGCTGAGGTGCAGATTACGCCCGAGCAGTTCCACCATCGCCGCTTCCCCGCCCTGCAGATCCGGCGAACTTTGCGCCCGCCATGCAGCAGGTGGCGCATCTCCGCTCTGATGTGCCTGCGTCATTGCCTGCGAATAGCCCTGGTAGCGCTGCAAATCGTCTTCGATACCATGACTTGAACCGATGTAACCAATGCGCTGGTGCCCCTGGGACAGCAACAGGCGGGTTGCCATTTCCGCGCCACTGACGTTGTTAAGCCAGACACAGCGGTGCTCGTAGCCCGGAATGACACGGTTAATCAGCACCATGCCCGACACCTGATCCATAAATCGCGAAAGCTCGTCATCCCCCAGCGCCTTGGAATGCACAATGAGTGCGTTACAGCGCTGACGAATCAGGACTTCAATGGCGTACCTTTCTTTTTCAGCAATATGATAGCTGTTGCCTATCAGGACGTATTTCTGATGCTGCTGCGCGACGGTATCAACGGCTTTCACCAGCGCGCCAAAGAACGGGTCTGAAACATCCATCACCACCACGCCGATGGTATCGCTGCTTTGCGTCGCCAGTGCCTGCGCATTGGCATTGGGCCGGTATCCCAGCGTGGCGACGGCCTGTAACACCTGCTCGCGCGCTTCTTTGCTGGCAATAGACGGATTGTTCAGAACACGTGACACGGTGGCGACAGAAACCCCCGCCAGCCGGGCGACATCACGAATTGTGACCATGCGTCGCTCCGTGATCAGTCAGGGAATGGTACGGAGGAATACGGAAATTTTTGACCCAGGAGGTAAAGAAACCAGACAAAGAGAAGCGAGGTGAAGTGCGCATGGCGTTTCCTTTTTTAGTGTAGTGGTCATCGGAGAGGCACGACCGCTATCCTAAACATTTTGCGAAAACGCCTGCGTGAATCTCGTCACAGGAAAGAAAACGTTTACATACAAATATGCAACCTTCATCCCAAATCCATCATTTAGGATGATATATCAACGTCAGGTTCAGGCAGCTTTTAGTTCTTCACCCGCTGCTTTCGCCGTCAGTTGACGCCAGAGCCACTCCACCGGCCCCTGGCGGAAATGACGCAGCCACAGCAATGTCACCAGCACATTGCACACCCAGACCAGCGGCACCAGTGCGACCAGTTGCAGGCGGTCAAAGTGCTGATAGAAGCCGAAAACATTGAAGAAGGTGATGCAGATGAGCGTCTGTAACAGGTAATTGGTCAGTGCCATGCGGCCAGTCTGCGAAATCCAGTGCGTTATGCGCCAGCGGGAAATCAGCGGCCAGAAGCCGTAGCACAGCGCCAGATAGCTCACCGCCTGCATCAGCGAGCCAATTTCACGCGGCACCTGCAACAGAAAACCGCTCCAGCGGTAGTCCCAGCCGGTACGGTATTGCAGATAAATCGCCGGGATCTGAATCAGCAATGAAAGCGGTAACAGTACGGCTGCGACCTTGCGGTAATGCGAGACGCGAAACGCACCTTTGAGCCATCCGCTGCGCATCAGGCCGGAGCCAATCAGCATGGCGCCCGCCAGTTCCCAGCCGTATTGCGCGCCAATCGCCAGCAAACTGGATGACAGTAAATCGAGCCGGTTGCGGATAGCTTCCCAACCCCCTTTCAGCCGCCAGTATTGTTCATACTGAATTTCCGCCGGTTCCGGAAGCCAGAAACTACCGGGCTTTGGCGAGGTAATAAATCCCAGCATCGCCAGCACGGCCACACCGATCAGATACAAAATGATGCCCGTTGAAATCAGCGACTGACTGCTGCGCCCTTCCCGCACCATCCTCCAGCACACCAGACCAATCAGCCCGTATGACAGCAAAATATCACCGTCCCACATCAGGGTGGCATGAAGAAAACCGCACAGTAATAAAATCGACAGCCGGGCCTGGATCCAGTGTTTGCCGCGCGGCAGCAATAAAAACAGACCGCCGCCAAACAGCATGGCGAACATCATCAGGAATTTGCCTTGCGCCAGCGCGTCGAGCACCGCCCAGGTCCAGGTATCAGAAGCTGAAGGCGTTCCGGCAAATGCCGGATTCAGGTAAGCGGCTTTCGGTAAACCGAAGGCGCTGATATTGAGCAGAAGAATGCCAAAAATGGCGAGACCACGGGCAAAGTCGAGCGTGGCAATACGTGAGCGCACCCTGACATTCCTTTTGAAGATTATTGAGATATTTAAGAATAAGGGAAGAAAATCAGGGTGGCTACCATCCAAGTAAATGAAGTTGCAGCATGGCAGCCAGCGAGAAGAGCCCGATGAGCTGACTGATGTCAGTGATTCGGGTCTCCGAACGCAGCGAACACCGCTGCGGCTTTAGTTACGACGGATGGCGGACGGTTCTTAAAAATTCTTGTCGCGTATTCTGGCTGGATTTGAAAAGACCACCGAGCGAAGTCGTCGTTGTTGCGCTGGTCGCGTCACGCACACCGCGCGCTTTCACGCAGTAATGCACCGCATCAATGGAAACCGCGACATTGGTGGTGCCGAGCAGGGTTTGCAGGGCAACCAGTATCTGCTGGGTCAGACGCTCCTGAACCTGCGGGCGCTGTGAGAAGAACTGCACGATGCGGTTGATTTTCGACAGGCCGATTACGGTGTCTTTCGGGATATACGCCACAGTCGCTTTGCCGTCGATGGTCACGAAATGGTGTTCGCAGGTGCTGGTCAGGGTGATATCGCGCACGGTGACCATTTCATCCACTTTCATCTTATTTTCGATGACGGTGATTTTCGGGAAGTTGGCGTAATCAAGTCCGGAGAAGATTTCATCCACATACATCTTGGCGATGCGGTGCGGCGTTTCCGCCAGACTGTCATCGGAAAGATCCAGATTGAGAAGCTGCATGATGCCGGTCATATGTTCCTGGATCCGCTGCTTGCGCGTTTCATTGTCGATCGGCAAAGCTTCACGCAGAGGGGTTTCCAGACCACGGGCTAACAGGGCCTCGTGAACCAAAATGGCTTCTTTACTCAGGATTGGCATTCTTTCTTCTCCGGCAGATGTAATCACTTTGACGCAGATCACGCTAAAATGAGGTGGCTTACTGTAGTGGAGAGCCGGTTCAGAATCCAGTGAATGTGCTTCATGATGGATGAAATAGCTGCAACTTATCGTTTATGCCGGAAGACCAGCGCACCCGCAATAATGAAACCGGCCAGCGCGACATACAGCGCAGGCTCCAGACGATGGGTCAGCGCGGTAGAAATCGCCGACAGAACCGGTCCGAATAACTGGCCAACAGCGTAACCGGTCGTCAGCAATCCGGCCATATAACGGCTGTGATTGGGTGCAAGCTCGCGGCTGTATTGTAAGGCCAATTGCACCACGCTGAGGAAACCGCCGCCGGTCAGTAGCGCGCCAAGCACCAGACCACTGACGCCCGGCACCACTTCCGCGCACAAAATCCCCAGCCCCTGAATCCATAGTGTCAGCGCCAGGCGGGTATGCGTAGTCAGACAATGGCGGGTAAGAATACCGATGATGATGCCGATAACCGCAGCGCCGCCAAACACCGGCCAGACAAACTGCGCGAACAGACTGTCAGGAAAACGTGCACTCGCCATCTGAGATAAAAACGTCGCGGGCAGGATATAGCCAAAGCCCGCCAGACTGTAACTCCACACCAGACGTTTCAGCGCAGGCGTCATCACCAGCGGCTCAGTCGCCATGTGCGAACGGTGCAGGTCGCCTTTGCGCGGCAGATTCGGCGTGATAATTGCCACGAAAATCAGCGCCAGCACGCCGTAAACACACCAGGCCTGCGCTGAGGTGAGCTGCAAACTGTGAATACCCACCGCTAGCATGCCGCTGAGGAAAATCCCCGCGCCCGGCCCGGCAAACACCGCGGCACTCATTGCCGGACGGCCATAATGCGCCAGCCGTTCGTTACACCACGCTGATACCATGACCATCGCCCAGCCGCTGGTCCAGCCGATCAGGAAGCGCACAATACTGTGCAGCACTTCGCCGGAAATTACCGCCGACAGCAATGTCAGGATCACGCCGCCCCACACGCCCAGCCACAAACGGCGTTCAAGATGTTTGCTGGCACGCATGCCATCAAACGCACCACACAGATAACCGAGATAGTTGAACGCGGCGACCAGCCCCGCGCCGGTCAGGCTGAACTGATGTTCAGCTATCATTAAAGGAACCTGCGGCGTAAAGGCAAAACGCCCGATACCCATCGCGACGACAAAAGCCAGAAAACCACTTAGCGCAATACGAAAAGCCATAACTGCTCCGTCAAAAGAAACCGCAATGCAACATATTAGAAACAGTGAGTAAACATACTCAAACCTGTCGCCGAAAACAGCAGATTTCTTAAAAGAAAGTTAATTGGAAGTTGTCGCTATGATGCCTTATGAGTACAATCACGGAAACTGAATAATACAAACCAACTTGTTTACGATTAGAGAACACAGGAACCCATCATGGATCTCACTCAGTTACGGATGTTTTGCTGCGTAGCGGAAACCGGTTCGCTGGCGCGTGCGGCAGAGCAACTGCATCGTGTCCCGTCGAACCTGACCACCCGCCTGCGCCAGCTCGAACTCGAACTGGGCACCGATCTGTTTATCCGCGAGAAGCAACGCATCCGCCTGTCCGCCATGGGCCATAACTTCCTCAACTATGCCGAGCGCATTCTGGCGCTGAGCGACGAAGCGATGAGCATCATGCATGCCGGTGAACCGGCCGGGAATTTCGCGCTGGGGTCGATGGAAAGCACGGCGGCAACACGCCTGCCTTCTTTGCTCGCCGCTTATCATCAGAAGTTTCCGCAAGTGGCGCTGTCGCTGGTGACGGCGACTTCCGGAGAAATCATCGACAGCGTGCGTGCCGGACGTCTCGCCGCAGCACTGGTTGATGGCCCGATCGATTTTGACGATATCAATGGCTGTATTTCTTTTCGCGAGCGCATGGTAGTGATTACCCCGCCGGGCGAGTCGCCGCTGGAAGTGCCTGCGGGTCGCAGCGGCCACACCGTTTTTGCATTCCGCCCCAGTTGTTCCTACCGCCAGCGTTTACAGGGCTGGATCAAACACATGAATGTGCCGGTCGCTAACACCCTGGAGATTCAGTCCTATCATTCCATGATGGCCTGTGTCGCCAGCGGTGCGGGTATCGCCATGATCCCGCGCTCTGTGCTGGAACAATTGCCCGGCCACGAGCGGGTAGAAATTCACGAAATGCCGGATGAATTCGCCGATACCGCCACCTGGCTTATCTGGCGCCGGGATGCGTTCAGTCCGAATGTCCGGGCGCTGAAAGAACTGATCATCGAACAGAATGACGGGGTGATCCCGTTACTGAAACATCCGCTCGCCGCAGAACACGATCCGGCGTTGCATCCGACTTATTAACTTAAAATCCGAATAAGTAAAAACACCTGACTGGAGCTAAAAAATGCAAATGATCAAAACACGTGCGGCCGTCGCCTGGGGCCCGAATCAACCTCTGTCCATCGAAGAAGTGGATTTGATGCCGCCGCAAAAAGGCGAAGTGCTGGTGCGTATTGTCGCCACCGGTGTTTGTCATACTGATGCTTACACGCTGTCCGGCAAAGATCCGGAAGGTGTTTTCCCGGCGATCCTCGGCCATGAAGGCGGCGGTGTCGTCGAAGCCGTCGGCGAAGGTGTCACCAGCGTGGCCGTGGGCGACCATGTGATCCCGCTGTACACACCGGAATGTGGCGAGTGTAAGTTCTGTAAATCCGGCAAGACCAACCTGTGTCAGGCGATCCGCACCACACAAGGTAAAGGCCTGATGCCGGACGGCACCACCCGTTTCTTTAAAGACGGCAAGCCGATTTTCCATTACATGGGCACTTCGACCTTCTCCGAATACACTGTGGTGCCTGAAATCTCCCTGGCGAAAATCAATAAAGAAGCGCCGCTGGAAGAAGTGTGTCTGCTCGGTTGTGGCGTGACCACCGGGATGGGCGCGGTCATCAACACCGCTAAAGTGAAAAAAGGCGACACCGTGGCGATCTTCGGTCTCGGCGGGATTGGTCTTTCTGCGATTATCGGCGCGGTGATGGCTGGCGCAGGCCGCATCATCGGTATCGATCTGAACACCAGCAAATTCGATCTGGCGCGTAAACTCGGCGCAACTGATCTGATCAACCCGAAAGATTTCGACAAGCCGATTCAGGACGTGATCGTCGAAATGACCGACGGCGGCGTGGACTTCTCCTTCGAATGTATCGGTAACGTCAATGTGATGCGTTCCGCACTGGAATGCTGCCACAAAGGCTGGGGCGAATCTGTCATCATCGGCGTGGCCGGTGCAGGCGAAGAAATCTCCACCCGCCCCTTCCAGTTGGTGACAGGCCGCGTATGGCGTGGTTCTGCTTTCGGCGGTGTGAAAGGTCGCAGCCAGTTGCCGGGCCTTGTGCAACGTTATCTGGACGGCGAATTCGCCCTGAACGATTTCATTACCCACACCCTGCCGCTGGAAGAAATCAACCAAGCCTTTGACCTGATGCACGAAGGGAAATCTATCCGTACGGTTATTCATTTTAATAAGTAAGGAATGTGTCAATGAGCAGCTCGATTGAACTACTCGAAGAACACCGGATGTTTGGCGGCTGGCAGCAGCGCTACCGCCATACCTCTGAGAGCCTGAATTGCAGCATGACGTTCAGCATTTATCTGCCTCCGGCGCAACACGACGCGCCGCCGCCGGTGCTGTACTGGCTGTCGGGCCTGACCTGTAATGATGAAAACTTCACGATCAAAGCCGGGGCGCAGCGCGTCGCGGCAGAACTCGGTGTGATTCTGGTGATGCCGGATACCAGCCCGCGCGGTGAAGGTGTCGCCAACGACGACGGTTACGATCTCGGTCAGGGCGCCGGTTTTTACCTGAATGCCACGCAGGCGCCATGGGCAGCGCATTACCGGATGTACGATTACCTGCTTGATGAACTGCCTGCGCTGATCAGCGACCATTTCAAGGTCAGCGAACGTCAGTCGATTTTCGGCCACTCAATGGGCGGCCACGGTGCGCTGATGCTGGCGCTGCGTAATCCGCAGCGTTTCTGTTCGGTGTCAGCGTTTGCGCCCATCGTGAATCCGGCTCAGGTGCCGTGGGGACGTAAAGCGTTCAGCGCGTATCTGGGGGATGACGAAAGTCAGTGGCTACAATACGACAGTTGCCACCTGCTGAGTTCATTGCCAGCGGATCAAAAACCGTTCCCGATTTTAGTCGATCAGGGCGATAGCGATCAGTTCCTGGCGGATCAGCTACAACCGGCAAAACTGGCGGAGATCGCCCGACAACGCGGCTGGCCGTTACAACTGCGGGTTCAGCCGGGGTACGATCACAGTTACTTTACGATTGCGTCATTTGTGGAAGATCACCTGAAATTCCATGCGGAGTTTTTGCACTCCCCTTCATGAGTGCAGGTTCCTAAAAATAGAAGCCATCTGCTTCTCCCCTGCGAAGGGGGAGAAGCAAAAATCTCAATTCTTCAATTTCGGATCCAACGCATCCCGTAATCCATCCCCCAGCAAATTAAACGCCAGTACGGTCAGAAAGATTGCCAGGCTCGGGAATATGGCGACGTGCGGTGCCATCACCATGTCGGCGCGGGCTTCGTTGAGCATCGCTCCCCACTCCGGCGTTGGCGGCTGTGCGCCCATGCCCAGGAACGACAGACTGGCGGCGGTGATGATCGAGGTACCAATACGCATGGTGAAATACACCACTATCGATGACAACGTGCCCGGCAGGATGTGGCGGAATAAAATCGTGGCGTCAGAGGCGCCAATGCTGCGCGCCGATTCAATATAGGTTTGCTGTTTGAGTACCAGCGTGTTGCCGCGCACCAGTCGCGCAAAGGCAGGAATGCTGAAAATCGCCACGGCAATAATCACGTTCGACATGCCATTGCCCATCACCGCCACGACGGCAATCGCCAGCAAAATACCGGGGAAAGCAAACAGGACGTCACAGACGCGCATGGTGATGCGATCCCACCAGCCTTCGTAATATCCCGCCAGCAAGCCGAATACCGTGCCGATTGCCGCGCCGAGCACCACAGAAAGGACACCAGCCGTCAGTGAAATCCGTGTACCCATCAGAATACGGCTGAAAATATCACGCCCCAGCGAATCCACACCCAGCCAGTGGATCAGCGACGGGCCTTCGTTCAGACGGTCGTAATCAAAATAATTTTCCGGGTCAAAGGGCACCAGCCACGGCGCAAGAATGGCCGCGGCAATCAGCAGCAGGATAAAAACTCCCGCAATCATCGCAATGTGCTGCCGTCGAAAACGACGCCAGAACGCTTTCCACGGTGTCCTTCCCGCCTGTGGTTGCACAGTTCCCGGCGTGATTACCGGTAAACCCGCGAGTACGGCATTTCGCCGCCAGTTTTTCATGCGCTTACTCACTTGTATCGGATGGAAGGGTTGATGACGGCGTACAGCATGTCCACCAGCAGATTGATGAGGATAAATTCCAGCGAGAACAACAGTACTTCTGCCTGAATCACCGGATAATCGCGCATCTCAACCGAATCGACCAGCAACCGCCCTAACCCCGGCCAGTTGAACACTTTCTCCACGACAATCGAACCGCCGAGCAGGAAGCCAAATTGCAGTCCCATCATAGTCACGACGGGGATCATCGCGTTACGCAGGCCATGTTTGACCACGACCACCGCTTCGTGCACGCCTTTGGCACGCGCAGTACGCATATAATCTTCCTGCATCACTTCGACAAAAGAGGCGCGGGTAAAGCGGGCCATGATCGCCGCCACCGCTGCACCGAGTGTGACAGAAGGGAGAATATAGTGCTGCCAGCTGTCAGCGCCCACCGTCGGCAACCAGCCCAGTTCAACAGAAAAGATTTGCATCAGCAGCATGCCCAGCGCGAAGGCCGGGAAGGAAATACCGGAAACGGCGAGCGCCATGCCCAGTCTGTCCGGCCAGCGGTTACGCCACACGGCGGATACCACGCCAATCACCAGCCCGAAAATCACCGACCACACCATGCTGGTCAGCGTCAGCCAAAAGGTCGGCATAAAGCGCGAACTGATTTCATCAATGACCGGGCGTTTTGAGACCATTGAGTGGCCGAAATCACCGGTCAGCGCATTGCCAAAGAAAGTGAAGAATTGCTGATAAAGCGGTTTATCCAGCCCCAAATCCTGACGCACCAGCGCCACTACGCTGGCATCGGCATCCTGCCCGGCCATCAGCCGCGCCGGATCGCCCGGCAGCAGATGCACAAATAAAAACACCAGCACGGCCACAATCAGCAGTGTCGGGATCAGTCCGAGTAATCGTTTTAAAAAATAATTAAGCATGATTCGCTGTCTGTGATTTCACGGTAGACATCCATGTTCCGGACCCGGAACACACGAGTTCAGGGCACGCACGCTGTGCGCCACGCGCCCTGAAAGCCTCACCGCCTGTTATTTCACATCTGCATCATCAAAACTGAACGCCGTATCGGGCATCACATAGAAGCCGGTCAGACGTTTGTTTTTGGCTGAAACCAGACGTTCAGTGACCAGGAACGCCCACGGCGCATCGCTCCAGATTTGCTTCTGGGCATCAGCGTACAGTTTAGCTTTCTCAGCTTTGTCAGTCGTTTTCAGCGCATCGGTCAAATCTTTATCCACCTGCGCATTGCTGTAGAACGCGGTATTGAACTGCTTCGGTGGCGCGGCCTGTGTGGAGAACAGCGGAGACAACGCCCAGTCTGCTTCACCGGTAGACGCCGACCAGCCGGTGTAGAACATGCGGATGCCCGCCTCTTTCTGCCCCACATTCTCAACCTGCGCAGCACGCTGTGCGGCGTCCATGGCGGTAACCGTCACCTTGATACCGACCTGTGCCAGTTGTTGCTGGGTGAACTGCAACACTTTTTGCGCGGTACTGTTGTTGTGTGAGGACCACAGCGTAGTGGTGAAACCATCCGGGTAACCGGCTTCTTTCAGCAATGCTTTGGCTTTTGCCGGATCATACGGCCACGGTTTAAATTTCGCGGCGTATTCGATGCCCTGCGGCAATGGCCCTTCAGACGGCACAGCATAACCGGCAAACGCCACTTTGATCAGCGCCTGCTTGTTAATCGCGTAGTTAATCGCCTCACGCACTTTCACATTATCGAACGGTTTTTGCGTGACATTGAAACTGATGTAGCGATGCAGAATCGACGGCGCCGTCACCAGATCCAGTTTGGCATTTTTCTCCAATAAGGCTGCCTGTTCGTAAGGCACCGGGAACGCCAGATCCGCTTCGCCGGTTTGCAACATGGCTGCCCGGGTGTTGTTATCAGCCACCGGACGCCAGGTAATGGTGTCGAGTTTCGGCTCGCCTTTTTTCCAGTAACTGTCGAACTTCTTCACTTTCACAAAGTCAGTCTGGTTCCATTGTTCAAGCGTATACGGGCCGGTACCGACCGGATGGAAACCGATGTCTTTGCCGTATTTGGTCAGCGCCGCCGGGGAAATGATCACCGCAGACGGGTGCGCCAGAATGTTGATAAAGGCGGAGAACGGCGCTTTCAGCGTGATTTTCACCGTGGTGTCATCAACGGCTTCAGTGCTGGCGATATTTTTAAACAGGTTATAACGCTTGAGGTGACTGTCCGGGTTACTGGCACGATCAAAGTTGACCTTCACCGCCGCCGCATTGAAATCGGTGCCGTCCTGGAATTTGATGCCCGGATGCAGTTTGATGGTGTAAACCAGACCGTCTTTACTGACGGTATAGCTGTCCGCCAGAACGTTTTCCAGTTTCATATCTTTATCAAAGCCAAACAGCCCCTGATAGAAAGATTTGGCGACCGCCTGCGATAAGGTGTCGTTAGCGTCATACGGATCAAGCGAGGTGAAGTTAGAACCTACGGCGATAACCACGTCTTTTGCCGCCCATGCAGAAGCCGACGCCAGCGAACCGAAAACAGCGGCAGCGAGCACGGCCTGACGGACAACGTTCTTACCTTTAGATTTCTGCTGATTCATGTCAGTTCCTTTTCCTGTCTTACCCGTTTGTCTTACTAAGAATTGACGACTCAAAATAAGCCGCCACAAAAATCAGTAAATACCCGCAATCGTATGTCTGGCGACGAAATGGCCTTCGCCCACCTTCACCAATGGCATCACCACCGGGTCATCGTGCAGCCCGCGGATCGGACTGGGGATTTCATCCACCAGCAGCGCCTGGTCTTTTCGCTTGTGCGCAGGATCGGCGACCGGTACAGCCGCCATCAGTTTGCGGGTGTACGCATGTTGGGGTGTTTCAAATACCGCACGGCGCGAGCCGATTTCCACTATCTGCCCGAGATACATCACCGCCACGCGGTGGCTGATGCGTTCAACAACGGCCATATCGTGAGAAATAAACAAAAATGCCAGACCAAACTCTTTCTGCAAATCCATCAGCAGATTGATGATTTGCGCGCGGATAGACACATCCAGCGCCGAAACCGATTCATCGGCAATCACCACTTTTGGATTAAGGGCCAGCGCACGCGCAATGCAAATTCGCTGCCGCTGGCCGCCGGAAAACTCATGAGGATAGCGCTGCGCGTGTTCCGGCAGCAGTCCGACTTTTTCCAGCAACCACGCCACACGGGCTTCGGCTTCTGCGCCTTTTGCCAGATTGTGAACCAGCAGCGGTTCCATAATGGAATATCCTACCGTCAGGCGCGGATCGAGCGAGGCGTAGGGATCCTGAAAAATAAACTGGATATCACGGCGCAGATGTTGCAGTTCACTGCCGCCGATATCAGTCAGCGTCTGGCCGTTAAAGGTGATGGTGCCCCCCTGACTCTTCACTAGTTTTAGCAGCGAACGGCCGGTGGTGGATTTACCACAGCCTGACTCCCCCACCAGCGCCAGCGTTTCACCGGGATGCAAATCAAAACTGACTTTTTCCACGGCATGAACCCGGCGGGTCACGCGATTGAAAATGCCGCTGCGCAGGTCGAACCGCGTAACCAGATCACGCACCTGTAATATCGGGGGCACGCCTGGCGTCAGGGTGTTTTGAATCAGTTCCGGATCGCTTTCCTGTTGTGTGGGTGCCGGGAAGCGTGCGGGCAGCGGTTTACCCGCCATCGAACCGAGTTTTGGCACCGCCGCCAGCAACGTCTGGGTATAAGGCGCCTGCGGAGAACGGAATATCGCGTTCACTTCCCCCGTTTCCACACTGTTGCCCTGATGCATCACCAGCACACGATCAGCAATTTCGGCCACCACCCCCATGTCATGCGTGATAAAAATCACCCCCATCTGCATCTCTTTTTGCAGCACCCGGATCAGTTGCAGAATTTGCGCCTGAATGGTGACATCCAGCGCCGTGGTCGGTTCGTCGGCAATCAGCAACGCAGGTTTACAGGAGAGTGCCATCGCAATCATCACCCGCTGGCGCATACCGCCGGAAAGCTGATGCGGGTAACTGTCGAGAATATTTCTGGCTTCGGGAATCCGCACCAGATCCAGCATCCGTAATGCTTCCGCACGGGCTGCCCGGTGATCTTTATTTTGGTGCAAGCGGATCGATTCGGCGATTTGCTCCCCCACCGGGAAGACCGGATTGAGCGACGTCATCGGCTCCTGAAAAATCATCGCCATATCCGCGCCGCGCAGGTTACGCATGGCGGGCTGCGTGGCGTTCATCAGATCGACTATCTCACCGTTACGGCGGCGCAACTGCATTTCACCTTGTGAAATCCTCCCGCCGCCCTGTTCCACCAGCCGCATCAGCGCCAGTGAGGTCACTGATTTTCCGGAACCCGATTCGCCAACAATCGCCAGCGTTTCACCGCGTTTTACCTGAAAACTGAGATGACTGACCGCCTGAATGACCTGCCTTTCATGGGCAAACTGCACGCTAAGCTGGCTGACGGCAAGCACGTGTTCGGGCGGCAGAATAAGAGGACCGTTCATCGGGCTGTTCATGAACGGTAAATGCTGACGACGGGCGCATCGCCCACACGGGCGAATCCACGGTACATGCCTTCGCTGTTGAAAGGCAGCACCACATTGCCAAATTTATCCACCGCAATCATCCCGCCGCTTCCCCCCAGGGGCAGCAGTTTTTCCTGCACAACTTTATGTGTGGCCTCTTCCAGTGAAAGGCCGGCGTATTCGATAAGCGCGGCCACATCATAGGCCGCCACCGTACGCATAAACACTTCGCCGGTACCGGTGCTGGAAATCGCCACCGTATTATTGCTGGCGTAACAACCTGCGCCAATAATCGGCGAATCGCCGACGCGTCCGGCCTGTTTGTTGGTCATACCGCCAGTGGATGTGGCTGCCGCCAGATTGCCCAGCGCATCCATCGCCACCGCACCGACGGTACCGAATTTATGTTCAGGATCCAGCGGGTCAGCGTCGTTAAGCGAAGCGCCGTCGTGATCGAGCATGACACCCTGATCAGCGGCGATGGCCCGCTGCAACTGATCGTAACGTTCCTGGGTGAAAAAATAGTCCGCCCCGACCATTTCCTGGCCGTGCTCGCAGGCAAAGGCTTCCGCCCCCGCCCCGGTGAACATCACATGCGGACTGACTTCCAAAATTTTGCGGGCGGTCAGGATCGGATTACGGATATGATTCACGCCACTGATGGCTCCGGCATCGAGCGTCCGGCCATCCATAATGCAGGCGTCTAACTCATGCGTGCCCTGATGGGTAAAAACAGCCCCTTTTCCCGCATTAAATAACGGACACTCTTCGAGCAGACGCACCGCCTCGGTGACCGCATCCAGTGCACTGCCGCCGGAGGCCAGAATAGCCTGTCCGCAGGTGACTATTCTCTCCAGTTCGGCTAAATAAAGTCGTTCTTTTTCAGCGCTCATTGCCGCGCGGGTAATCGCCCCTGCACCACCGTGGATCGCAATAACCGGCCGCTTCTTGTCCGAAACGGAAGCCGCTGAATTATCAGTAGAAAAACTCATTAGCGCTGCACCTTTCGATGTTGTATTTATGTATAGGAAAATGTTGAGCTGTTTTTGACTATATTTAGCCCGCAACAGTATGTAAAGCGGAAATGTCGCACCATCAAAAAGTCGCTAATTGCTTAGATTGTTTAGGAAAAACAAATGCTGCAATTGAATATACCTGCGGGACAAATGACCAAAGAACAGCAATAATAAACGTCTTAACTACGGATAAAAGCATCTCTGGATAAGCTTTCCGCCGCTTTTTTATTTTCTCTTTTTAGGAAATCAGTTTATGGAAACTGTTTATAACCGCCGTCGGATTAATGTGATCTCATGGCTCAGCTATTTCTTTACCGGTGGACTGGTTTCCACTCTGGGCATTGTTATCGGGCCGGTGGCTACTGCATTTAACAAAGATCCGGGCTTTATCGGTCAAATGTTTTCCTTAATGAACATTGGCCTGTTCCTGCCCATTATGATCAGCGGCATTCTGATGCGTAAGTTTGATCTGGGCAAACAACTGATGACCGGCTCTTTCATTTCCGTGCTGGTGTGTATCGCGCTGTTTATCATGCCGTCTATTACACTGTTCGGCGTGGGTGTGTTCCTGATCGGCGCCACGGCGGGCCTGATGATGTCTATCGGCAGCTATCTGGTCGTACGTATTAATGACGATCCGAAAAAACGTTCCGCGAACCTGATCTTTACCGACTTCTTCTTCGCGCTTTCCGGTATGACGCTGTCGCTGGTGCTGGGTTTCCTGTTCAAACATGGCGCAAGCTGGCTGGCGATGTACGGCATCATGGGTGTCCTGAGCCTGCTGATGATTTTACTGTGCGCGGGTCAGAAATTCCCGAATGTTCCGCAACCGGTTAAAAACGAATCGACGCACAACGTGGTGAAAGAGCCATGGGGCATCGCGGTATTCTTCCTGTGTATTGCGCTGTTTGCTTTTGTCTTCACCGAGCTGGTCTTCACGCTGTGGATGCCAAGCTGGCTGCATGAGCACTTCAATATGGAAACGGACCGTGCCGCGATTTACATCACCACCTACTGGATGGTGAAAGCGATTGGCCTGTTCCTGAACCAGTTCACCGTGCGTTTCGTGAAACTGCGTACTTTCCTGCTGATTTCCGTGATTGTCGGCATGGCAAGCCTGGCGGTGCTGACCACCAGCAATTCGCCGACGCTGGTGCTCGTCGCCGTGGGTCTGTTCGGTTTCTGTAACTCAGGAATGTTCTCCGGTCTGATGAGCTACGGCAGCCTGCAGGTGAAAAACTCCCCGCCAACGCTGACCTCTGCGCTGCTGACCACCAGTTCCGTCGGCACGCTGATTTTCGCGTCCTTCTCGTCTTTCATCTACAACGAATACGGTTTGTTCTGGGCGCTGAATATCGCGACCATTTCCTATGCGTTGCTGGTGCTGATGGTGGTACTTGCCGGCCTGAAGAGCAAAGCAGAGAGAATTAACCACGAAGTCAGTGCACACTGAAAACGTTGTTTGAGTAATAAAAATCCGACCGCATTTTTGCGGTCGGATTTTTTGTGTCTATCCGTTCGATAATATATACACACCTCGAAACAATATTATCACCCCCTATTATTTAATCCCCATTATTCATTACGTTAACGCCCACATATTACACATTCATAAACATCTTAAATTAAGCATACCTTAATATACAATTAATAACTTAAAAAATAAATATGCGTAGAATGTCCGCCAGACTCTTTAAAAAATTCTGACGGGACGAAATATAAAATGGGAAATAATCCGGAAAAATGGAAAACTGTAGCACTTAGATTAATAAAGCTGACCCCTCTGGCGATATCTATCTCTCTGGCTAATTACGCGCTTGCAACAGATATTAGTGATAAAGATGAATTTGGCAATGTGACAAATTTACCCGTGTTAGATATCAGCGGAATGGTCCCCTTTGACCTTTCCACCGAAGGGTATCTGGATGGCGTAAATGCAACCACCTGGTCGGAAGGCATCACTTCCAGTATTCCTGCCTTTTATATTCATGATGGTGGCGCACTGACACAGTCAGTTGCGGCACCGGTGACGATCACCACTCAGGGCTCTTTAACTGATGCGATGCTCATTAACCGTGGCGGAAGCGTTGATTTACTCGGACCGCTTATTATCAACACTTACGGCCAAAGTAAAGGCATTATGATGGAAGGAATAGGAACCTCTTTCCTTTCTAAAAATGATGTTACCATAAATACCTATAATAACAGCACCCCCGGATTCACGGTGAATAATAATGCCACCGCGACGATTGCCGGCACTCTGTATATTAATTCAATGCAGAACGGCTCTGATGGTCTGGTTATCCAGAATGGGGCAAAGGGCACAATCAATAAAGTCAATATCACTACTGCGGGTGATTATTCAGAAGGTATTATTTTAAACAACATCAATTCCAGTCTGCACAAGAGGAACGACGTTCTTATCACGGGAAGTGGTAGCACAGTGACCACCCACGGTAAGCATACCAATGCCTTATATGCAGAAGATAACGGATTTATTCTGTTTTCTAATGACGCGATAATTACCACCACGGGCGAGGACTCGCGGGCGATTTATTCCACCCGTAATGCCGGTGTATTAATGAATGGAGGTTCTGCTAATACAGAATATGCAGGCAGTACGGCGATCGAAAGTAATCAAAACAGCTATGTCACCTTAGTGAACACTGACATCCATTCCGCAGGCACGGCGATAAGCTCAAACGACAACTCTGTTATCTCGGTATTCAATGGCAATATCAGCAGCGGCAATACCACCAGCGGCATAGAAATCAGTCATCAGGGCAACGTTAACCTTAACCAGGTCGTGATGGAAAATGCACTGTCGGACCAACCGCTGGTTGACCTGATCACTTCCTACGCCACACCTGATTATGCCTACGGTGGCACACTGGACGTCAAAAACTCCCGGCTTGCGGGTAAAACCCAGGGCGTACACGCCACCGAAGGCGAATGGGCCGTCACACTGGATAACAGTTCCCTGAATGCCGCCGATGCCTTTGTCGTTGCCGGAAGCAACAGCAACCAGATTGCCGACCTTTCGGTCAACGCCAGCAACGGCAGCATCATTAACGGTAACCTTATTGCGCTAAGCGCAGATGAAGACCCGATCGCCAGCCAGCTGACGCTCAATTTGCTTAACTCAACCTGGCAAGGCAGCGCGATGAATGGCACGGAATTTTCTTCTGCTTCTGCCGGTACGATTAATATTGATGCTCAGGACAGTCAGTGGCTGATGACCGATTCCTCGCGCATCGACTCACTCAACATGAATAACGCCAGCGTTCAGTTTTCCGGACAAGGTGATTATAAAACGCTGGAAACGCACAATCTGTCAGGCAAGGGTACGTTCTTTATGAATACGTCGCTGGAGCAGGATGCGCAGGGAAACAGCACTGGCGATCTCATTCATGTTACGGGCAACGCGTCCGGGCAGTTCGGATTACATATCTCTGCGTCGGGTAAGGCAGCACAGACAATTAACGACGGAATACGTGTCGCTCAGATTGATGATGCCAGCCGTCATAATGGCCTGTTCAGTCTGGAAAACAGCGTCAGTATCGGCGCTTACGACTATTATCTTTTTGAAGGAAGCAAGGATGCCACCGGCGATATGAATGACTGGTATCTGCGCGCTGAAATCCCAACACCTGACGCGCCGGTTCCTGATGTCCCAACGCCAGATAATCCGACACCGGATGTTCCTGCGCCTGCCCCGGCTACACCAGACACTTACCGTGGCGAAATCCCCAGTTATATCGCAGCACCTTATCTGAACTTGTATTATGGCATGCGTATTGCTGGCACGCTGCACGAGCGTATGGGCGATACAGAAACCTATGGCAAAGGCTACAACAATCGCGCATGGGCGAGAACCGGCGGAGAACACACTTCCTTCGATGCGGGACGTTTTGGGTACGACAGTGATTACTGGTTCGCGCAATTCGGAACCGACTTATATCAGGATGAACTGAAAAACGGCACACGCGTCCACGCTGGCATCATGGCGACATTGGGCAACCAGAGTACCGACACGCAGGATCAGGTGCGCACGTTGGCGGGGAAAAGTGCGGATGCTGGCTCAGTGCGCAGTGATGCCTACAGCGTTGGCAGCTATTACACCCGATATGCACAAGATGGCGCTTACGTTGACCTTGTCGGCCAGTTCACCTGGTATCGTAACCAGTATGAGAGCCTGCATGATACGAAACAGGACAGCTACGGCGTATTGCTTTCTGCTGAAGCAGGTCAACCCTATGCCGTCAGCACCAACTGGAAAATCGAACCTCAGGGGCAGATCATTTATCAGTATCTGAATTCAGAAGATTTCAGCGATGAAATTTCTGATATCTCTGGCGTTTCTGTCAATCAGGGCACAGCGCGTGCCGGGTTGCGTTTGTTACGCGACCAGGCAGAAGATAAAGCCAGTGAAAAATTCAAACCTTACCTGACCGCCGACGTACTGAGTAATTTCTCGGATTCACCGGATATCAATGTCGGCGGAATCGATGTCAGTACAACGGATTTTTCCGATCAATACTGGCAGACCGGCGCGGGCATGACGGCGCAACTCGCACCGAATACCTCGGTGTATGCTGATGTGAAATACGTCAAAGGGTTTGACGGCGATATGGAAGGCTACGTCGGCCATATTGGGATCCAGGGGCGTTTTTAATTCAGGTCTCTGAATCACACGCATAAAAAAGGGAAGGCATCAAAGCCTTCCCTTTTCTTATTTCGTTGCTGCGTTTAAAGCTGCGGGCAACGCTGCAAACTGTTTAGCCAGGATGTTTCAGGCTGAGCGGCCAGACGACGCGCACGTCCGTGGCGGCGTAAAATCAATCCTTTGTCCTGCATTTCACTCAGATCGCGTCTGATCGTTTCGAGACTTACATCCAGCGATTGTGCCAGTTCGCTTACCTGTAGCACTTCATGTTGTTCAACCAACTGAAGGATGGCCTGATGGCGATTTTTTTTAAGCACCGGTTATTCCTGTTTATATGACAGTTATGTGACGAAGGTCACAAATAACGGTAACTATAATACCTGCGTTACATTGTTAATTTTGGGATCGATCTCAATTTTTCAGGAATCCGCGCAGAATTTTTACGCCTTCGGCGCTTTTTGGTTCGCTGCGTTTCTCTGTCATACTATGCGCATGCTCCATTTCCCTGCCCGGCACCGCTGAAAATACCTGCTACGCCGGGACGAATGACTAAGGATTTTTTATGGAATTCAATACTGCCGGTCTGATCTCACTTGACGAAGCGCTGGATAAAATGCACGACTGTGTACCGCCTAAAACAAGTCAGGAGGCCGAATCCCTGCCACTTGCTGGCGCCGCAGGCCGCATAACCGCCGCACCGGTGCTTTCACCGGTTTTTGTGCCACCTTTTGATAACTCCGCAATGGATGGCTATGCCGTACGTTGCACAGACTTGCACGACGGCGCGGTGTTCCCGGTCGCGGGCAAAGCCTTTGCCGGTGCGCCTTTTCATGGCGAATGGCCTGCCGGAACCTGTATCCGCATCATGACCGGTGCGCCAGTTCCCGCCGGTGCCGATGCAGTAATCATGCAGGAACAGGCTGAAGTTTCAGATGCAGGAGTACGTTTCACTGCAACAGCGCAAAAAGGCCAGAATATCCGCCTGACCGGAGACGACATTAAACAGGGCGACAGCGTGCTGCCTGCCGGTGTACGGCTCGGTGCGGCAGAATTACCGCTGCTGGCCTCACTGGGCGTCACCCACGTCAAGGTCTGGAAACCGCTGAAAGTCGCCGTATTCTCCACCGGCGATGAACTGCAACCGGTGGGAACGCCTTTGCAGGAGGGGCAGATTTACGATACCAACCGTTTCGCTGTGCGCCTGATGCTGGAACAACTGGGCTGTACCGTCCTGGATTTAGGCATTATTCGCGATAATCCCCTGGCGCTGCGTAAAGCCTTCGAAGAAGCCAATGCGTTTGCCGATCTGGTGATTTCCAGCGGTGGCGTATCGGTGGGTGAAGCCGATTACACGAAGCAGATCCTGGATGAACTGGGTGAAATTGGTTTCTGGAAACTTGCCATGAAACCGGGCAAACCTTTTGCTTTCGGTAAACTGGAAAGCAGCTGGTTCTGCGGTTTGCCGGGGAATCCGGTGTCGGCAGCACTGACGTTTTATCAGCTGGTTCAGCCATTTATTGCACAGTTGTCCGGCCATACGGCCTGGCAATTCCCGCCCCGCCTGAAGGCAAAAGCGGTGACACCATTGAAAAAATCCCCCGGACGTCTCGATTTCCAGCGCGGTATTTTCGGCACCAGCGCCGAAGGACAACTGGAAGTGCGCACCACCGGCCATCAGGGTTCGCACGTATTCAGCTCATTCAGCCAGGCCAACTGTTTTATCGTGCTTGAACGCGGGCGCGGTAACGTGGCCGCAGGCGAAATCGTTGAAATCGAACCGTTTAACGCCCTGCTGCGGAGCTGAATATGCCTCAACTGCCGGAACTGACGGACGCTGAAACCCTGCGTTATAACCGCCAGATCGTTCTGAAAGGGTTTGATTTTGACGGCCAGGAACAACTGAAAGCCCGTCATGCGCTGATTGTCGGACTGGGCGGTTTAGGCTGTGCCGCTGCGCAATATCTGGCGGCGGCAGGCACCGGTACGTTAACGCTACTGGATTTCGACACGGTCTCGCTGTCAAACCTGCAACGCCAGACGCTGCATACTGACGCCCGGATCGGCATGTCGAAAGTGGAATCCGCCGCAATGGCGCTGGCGGCAATCAATCCGCACATCGTCATTCATCAGATTAATACACAGGCCAGCGACGACATGCTGCGTGACCTGATCGCCGCCTGCGACGTGGTGGTCGATTGCACCGACAACGTCACCACGCGCAATCAGCTGAACGGTGAATGTTACGCGCAGAAAAAACCGCTGGTTTCCGGGGCCGCCATCCGCATGGAAGGCCAGCTCAGCGTGTTCACTTATCAGCCGCAGGAACCCTGCTACCGCTGCCTGAGCCGGTTATTCGGTGAAAACGCCCTGACCTGTGTGGAAGCCGGTGTGATGGCACCTTTAGTCGGCACCATCGGCAGTTTGCAGGCGATGGAAACCATCAAACTGCTGACAAAATTTGGTGAAACCCCGCGCGGAAAACTGCTGATGTTCGACGCCATGACGTTGCAGTTCCGCGAAATGAAACTGATGAAAGACCCGCATTGTGAAGTGTGTGGGGATTGTTGAATCAGTAAATTCAGACACAAAAAAACCGCCTTTATCGGCGGTTTTCTATTTTTTATGACACCCAAAACAATTCGCAAAATCATTCGCGTTGTATCAAGGCGGCAACTGCACGAATCCCCGGGAGCTTACATCGGTAAGTGACCGGGGTGAGTAAAGGCAGCCAACGCCGAGACAACGTGAAGGATGCAGCGAATTAACTATTGATGCCCTGGCTACGCAGATAATCTTCGTAATTACCCGAGAAATCAATCACGCGGGTCGGCGTCATTTCCAGAATACGGGTTGCCAGCGAGCTGACGAACTCACGGTCGTGGGAAACGAAGATCAGCGTACCTTCATACATTTCCAGCGCCATGTTCAGCGATTCGATGGATTCCATATCAAGGTGGTTGGTTGGTTCATCCATAATCAGGATGTTCGGACGTTGCATCATCAGTTTCCCGAATAACATACGACCTTTTTCACCACCGGAAAGTACTTTCACTTTCTTCTTGATATCGTCCTGACCGAACAGCAGACGGCCTAACACACCGCGTACGGCCTGCTCGTCGTCTTTCTCGGATTTCCACTGGCTCATCCAGTCAAACACGTTCAGGGTGTCATCGAATTCATATTCGTGATCCTGCGCGTAATAACCGATCTTGGCGTTTTCAGACCATTTTACTGAACCGCTTTCCGGTTCATGCTCACCGACCAGCGTTTTCAGCAGCGTTGATTTACCGATACCGTTGGCACCCAGAATCGCGACTTTCTCGCCCACTTCAAGCATCAGGCCGAGATTTTTAAACAGCGGACCGTTGTCGAAACCTTTGGTGATTTTTTCCACTTCCAGCGCATTACGGAACAATTTCTTGTCCTGCTCGAAGCGCATGTAAGGGTTCTGACGGCTGGATGCTTTGATTTCATCAAGCTGAATTTTATCAATCTGACGGGCACGGGAAGTCGCCTGTTTAGATTTGGAGGCGTTCGCGCTGAAGCGGCTGACGAACGATTGCAGTTCAGCAATCTGTGCTTTCTTCTTGGCGTTATTGGCGCTGAGAAGTTCACGAGCCTGCGTCGCCGCCGTCATGTATTCATCGTAGTTGCCCGGATAAACACGCAGTTCGCCATAGTCGAGATCCGCCATGTGCGTACACACCATGTTCAGGAAGTGACGGTCATGGGAAATGATGATCATGGTGCTGTTACGTTCGTTCAGCACCTGCTCCAGCCAGCGAATAGTATCGATGTCCAGGTTGTTCGTCGGTTCGTCGAGCAGCAGGATTTCCGGGTCGGAGAACAGCGCCTGCGCCAGCAAAACACGCAGTTTAAAGCCCGGGGCGATTTCGCTCATCGGGCCATAATGTTGCTCGACAGGGATCCCCACGCCCAGCAGCAATTCACCCGCACGGGATTCTGCGCTGTAGCCGTCCATTTCGCCGTAAGCGACTTCCAGATCAGCCACTTTGTAGCCGTCTTCTTCGCTCATTTCCGCCATCGCGTAAATACGGTCGCGCTCTTCCTTCACTTCCCACAATTCGGTGTGGCCCATGATAACGGTGTCCAGCACGCTGAACTGTTCGAAGGCGAACTGATCCTGGCGTAATTTACCCAGACGCTCATTCGGATCCAGCACAACGTTACCGCCAGAAGGCACTAAGTCGCCACCGAGGATCTTCATGAAAGTGGACTTGCCACAACCGTTCGCGCCAATCAGGCCGTAACGGTTACCGCCGCCAAATTTCACGTTAATATTTTCAAATAACGGCTTGCTGCCGAATTGCATGGTGATGTTGTAAGTACTTAGCACAACGCTCGCTCTTAATTGGGAAATGTGATTTGGCGCGCATTATGCCACAACAGCGCGTCAGGATCGCCTGTAGTTGTGGTCATTTTTCACTCAACAGCTAAAAAAAATGCCTGATGTGCGACTTTTCAGAAAGCAACAAAAACAAAAAACCCGGCCGGAGCCGGGTTTGTCGTACAACCGCTGAAATCAGAAGTTGTAGCCAATCACGCCGTAGTAACCCCAGCCGGTGGACTTCACATCGAAGTTACCGTTACCGAAGTTCAGTTCAGCGCCGTCAGCCCACTGGCCGCCGTTGTGGAAGTAACGCGCCACGAACGAGTAATGCCAGTGTGTGTAGTTCAGCGACAGGATATGGCTGGAGGCGATAGAGTTGTTAGAACGCGCTTTGTTGCCGTTCAGATCACGGAAATCGTCATCACCCAGTGAGGAGCCCCAGTCGAAGTTGGTGAACCCGATATAGCTCAGGTTGCCACCCCACAGTTGCGTCAGAGGAACGAAATATTTCACTTTGAAACGGTAACCGTCCCAGCTGTTTTCATTCGCTGCGCCGTAGTTTTCCCACTGGTATTTCGCATACACGTTCAGAGACAGGCTCATCGGCAAACCGGTGTCGATGTCGGTGCCCAGCCCCATGTACCAGGTATTTTGACGGTTATCGCTGTCCGGGCCCATGTCGTAGATATAGTTGTTCGCGAAGTACCATTCTTTGAACGGACCGAAGCTCAGATCAGTACCGGTCAGCTTATCAATAGAGAAACGCGGTTCGATTTCCATAAACAGCGGAGAACCGTTTTTATCCCAGATACCGGTGTCATTACCGTTACCGGCGCCGAAGGTTTTAGGAATATCGATATAACCGTAGAAATCAAACCAGTCTTTGTGCGCAAACGCTTCATATTCAAGGTAAACATCGTTACGCAGCGTAGGCCCGAAACGGGTATCGGCGCTACCTACAACGTTGACACTTTGGTGCCACCAGTCAGAAACAAATTCGCCCTTGCTATCATCAGCGAGCACGGTCGCGCTGTAGGACAAAGCCATCAAAGCGCCTGCTGCAATAATTTTATTTTTCATATTTTTACCAGAAGCGGGGGGTGGAACAACGCCTTGCCACTTTCAGACGTTGCATAAAACAAACCCTAAAACTGTGATCCGCAACCGATTGCTGCACATAGTGCAAAAAACCTGCAATTACCAGTTACTTCCTACAAGAGTCGACTTTTCTTAGCTAATAAATAGATTTGGTCAAGGTTTGTCAATTTCTGTTTCATTCCGATACATCCCCAATGTGACATTCATCACATTTATCTTTCCGTGCGCTTTTATTCAGTACGGACTGAGGCAAAAAGTTATCGTTGATAAAATGACCATTCGTTATTTGTCATGCTATAATCATGACAAATAACGGTGCGGAGGCACACATCATGAATTCAAAAATTACCGGGCTGTCTTCCAGCTCTGTGCAAGATTCTGCAACGCCGCTTTGGCAATCTGCGGGCCTTCCCGCAAGCAGCGGAATCAGTTTGATAAATGCCATACAAAAGGGATTTCCGGTTGATAGTATCAGCCGTCTTAATACTGAGCTGGGATGGCCAAAAATGGTGTTACTGGAAATCATGGGCATTAACGAACGCAACTATGCCCGGCGTAAAGCCGGGAACGGATTGCTAAAAAGTGAAGAGAGTGAACGTGTGGCGCGACTGGTTCGCATCGTGGATGCCGCAACTGATTTGTTCGAAGGGGATCGTGTCTCGGCGCTCGAATGGTTCACCCGCCCTGCTCCGGCACTGGATGGTTCACGTCCGCTGGAACTGCTGTCTTCTGAAGCGGGTGCTGTGGAAGTCAGCCGCCTGATTGGTCGTCTCCAGCACGGTGTTTTCAGTTGAAGCTGTTTCGTATCGTGCAGACCCGTCATCTGGCGACAGCCTGGTCGGGAGCCGGCGCGCAACTTTATGGCGGTCGCTGGAATCCGCCAGGCAGGCCGGTCGTCTATGTCACCACCAGCATCTCACTGGCTATCCTGGAAATTCTGGTGCATTTGCAAAACAGCATGTTGATGCGTTCCTATACCTTGCTGAGTATTGAGGTGCCAGAGGAACTGCTGGATACGCTGGAAGTTTCAGAGCTTGCCGCCGACTGGCGAAGCGCATCAGTGCCTGACAGCACTCAACGTCAGGGTGACGTCTGGCTTGCAGAAGGTGAATATGTCGGGCTGAAAGTGCCGTCAGTGATTGTGCCGTCGGAATACAACGTATTACTTAATCCGCTACACCCGGCTTTTGCCGATTTACTGAGTTCAGTAGAACGCGAGCCCATGATGTTTGACCCGCGCCTGCAATAAAGCGCGGGTCTGCTCTCTGTCAGGAAATCACTCTGCTTTCCGGTTGCTGCGATAAATGAGTGCCAGTGCGATGATCAGGCAGGGAATAGCCGCAATCCGGTGCCATGACAGCGCGATCTGCGGATTATCCAGCCAGCCGAAATTATCAATCAGCATACCCATTGCCAGTTGTCCGAGGATTACCGCGACCGTTGCCACCGCCGTTCCGACACGGGGTACCGCTGTCACCATCACAATGATGTAAGGCACGCCAAATAATGCGCCCGCGAGTTGCCACTTCGGTACGGTGAGCAAAGTTTGCGGCTGTGGTGTTTGCAAAAACAGCACCAGCACTGCGGTAATGGCAGCCCCGACGCTGAACGTCAGGAATGCGCTTTTCAGTACGCCCACTTTCCCGCCTAACTGCCCGTTCACCGCCGCCTGCATACTCAGCGCGGCACCGGCTACAATGGCCAGTATTATCATCATCAGTTCAGTCATGGTTCAGTCCCAGGCAATCAAAACAAGAGCAGCAACGATAAACAGCAGCGCCAGCAGGCGTTCGCCGCCGACTTTTTTGTGCGGTGTACCAAACCACCCGTAATGGTCGATCAGCACGCTTTTCGCCACCTGCCCTGACAAAATCGCAATCATGGTCATGCCGATACCAATGACCGGCGTCGCGAGCGTCAGCACCACGACATAGACCGGGCCGAGCACGCCACCCAGCAATGTCCAGCCCGGTTGTTCATTGAATGACGGCGCATTACGCGGGCTGAAAAACAGCACCAGCAGGCCGGTGAGCACCGCGCCCACACCAAAAATACTCAGCGTGGCCCACAGATGGCCAACCTCCGTTCCCAGCGGACCAATCAGCCCGGCCTCCAGTGAAAGCCCCATCCCCGCCAGGACGACCAGCGGAATTAACATCAGATTCATCATTGCCCTGCTTTCTGTTTTTTTCGAAGCGGCGACTATAACGTGACAGAACTATGCGAAAAACAGCACAATCAGGAAAATACCTTTGCGGGAAACGCACAGATGAAAGGTTTTAATCAGATCAATATTCAGGCATTACGGCTGTATGTCGCGGTACTGGATCAGGGCAGTTTCTCTGAGGTGGCGCGGCGGGAGGCGATGTCGCCGTCAACCGTATCGCGGGTGATTTCCCAGCTTGAACAGGCATTACAGACGCAACTGCTGTATCGCAACACACGCGCCGTCAGCCCGACAGAATCCGGCAAACTGCTCGCCGGACATGCGCGACAGGTGCTGACACAGCTGGATCTCGCCACGCTGGATTTGCAGGAGCAGGACAGCGAACCCGGCGGACTGGTGCGCATCAATGCGCCGGTAGTTTTTGGTCAGCGCCATCTTGCGCCGTGGTTGCATGAGCTGAGTACACGTTATCCGCGCCTGAATATCGAGCTGATGCAGACCGACGATTTTATCGACCCGTTGCAGGACAGCGTTGACTTGCTCATCCGTATTGGCGTGATGGCGGACTCCACCCTGCAGGCGCGCACGCTCGGCCACCAGAATTTTCGCCTTGCCGCCAGCCCTGCTTATCTGGCCCGCGCAGGAAAGCCGGAAACACCGGAGGATTTAGCCAGTCACAGTTGCCTGGTGTTCAAAGGATTTGCCGGTCCGCAACGCTGGTACTTTCGTCAGCCGGAACAGGAATGGCATTCGATGACCCTGCGGGGATTACTGACCAGCAATAATGCGGAAACCCTGACGCAGGCCGGGATCGACGGCATGGGGCTGGTGGTGTTCCCCACCTGGCTGATTGGCGATGCCCTGCGCGACGGTCGGCTGGTCAGCGTACTGGAAAATTATCAGGTATCGACGTCACCGGAGCCGCAGACCATCAGCGCGCTGTATCCGAACAGCCGCCGCCCGTCGATCAAAGTCAGGGCTGTGATTGATTTTCTGCTGGAGAAATTTGGCAGTCCGCCGTACTGGGAAAGGTAAACATATCCGTCTTCTGAGTTGCCATTAATACCCCCTCCCCGCCTCCCCCTTCGCAGGGGGAGGAGTAAAACCCGATCGGCGATATCCCATGCAAAGGGCTCGATCGGCTCCCTCCCCTGCGAAGGGGAGGGTTGGGGGTGGGGTATTAATGACAAAAACAATGCTGAAGCTTGCGCTTCGCCCAATATCAGGAATTCAACTCCATCCCCACATGCGGGATCCCATCTTCGTCATAAATTTCGGTATACGCCACAAACCCCAGCCTGCCGTAGAATCCCTGCAAATGCGCCTGTGCGGAAATCGCGACGCGCGCACCCGGCCAGTGTTTCTGGCAGGCAGCCAGTGCCTGTTCCATCAGCTGATAACCCAGTTTCAGGCCGCGTGCAGAGGGCGCGACAATCACCCGTCCGATTGCCACGTCATCTTCAAAACGCAGAATACGCGCGTAGGCAGCAATCTTGCCATCCAGCCAGGCGACGATATGACGGTTTTCGCCGGTCAGATCCTGTCCGTCGATATCCTGATAAACACAGGTTTGTTCCACCACAAATACTTCACTTCGCAGTGCAAGAATGGCGTAAAGCTGCGCCGCGTTCAGTTCACTGTGATGATAATCCTGCCAGTGAAGCGATGATGATTCCGTCATGAGTGAATGCCCTGCCTGTTTTCTGAAAGCCAAAAAAAAGAGATATTCCTGAGAATATCTCTTTTTAACACAGATTTTACAGCCAATTTATCAGGCAGATTTCTTCAGCGGCTGCGTGCGAACCGGTGCGTCGCCCGCGGTGTAATACGCCGCCGTACTGCGCGGTAATGGCTGGCGGCCACGGATTTTATCGGCAATTTTTTCGGCGATCATAATAGTTGTCGCATTCAGGTTACCGGTAATGATCTGCGGCATGATGGAGGCATCAACCACGCGCAGCCCTTCCATACCGTGAACCCGCCCTTCTCCGTCTACCACCGCCATCTCATCCGTGCCCATTTTACAGGTGCATGACGGATGGAAAGCCGTTTCCGCATGTTCACGGATAAACGCATCCAGCTCTTCGTCAGTCTGTACGTTTTCACCCGGGCTGATTTCACGACCACGGTAAGGATCCAGCGCTGGCTGATTCATGATTTCACGCGTGATGCGGATGGCGTCACGGAACTCCTGCCAGTCCTGCTCCGTCGCCATGTAATTAAACAGAATGCTCGGATGCTGGCGCGGATCTTTCGATTTCACCTGAACGCGGCCACGGCTGGGTGAACGCATTGAACCGACATGCGCCTGGAAACCGTGCTCTTTCACCGCATTACTGCCGTTGTAATTAATCGCCACCGGCAGGAAGTGATACTGAATATTCGGCCAGGCAAATTCTTCACGGCTGCGGATAAAACCGCCCGCTTCAAACTGATTGCTGGCACCCACGCCGGTGCCTTTAAGCAGCCACTCGGCACCAATCGCTGGCTGGTTGTGCATCTGCAATGCCGGATACAACGAGACCGGCTGCGTACAACTGTATTGCAGGTACATTTCCAGATGATCCTGCAGGTTCTCCCCGACGCCCGGCAAGTCATGCACCAGCGGGATATCCAGACGGTTCAGCAGTTCAGCCGCACCGACACCGGAACGTTGCAGAATTTGCGGAGAGGCAATCGCGCCGCTGCACAGCAACACTTCGCGTTTCGCCTTCGCCGTTTTGGCGTTGTATTCATCACCGTGGAAATAGCTGACACCCACCGCGCGCTTGCCATCGAACAGGATCCTGTCGGTCAGGGCATGCGTCACAATGGTCAGATTGGCGCGCGGTTTGGCCTGATCCAGATACCCGCGGGCAGTGCTCGCACGACGCCCCTTCGGCGTCACGGTTCTGTCCATCGGGCCAAAACCTTCCTGTTTAAACCCATTCAGGTCATCCGTGCGCGAATACCCCGCCTGCACACCGGCTTCAATCATCGCGCCGAACAGCGGATTATTACCGTTTTTAGGCGTCGCCACGCTCACCGGCCCTTCGCCGCCGTGGAAGTCATTCGGGCCGATGTCGCGGGTTTCTGCTTTACGGAAATAAGGCAGGCAGTCCAGATAACTCCAGTCTTCCAGACCCGGTGCTTTCGCCCAGTTATCGAAATCCATCGCGTTACCGCGGATGTAACACATGCCGTTAATCAGCGACGAGCCTCCCAGCCCTTTACCGCGCCCGCACTCCATGCGGCGGTTATTCATATGCGGCTCCGGGTCGGTTTCGTACGCCCAGTTGTAACGACGACCCTGTAACGGAAATGCCAGCGCCGCAGGCATCTGCGTGCGAAAATCCAGACGATAATCCGGGCCACCGGCTTCGAGCAGTAACACACTGACACTGCTGTCTTCAGTCAGACGGGTGGCGAGTACGTTGCCGGCAGAACCGGCCCCGATAATGATGTAATCGTAATCCATTGAATCTCCTCTGTTGCAGCGGATCAAAATACTGAGCTGAATTCGCCCAGTTCGACCTGCACGGATTTGATTTGGGTGTAATGCTCAAGTGTGGTGATGCCGTTTTCGCGCCCGACACCGGAATGTTTGTAACCGCCGACCGGCATTTCTGCGGCAGATTCGCCCCAGGTGTTAATCCAGCAAATCCCGGCTTCGAGTTTGTGGATCACGCGGTGGGCGCGGTTGAGATCCTGCGTCACCAGTCCGGCGGCCAGACCATATTCAGTATCATTGGCGCGGCGGATCACTTCTTCTTCGCTTTCATAAGTCAGAATGCTCATCACCGGTCCGAAGATTTCTTCACGGACGATCAGCATGTCATCACGGCAGTCGGTAAATACCGTCGGGGCGACGTAAGCGCCTTTGGCGAATTCACCGGAAGTCATACGTTCGCCACCGGTCAGCAAGGTCGCGCCTTCACGTTTGCCGCTTTCGATGTAACGCAGCACGGATTCCATGTGCGCGAAGCTGACCAGCGGGCCGAAGTTGACATTTTCATCTGTCGGATCGCCTGAGCGAATGCGTTTCACCCGTTCCAGCACTTTGGCTTCGAACGCTTTATGCAATGCTTTGGGGATAAACACCCGGGTGCCGTTGGTGCACACCTGTCCGGCGCTGTAGAAATTCGCCATCATCGCGATGTCGGCGGCTTTATCAAGATCGGCATCATCAAAAATAATCAATGGCGATTTACCGCCCAGTTCCATGGTGACTTCTTTCAGCGTGGAGGCCGAGGCGCTGGCCATGACTTTCTTGCCGGTTTTGATACCGCCAGTGAAGGAGACTTTGGCGATATCCGGATGATCGGTTAACGCCTGACCGACGCTGGCCGCGCCCGTCACCACGCTGAAAACGCCGTCCGGCACACCGGCTTGGGTGTAGATTTCTGCCAGTTTCAGGGCAGTCAGCGACGTGTTTTCACTCGGTTTGAACACCATCGCATTACCGGCCGCCAGCGCAGGAGCAGATTTCCACAAGGCAATCTGAATCGGATAGTTCCACGCGCCGATACCGGCGACCACACCCAGCGGCTCGCGGCGGGTATAAACGAAAGAAGAATCACGCAGCGGAATTTGCTGGCCTTCAATCGCCGGGATTAACCCGGCGTAGTACTCCAGCACATCCGCGCCGGTGACGATATCCACGGCCAGCGTTTCAGACAGCGGTTTACCGGTGTCTGCCGTTTCAATGGCGGCCAGTTCGTCGTTGCGCTCACGCAGAATATCCACCGCGCGGCGCAGAATACGGGCGCGGCTCATGGCGGTCATCGCGGCCCAGACTTTCTGGCCTTTCTGCGCGGATTTCACCGCCAGATCGACATCTGCATGTGTGGCGGATTGCACCGTGGCAATCACTTCGCCGTTGGCCGGATTAACGGCGTCGAAGGTTTCATCACCGGTGCTGTCCTGAAAACGCCCGTTGATATAAAGTTTTTGCTTGCCGTAGCGGGACATACATCTCTCCTCGGTCTGTGCGGTCTGAAAATTTTCTGCGCCGTTTACTGCCCGACAACGCGCGGTGCGAACTGCGATTCAATATGGCGATGTGTTATCTGCATCGCCTCGTCGCGGTTAAACGCTTTACCGCTGAGTGCGCCGCGCAGCCACAGGCCATCAATCAATGCCGCCGTGCTTTGCGCTGCGAGACGCGCCTCGTTTTTAGGCAGAAAACGTCTGAATTCAGAACATAAATTGGAATAGAGCCGGCGGCTGTTAACCTGTTGCAGCCGGTACAACTGCGGGTGATGCATGCTGCTCGCCCAGAAGGCCAGCCAGGTTTTCATCGCCGCGCTGTTAGTCTGACTGTCGTCAAAATTGGCTTCTGCAATCGCATGCAGCCGCGCCGTCGGTGCGGTATCCGTCATCTGTGATAAGCGCAACTGCACACCTTCTCCCAGATGACTGAGCAAATAACGCATAGTGGCTTCCAGCAGCCCGTTCTTGTCACGAAAGTAGTGACTGATGATGCCGTTGGAGACGCCAGCGCGGCGGGCAATTTGCGAAATCGAAGCATCGTGCATACCGACTTCGTTCACCGCAGCCAGCGTTGCCTCAATTAATTGCTGCCGTCTGATGGGCTGCATTCCTACTTTGGGCATGGTTCCGGCTCCTGAAAATGAGCGGGTTGCAATGCGCTTAAAAAACCCTTTTTACGCTCCCGCTCAGCCTTGTTAAAACGCTCTCACTCCCCCTATTTAACTTTTTTTTGATTGAACGTTCAATTAAAAATGCATATATTTTATTACCAATACGTTAGTAATTTGTATGAATTTTGAGATTTAAATGAATCCAATTTATTGAAAAATAGCGATTAATTGACATAACAGGGGAAAAGATGGCGATTGCCGATACGACAGAGAGAAAAAGCGAAAAACCTCGCGACCAGCTGAACAAGGTTGTGTTCTTCACCTCCGCCGGGCTGATTTTAGCCTTCACATTAATGACCATTTTCTTCACCGATTTATCAGGAAAATGGATCAGCCTGACCCTTAACTGGGTGTCCGCCACCTTCGGCTGGTATTACATGCTGGCGGCTACGCTGTACATCGTGTTTGTAGTGTTCATAGCCTGTTCACGTTTTGGTTCGATCAAACTGGGCCCTGAACAATCCAAACCCGAATTCAGCATGATGAGCTGGGCTGCAATGCTGTTTGCTGCCGGGATCGGCATCGACCTGATGTTCTTCTCGGTCGCCGAACCGGTGACACAATACATGTTGCCACCGGAAGGCAACGGGCAAACGCTGGAAGCCGCGCGGCAGGCCATGACCTGGACGCTGTTCCACTACGGCCTGACCGGCTGGGCGATGTACGCGCTGATGGGCATTGCACTGGGCTATTTCAGCTACCGCTATAACCTGCCGCTGACCATCCGTTCGGCGCTGTACCCGATTTTTGGTAAGCGCATTAACGGCCCGATCGGTCATAGCGTGGATATCGCTGCCGTGGTCGGGACTATTTTTGGTATCGCCACCACGCTCGGCATTGGTGTGGTGCAGCTTAACTACGGCCTGAAAGTGCTGTTCCATATTCCGGAAAACCTGACCGTTCAGGCCGCGCTGATCCTGCTTTCTGTGATTATGGCGACGGTGTCGGTGACCTCCGGCGTTAACAAAGGTATCCGTATTCTGTCGGAACTCAACGTGCTGCTGGCGCTGGGGCTGATTCTGTTCCTGCTGTTCTTCGGCAATACCGAATTCCTGCTCAATGCGCTGGTGCTCAATATTGGCGATTACATCAATCGCTTTATGGGCATGACGCTTAATACCTTTGCTTTTGACCGCCCGACCGAATGGATGAACAGCTGGACCCTGTTCTTCTGGGCGTGGTGGGTAGCGTGGTCGCCGTTTGTCGGCCTGTTCCTGGCGCGTATTTCACGCGGTCGTACCATCCGTCAGTTCGTGTTCGGCACCCTGATTATTCCGTTCGTCTTCACCCTGCTGTGGCTGTCAATTTTCGGTAACAGTGCGCTGTACCAGATCCTGCATGGCAATCTGGATTTCGCTAACGAGGTGATCTCACACCCTGAACGCGGCGTTTACAGCCTGCTGGCACAGTATCCCGGCTTTACGCTGAGCGCGTCCGTCGCGACGATTACCGGCCTGCTGTTTTATGTCACCTCGGCGGACTCCGGCTCGCTGGTGTTGGGTAACTTCACCTCAAAACTGGCAGACATCAATAACGATGCGCCAAACTGGCTGCGGATTTTCTGGTCGGTCACCATCGGCGTACTGACACTGGGTATGCTGATGACCGACGGCGTTTCTGCACTGCAAAACACCACGGTAATTATGGGTCTGCCGTTCAGCTTTGTGATTTTCTTCATCATGGCCGGATTGTATAAATCACTGCGTCTGGAAGATTACCGCCGCGCCAGCACCCAGCAGACTCTGGCTCCGCTGCCTGCCACCAGCGACGCGGCGCTGAACTGGAAACAGCGTCTGTCGCGGGTCATGAATTATCCGGGCACACGCCACACCCAGAAAATGATGGACACTGTTTGCCGCCCTGCGATGCAGGAAGTGGCCCAGGAACTGGAACTACGCGGGGCAAAAGTGACCTTTAACGAGCACGCGCCACAGGAAGACGAGAAAATCGGGCCGCTGGAATTGCAGGTCGCGTTGGGCGAAGAGCAAAACTTTGTCTATCAGATCTGGCCGGTACGTTATGCGGTTCCTGCCTTTACCTATCGCGCACGCGCCGGTAAATCGCATTATTACCGTCTGGAAACCTTCCTTCTTGAAGGGACTCAGGGTAATGACCTGATGGACTTCACCAAACATCAGGTGATCAATGACATTCTGGATCAATACGAACGTCATCTGAACTTCCTGCATATCAACCGTGAAGCGCCGGGCAACACCCTCACCTTCCCCGAACAGCCGGTCTGATACGTGCCCACAAAAAACCCGCGCCATGCGGGTTTTTTTATAGGCTTCCCCCTCTCAGCGAAGAAACGGCAGCACTTTCTCCAGCAATAATTCCGGTTGTTCTTCAGCAAGATAATGCCCGCACGGCAACGCCTCGCCCTGAACGTCTTCTGCCACCTTTGCCCATTCCTCCAGCGGCGTAAAACAGGTGCCGACAATGCCCTTTTCGCCCCACAGGATCAACAGCGGACACCGCACTTTGCGAGATGCATTCACGTCAGTCTGATCGTGTTGCAGGTCAACAGCAGCGGAAGCCCGGTAATCCTCGCAAATCCCGCGCGCCGTTCCATCAAGTTGCAGACAACGCAAATAATCTGCGTAAGCTTCGTCGGTGAAAGGTTGCATACCGGCGCTGCGGCTGCCCATTACGCTGCGCAGGTAAAGATCAGGATCAGCCTTGATCAGTGTTTCCGGTAGCGGTGCCGGGCGGATGAGGAAAAACCAGTGCCAGTAAGCGCGCGCAAAAGCTTCACTGGTTTGCTGATACATGGAAAGCGTCGGCGCAATGTCCATCAGCACCATCCGTTTCACTGCCTGCGGGTGATCAAGCGCCAGCCGGTGCGCCACGCGGGCACCCCGGTCATGCGCGATCACACTGAACTGGCTGAAACCGAGCGCAGCCATCAGTTCGAGCTGATCCTGCGCCATTTCGCGCTTGCTGTACCGCAGGTGATCCGCGTCCGGCTCGGGTTTACCGCTGTCACCGTAACCGCGTAAATCGGCAAGCACCACGGTGAACTGAGAAGTGAGGTAGGGTGCGACTTTATGCCAGATCGCCTGCGTCTGCGGGTGTCCGTGCAGCAATAACAGCGGTTCGCCCTGTCCGGCAATCCGGTAAGCAATGTCCGTTCCGCTGACCACCATCCGGCCTTGGGTAAAATGTTCAAACATGGGTTTTCTCCTTTTTTACCCATCTTAGTCGCTCGCCGGTTGGCAACAAGGCCACAAGTGAAGATCGCTGATTCACGATCTGTGTTTTGACTCATCACACTCAGGCCGTTGCCCGATAAGCGTGAAGTTGCGACGCTGGCATTATCCGTTACGTTTATCAGGGCAATGAAATGAAGCCAAAAACGCTGTATGAAAAACATATCGACAGCCACAGCGTTCGTACGCTGGATGACAAGGGCCACGTGTTGCTTTACATCGACCGGCAGGTGATTAACGAGTACACCAGCCCGCAGGCGTTTAGCGGTTTGCGTGAAGCCAGCCGTCGCGTATGGCGGCCGGAAACCTCACTGGCGGTAGTCGATCACGTCAACCCGACGGCACCGCTACGCACCCGTCAGATGCCGGATGCCGGTGGCGCGCGTCAGGTGTCATATCTGGCTGAGAACTGCGCCGAATTTGGCATTGAGTTGTTCGATATTCTCGATAAACGTCAGGGGATCGAACATGTTGTTGCACCGGAACAGGGCTTTATCCTGCCCGGTATGGTCATTGCCGCCGGAGACAGCCACACCACCACATACGGCGCATTAGGGGCGTTTGGTTTTGGTATCGGCACCTCGGAAATTGAACATCTTCTGGCGACGCAAACACTGGTGTATAAGCGCCTGAAAACCATGCGGGTTACCGTCACTGGCACACTGGCGACAGGTATCACGGCCAAAGACCTGGTGATGGCGCTGGTGGCAAAAATCGGGGCGGCGGGCGCGACCGGTTATGCCATCGAATTCTGCGGACCGGGTATCGACATGCTGAGCGTTGAAGGTCGTATGACCATTTGTAATATGGCCGTGGAAGCCGGTGCGCGTGGCGCGTTCATGGCACCCGACGATAAAGTGTTTGCCTATCTGCAAGACAAACCACGCGCGCCAAAAGGCCAGCAGTGGCGGGATGCCGTGGAGGTCTGGCGCGAATTACGCAGTGATCCGGATGCCGTTTTTGATCGTGAAGTGACACTGTGTGCGGAAGAGATCGCGCCGATGGTCAGCTGGGGGACCAGCCCCGATCAGGCACTGGCGATAAACGGTCAGGTGCCTGATCCGCAAGCCGAACCGGATGCCTCACGCCGCCAGGATCTGCAACGTGCACTCCGCTATATGGGATTGCGTGCCGGTCAGTCGCTTAACAGCATTCCTGTCAGCCACGCGTTTATCGGCTCGTGCACCAACGCGCGTATTGAAGATTTACGGGCAGCGGCAGACGTCGTGCGCGGTAAAAGCGTCGCCGCCACAGTGCGGGCGATAATTGTTCCAGGCTCCAGTCAGGTTCGGGCACAGGCTGAGCAGGAAGGTCTGGCGGAGATATTTATCCAGGCCGGTTTCGAATGGCGACAATCGGGTTGCTCAATGTGTCTGGCAATGAACGACGACGTGCTGTCGCCCGGCGACCGCTGTGCATCCAGCACCAACCGTAATTTTGAAGGCCGTCAGGGTGCGGGCGCACGCACCCATCTGATGAGCCCGGCGATGGTTGCGGCAGCGGCTATTTGTGGCCATCTGACCGATGTCCGTGACCTGTAAGGAGTCATCATGGAAGCATTTACTACACTGACCGGTATTGCCGCGCCGTTGCCTGCGGCGAATGTGGACACCGATGTGATCATGCCAAAACAGTTTCTCAAAGGCATCGACCGCAACGGTTTAGATCGCGGGGTGTTTTTCGATCTGCGTTTTCTGGCGGACGGCTCGCCCGATCCGGCGTTTATCCTCAATCAGCCCCAATGGCAGGGGACGAAATTCCTGCTGGTCGGTCCGAATTTTGGCTGCGGTTCCAGCCGTGAACATGCGGTATGGGGGCTGAAACAGCTCGGTATCCGGGCGCTGATCGGCACCACGTTCGCGGGAATTTTCTTCGATAACTGTCAGCGCAACGGCGTGCTTACAGTGCAACTGGATCCCGCGCAGTGGTTGCAAATGGCGCAGGCGGTGATCCATGGCGATAAAAATGAAATGACTGTCGATTTATCCGCGCAAAAAATCATCCTGCAAAATGGTGAACGGATTGATTTTGCTATCGATGAACTGAGTAAGATTGCGCTACTTAACGGGCTGGATGCCATCGGTACAACACTGCAATTTCGCGATGAAATCAGTCAGTTTCAGCAGGCGCATTTGCAGCGCAATCCGTGGCTGGCGTAATAAGCGTCAGCCCGGTAACTGGCTGAATCGCTGTTGCAGAAACTCAACACAGACCCGCAATTTTGCCGAATCCGCCAGCCGCGTGGGATAAACTGCCCAGACGCTGGCGGGTTGGGAATATTGCGGCAGCACCCGCACCAGTTCACCACGGGAAAGATAAGGCTGAACATCCCACTGTGAACGCAAAATGATGCCATGGTGTTTCAGCGCCCACTGTAATACCACTTCGCCACTGTTCGACGAGAGCGCCCCTTTCACCCTGAGGCGGTGTTCCTTGCCTTCTCCCGTAAGCGACCAGATGCCAAAAGGATTGTCGCGCTCTTTGATCACCAGACACTGATGCTGCGCCAGCGCTTGCGGTGAGTCAGGCGTGCCGTGAGCAGCCAGATATTCCTTTGATGCGCAGAGGATCCGCTGGTGCTGCGCCAGTTTTTTGCCGATGTACTGCTCAGGTACGTCATCGCCGACCAGAATTTCCAGATCAATACCTTCCGCGACCAAATCCACCACGCGGTCGAAAAGATCAAGGCGCAGATTGAGTTGCGGATAACGTGCCGCCAGTTCCGCTATCGCCGGAGCCACATGGCAACGTCCGAAACCAAACGAGCTGCAAATATGCACGTTGCCACGCGCTTCACTGCGCGAATCTGACAGGTCACCGATGAACTGATCAAAGGTATCGAGAATTTGTAACGCCCATCGCTGCGTGCGCTCGCCGTCTTCTGTCAGCCGCACACCCTTTGTTGACCTGTGCAGCAAACGACAGTTGAGCGACTCTTCGAGGATCTGAATATGCTTGCTGACATACGCCGGTGACTGCCCCAGTTCGATAGCGGCAGCGGCAAAACTTTGCTTATTCACTACCGCCAGGAAGACCTGTAAGTCTTCAGCCAGCGGCAAACGCTCACGTTCACTGCTCATGATTAACGTCCGTAAACCGGCTGGTTAAGCTTGTCAGCCTTGTGCACATCACTGCTTTTCACCCCGGCACCGGACAGTTTTTCTTCCGCTTCCTCAATGTCTTCATTGTCGATTTCCAATGATTCCTGATCGATACCCTGAGAAGGCGTCAGCGCCAGTTCCACCAGGATCGGGAAGTGATCTGAACCCATAAAATCAAGACGTTTCAGATCAATCAGGGTGAAATCTTTGCTGTGGAAAACGTGATCCAGCGGCCAGCGCAGGAACGGATAACTGGCATGGAAGGTGTTGTACATGCCACGACCGCGGCGCGGATCCAGCAGGCCACTGATTTTCATGAACAGCCGCGTGGTGCGCGACCAGGCCACGTCATTCAGGTCGCCGGTGACAATGGTCGGGTAACGCGCTTTCGCGGCCGTGTGTCCGACAGCAACCAGTTCCCCGTCACGACTGGTGGATTCATCCGCTTCTGTCGGGCTGGGCGGCATCGGGTGCAGACAGTGCAAAATCACCTGCTCGCCGGACGGCAGTTCAGCGCGAAAATGCATAGAAGGAATATCATCAGCCACCAGATACTGAATCTTCGCCGCCTGCATCGGCAGGCGCGAATACACATGCATACCGTACAGATTTTCCAGCGGACAGCGCAGGCTGTACGGATAATCGGCATCCAGTTCTGCCATCTGATCTTCCCACCACTGATCGGTTTCCAGCAGCACCAGAATATCCGGTTGATAATGCCTGACCTGCGCGAGTAATTTTTCCGGCTCACGGTTAGTGGTCAGCACATTGCTGTTCATGATTTTGATGCGCGAATGACCGTTGGGCACCGTTTTCTTCACCTGTACCGGATACAGGCGGGTATAAGGCAAAATCCACCAACTCTGATACGCCATGCAGGCAACGGTCAGGATGATCACCGTGGTGGTGATCGCATCACCGAACGGCATGATCGCCAGTTCAGTCAGCAGAAAAAACAGGCACAGCGAGGCCATCTGTAAACGCGGAAAATCCCAGACACGCACCCACCAGCGCTGATTGCGCGACACAGGAAGAAGCGTCAGCAGGGTCATAATGACCGTCAGTACGCAAATGGTTATTCGTAATGCTTGCATCGGTTATCGGCCCTGATAAAAAAGCAAAAATAATACCCTCAATATGACGGGTATTTTGTTGTTAACCGATTGTGACTGAAAAAGAGGGATATGTCGCCGCCTTCTCCCATCATCAGAAAAAGGCGGCAGATTCAGCAAAGATTATTTTGTGGCGGCGGCCTGATCAGGCACATGGCACCAGTTGTGCTGCTCGACAATCCCGCCATTTGGCGAGGTATAACCGATACAGCCCAGAATGGTGTCATACAGTTTTTCATGGAACGCCGGTTTCTTCTCGGCAGCCATTTTTTGCAGTTGTTGGAAACTGGCCTTGTTCTGATCGTTCGACAGGAATTTGTCCGACGCCCAGACCATGATCGGCACCGTACGTTGCTCGGCTGGCGCATGATCACGCGGTGTACCGTGGAAATGCATGCTTTTCGAAATCGACTCACCGTGATCGGAGGCGTAGAACACGATCGCATTCTTATCGCGTAACTGGTCAAAGACCTGCGACAGGAAGTAATCGGTATACAGCAGTGAATTATCGTAAGCGTTAATCATTTCCCCGGTGGAACAGGAATCATCGATGCCCATACATTCCGGCTTATATTTAGCGAAAGAACGCGGATAACGGTCTGAATACAGATAATGAGAACCCTTGGTATGCAGGATAATCAGATGCTTACCTTTAGGATGGTTATTCATCGAGTCTTTCATTTCATCGATGAGCAGCATGTCATCCACCGGCTTACCGGCGTTGCGCTTTTCAGACGCGATGTTTTCACGCAGTGAATAATCATCCGCACGGGTTTTGTTATAGAACCAGGCTTCACTCTGCATGGAATATAACTCTGAACTCCAGCCATTACTTTTCAGCACGGAAAAGACGTTCATTTCTTTCAGCGTACGCTGTGGCTCTTCAGATGCCCCGCCTTCGCGGACAAACATACAGCGCAAGGAAAGCTTGGTGGCGGTATCACAGGAATAGCCCTGCAAGGCGACCAAATTTTTCTCTTTGTCGAGATTTGGCGTGTTGTCACGGTCGTAGCCGTACAGCCCCATATGGTCGCGGCGGGCGCTCTCGCCGATCACAAACACCACGTACATATCTTTGGCATCTGCCGGTGCGGTATACGTGAAATGTTTAGCCGGATCGTACAGATTTTTGGTGTCTTCCGCCTGGCTGTAACTGCTGTAAGTATACAAACCCAGCGCCGAAAGCCAGTTTGACGGCGAATACGTGCCCGCAACCACACCGCCATAACTCGCCATCATGCGGTTGTTTACGATGTCATGGCGATCCTGCACTTTGCCCATCAGTTGCAGCGGCATGTAACAAAGCAGGCCGGAGACCGCAAGCAGCAGGGTTCTGACCGCCAGTTTTTTAAACGTCGTTTGTTTGAGAGCCGCACCCGGCATTTTGCTCAGCCACAGCAACAGTACCGGCAACAAACTCACCAGCACGGTCCAGGCGATGAAATGTGTTCCGATAGATTCTTTCGATAAATCAATGGAATCAGATGCCAGCGCTGCCGCTAAAATTCCGTAACCGATATCAACGTTAAACAGAATCATGTAGTAACTGGCGGCGGCGGAGGAAATCACGATAGCGGTCATCAGGACACGGAAAACGGTTTTTCCGGTATACGACAGCAACATACAAAGGAAATAGACCAGGGCAAAACAGGCAACCATTTCAACAGCAATCGACAAGGCATTGTCATAATGCAGTTGCTGATAACGACGGATGAAAATCGGAAGGTTTAGCAGAAGCCCCAGGTAAAGTGCAACGAACAAAGAAATGCTCTGTTGCGAAAGTGTACGAATTTTATGCATTGGCAATAACTGGCTCTTTTGTGAGTCTGGCTGCGTTGTAATAACCGCTCATACCGGAGGTTGGAACCCACTCCTTAGGACATATAGACTCCGGGCTGAGCATTTTCGTTCAAACTGAATGGTGACTTCCAATGTGATAATGTAACAAAATTAACGAATCCTTTTTATTTCAATTACATGAAAAAGAAATATTCCGGCTTTTTTTACGCAATTTTTCCCTTTCATTGAGAAACTATTGAGAAAGCTTGCGGTCGGATGCGGGAAAATAAAGGGTAAAACACGTTTCTCCCTGCGCGGAACTGGTTACGCTGACACTTCCCTGATGCAGGGCCATAATGGCCTGAACAATCGACAACCCAAGGCCGCTGGAACTGCCACCTTCACTACGTGAAGCATCCGCGCGATAGAAGCGGTCGAAAAGTTTTCCGAGTTTTTCCGGCGGAACAGGCTCACCCTGACTGATCACCCGGATATTCATGCCTTTTGCATGGGGTTCGGCGCGCAGCACGATGGCACTTCCCTCGCGGCCATAACGCACCGCATTAGCGACCAGATTACTCAGCGCACGTTGGAAAAGGATCGCATCCGCATGCAAGGTTCCCTCACCTTGCCCTTGAAGCGTCATTTCACGCTCTTCGGCCAGCCCTTCGAAATATTCCTGGATACGGGTAATTTCAGATGAAACATCAATACCGGTGATGGTCAGAACCGAGCGCGCATCGGAAGCGCGCGCCAGGAACAGAATGTTTTCCACCATACGTGAAATGCGTTCCAGCTCTTCTATATTGTTCGCCAGCAGCGTTTCGTATTCTTCCACTGTCCGGGGCTGATATAACGCCACCTGACAATGCCCCATCAGCGCCCCCACCGGGGTGCGGATTTCATGCGCCAGATCGGCGGAAAATTGTGTCAGCCGCTGATACCCCTCGGCGAGCCGGTCCAGCATGTCATTGAAAGAATAAATTAATTGCTGCAATTCCTGCGGCGCATTTTCCGAAGACAAACGCGTAGACAGACTGCCCGGATGGATCTGCGCCGCTTCATGCGCCATATTGCGCAGCGGCCGCAATCCGCGGCGGATCACCAGATAACCCAGTGCGGCAATCAGCAAATAAGCGAATAACACCGCGCCAATAATTTCCCAGCGGAAAGTCTGCAACAGACGCGACTCCTCGGTCATGAAATGCGCGCCGGTGATTTCAACTGTCCGCCCGTCCTGAATCTGTACCGCCGCACGGGCAAAGCGTACCGGCGTACCATCGGGTGCGGTGAGATGATGCACCGTATTCAGCGTCAGCGGCTGGCCGTCAGGCACCGCCGCTACCGGCGGCAATGCCAGCCGCGACGGATTGACGTTGATCAATAGCTTCTCACCGGACAGGCGAAACGTCAGGATATCGCGCTCGTTGCCAAGCATATTTTCAAACAGGCCGGGATTACGGCTGAGTTGCGACAGCGGGAATTCGTTGGCAAGCAGATGACGGAAATACTGCACACGCCCGCTGACCTGGTAATCCGCGCGGCGTACCAGTTCTTTATCCATCGAGTAATAGAGGTAGAAACCGACGGCACTGACCACCATCGAGGCGATCAGCGCGAAAAGTAAGGTGGCGCGAAGCGTCAGCGACATGGCGCGTTTCGGGAGGTGAGTCAATTGACGATCACTCATGTCGCACTTCGCACACGTAACCAATGCCACGCACGGTATGGATCAGTTTCACCTCAAAGCTGCGGTCAACCTTGGCACGCAGACGCTTAATGGCGACATCCACTACATTGGTATCACTGTCGAAATTCATGTCCCAGACCTGCGAGGCGATCATGGTGCGCGACAGAACCTCACCCTCGCGGCGCATCAGCAACTGCAGCAACATGAATTCCTTATTGGTCAGTGCGATGGTCTGATCCTGACGGGTCACGCGGCGGCGCAGCACATCAAGATTCAGATCCGCCACCGAATACGCATCCGGCTCACGGGCGGCCGGGCGGCGCAGCAAGGTGCGGATACGCAACACCAGTTCGGTGAAGGAGAACGGTTTGATGAGATAATCGTCAGCCCCCAGCTCCAGCCCGTGAATGCGATCCTGTACTTCATCGCGGGCGGTGAGAAACAGCACCGGCACGTCGCTCTTTTTGCGCAGGACTTCCATCACCTGCCAGCCGTTCAGCCCCGGCAGCATGACGTCGAGGATCACCGCGTCGTAACCCTCTTCCAGCGCCAGAAACAGGCCGTCGGCACCGTTGCGCGCCAGATCTACGCTGTAACCTGCTTCTGTCAGCCCTTTTTTCAGGTAATCGCCTGTACTGACATCGTCTTCAATCACCAGTATTCGCATTCAGGCCCTCAGCGCCGCATGACCATTCACCTAGAGAATGATTCACCCGAAAGTTTATCAGTTTCGTCAGACACCTTTGATGACAATTTTGTCATCAATTTGTCATCAGCCAATACCGGTTTATCGTCCACTCTTAAGAAAGTTATTCATCACTGGCAGGTTCAGTGATTCATCTAACAGAATGAAAAAACGCTGGAAAATGGAGAATTAATCATGAATGCACCAACACGTCTCGCTGGTCTGTTACTGGGTTCCCTGCTGATGTGCAGCGGGATGACATCGGCATTTGCCGCCGATAATGTGATTAAACCTACACGCGGAACCATTGACTCAGTTAATGACTCATCGGTACAAATCACCACACGTCAGGGCGAAAAACTCGACGTTAAGCTGACCGACCAGACCAAGATCAATGCCGTCACCAAAGGGCAAATCAGCGATATCAAAGCGGACAGCTTCATCGGGACGGCCGCCGTTCCGCAGGCTAATGGCACGCTGAAAGCACTGGAAGTGCACGTATTCGCCCCCAGCCTGCGCGGCAGCGGTGAAGGCTTCAATCCGTTTGAATCCGCCGATGGCAAAATCAATACCATGACCAACGGCACCGTCGGCAAGCTGGTGAACAGCAATGGCCGCACCCTGACCGTGAAATATCACGATGCCGAGAAAACGGTCATTGTGCCTGACGACGTACCGGTTGTACTGCTGGCGCCGGGCGACCGCAGCCTGCTGAAACCGGGCACTAAAATCGTATTGTTTGCCATAAAAGATGACAAAGGTGCACTGGTTGCCCGTGGTATTGCTGCCGGTAAAGACGGCATCGCGCCGCCGATGTAATCCGGCCGAACAACAGGAGATTAAGCGTGAAACCTCAGCTCTCATCGCCCCGGAAGCGCCGGATTCATTCCTGGCCGGTTCGCATTTGTCATTGGATCAATCTGCTGGCAATGATCGGCATGGTGATGAGCGGCTGGGGGATTTATAACGCCGACCCGCTTTTCGCTTTCACTTTCCCGCAGAACACCACCCTCGGCGGCTGGCTGGGTGGCAATATTGCCTGGCATCTGGCGGTAATGTGGCTGCTGGCGGCCAATGCCCTGTTCTATCTGCTGTGGGGCATTTTTAGCGGTCATTTCAGACGCGACTTTTTCCCCTTTTCGCCCCATACGGTCTGGCGCGATACCGTTCGCGCACTGACATTCAAACTCCCGCACAAACTGGGTCAGTACAACGCGGTGCAAAAACTGATGTACAGCGGTGTTCTGTTGCTGGGCGCGCTGCTGGTGCTGTCGGGTTTGTCGATCTGGAAACCCGCGCAGTTCAGCGGTCTGGTCTGGTTGTTTGGCGGTTTTGATATCGCCCGTTATGTGCATTTCTTTGCGATGAGCGGCGTACTGCTGTTCGTCATTATTCACGTACTGATGGTTCTGCTGGTGCCGAAAACCTTCGTGGCGATGCTGACCGGCGGCAAAAAAATTAGCACGGAGGACCGAGCCGATGAGTGATAAAACACAGCGGCCAAAAATTATTCTTGAACCCGATCAGCGCAAACAACTGGTTAATATTCAACGCCGTATGTTATTGCGCTCCGGCCTTACGCTGGGCGCGGTTTCGATGCTTACCGGCTGTAATCTGCAGGACGGCGATCAGGTCGATAAAGTGCTGTGGGCGATGTCCCGCTGGAACGACCGGGTACAAAGCTGGCTGTTCAGCGGCCAGAAACTGGCGCAAACCTATCGCGCCGATCAAATCACCACGCCGTTTCGTTTCAATGCGTATTACCCCGAATACAACGTGCCGGAAATCGACATCCCCAATTACCGGCTGGAAGTCTCCGGTTTGGTGCAAAAGAAAGCGCCGTGGACACTGGAACAATTGCAGCGCCTGCCGCAGGAAAGCCAGATCACCCGGCTGATTTGCATTGAGGGCTGGAGCGCCATCGGCCAGTGGAAAGGCGTACCGCTGAAAACGTTTCTGCAACACGTCGGCGCGGACCTGACAGCCAAATATGTCGGATTCAAATGTGACGACCGCTATTATTCCAGTATTGATATGGCGACGGCACTGCATCCGCAAACCATTCTGGCTCTGGATTTTGGCGGCAAACCCTTACCCCCCGATTTCGGCTACCCGTTACGCCTGCGGATGCCAACCAAACTCGGCTTTAAAAACGCCAAACATATTGGCGCGATTTTCGTCACCAATGAATATCCCGGCGGCTACTGGGAAGATCAGGGCTATAACTGGTTCAGCGGGATCTGACAGGCATAAAAAAACCGCTCAGCTGAGCGGTTTTTGTTTTCGCGGGAGGGTAACGGCAAAGCGTTACGCTGCGGCGAAGAATTAGAAGCTGTAACCCACGCCTGCGATCCAGGTACCAACATCAACACTGCGGATGCGGGACTGTTCGTAAGACACGTCCAGAGCAACGTTCTGGATTGGGTTGAACTGCAGACCAGCACCGTAAGAGAAACCGTAATCGCTGGTGTCATTTTTTTCACGGTTAGCAGTAGATGCTGCCGCTTCGTTGTACTGGAATTTGCCGTAGCCAACACCCACAACACCGTAGATGGAAACCCAGTCAGCCAGACGGTAAGCAGGACCCGCAGTCAGACCGTAGTACTGTGCTTTACGGTAGTCGCCAGATGCAGGAGAGCTGTCATCTTCGATGTAAGTGAAAGAACCGATAGCGCCCAGTGGGTTGCTATCTTGTTCCCAGCGGTATTTTAAGTTGAAGCCGTTTGCTTTGTTAGCAACGCCTTGTGCGTCACCCTGAGCGTAGCCAGCAGTTACGGTGCTGGTGTCAGCGAAAGCGCTTGAAGAAACGCCCAGTGCAACTACGCAAGCTAATGCGGAAAGACATGCAATTTTTTTCATAAACCACCTCAAAAAGAGAAACCAAAGTAACCTTCACGTTTGAAAATATAACAAAAACTAGTGTGAAACTCTGCCTCAATTAAGATGTCCAAAGCATCATATGGTGTAACAGGAAGTTTCCAGAACACGCTATCCATTTAATTTTATTGAGATTTTGGTCACACAAACTATAAGGTAAACTTATTGAACTTTTTGAGATTAGCAGATAATTCCTAAAAATTTGCTCAAAAAACAAACTATTTTAGGAAGTTTTTTAACAAACACGTTCCGAAAAAAACTTTTTCGTGAGGATTTTTTCTCGCCACTTTTCCCTCTACACTGACAGCGCTTTACCTTTCTTTTCAAAACTATAAATCTGAAGTTTCCGGATTCATGGGATCACCTCAAAAGGCGCAATGGATGACACAGTCAGGACAAAATCAGCCGCAGGATCCGCAGATCGCTCTGCAGGCAGCGACGCATAACAACAGCCCGCCCGTCCCTGCGTTACCGAAAAAAACCTCACCGCTGGTGGCGATTCTGTTGCTACTGATCGCCATGTTGTCATTACAAGGCGGCGCGTCGCTGGCAAAAACGCTTTTCCCGGTGGTCGGCCCGCAGGGTGTCACGGCTCTGCGTCTTGGTATCGGCTCTATTCTGTTGCTGCTCTATTTTCGTCCGTGGCGCCTGAAAATGCGCGGCGGTAATTTGCGTGCACTGATGATGTATGGCCTGGCGCTGGGCTGCATGAACTATTCGTTTTATCTGGCCCTGCGTACCGTGCCGCTGGGCATTGCCGTTGCACTGGAATTTACCGGCCCGCTGGCGGTCGCGATGTTCTCCTCACGCCGTCCGGTGGATTTCATCTGGGTCGTGCTGGCCGTAATCGGGTTACTGTTCCTGTTACCCCTGGGACAAAGTGCCGGCGGTGTTGACCTCAAAGGTGCGTGCTTTGCGCTGATCGCCGGTGGCTGCTGGGCGGTTTATATCCTCGCCGGACAACGTGCTGGCAGCAGTTACGGACCGGGCACCGCCGCGATGGGGTCACTGATTGCGGCGTTAATCTTCTTCCCGATTGGCGCAATCCAGGCACACACCTCTATTTTCAGCTGGGATATTTTACCGCTCGGCTTGCTGATCGCCCTGCTCACTTCCGCCATTCCTTATTCACTGGAAATGATGGCCCTGACCAAACTGCCAGCCAAAACCTTCGGTACGCTGATGAGCATGGAACCGGCGATGGCCGCGCTTTCCGGCATTATCTTCCTCGGTGAATTCCTGACCGCGACGCAGTGGATCGGGCTGGCGGCGATTATCGCGGCTTCCGCCGGTTCAACACTTACCCTGCAGCGCAAAACCAAAATCGAGACGGTCGATATTGCCGGAAATACCCCTTCCGGGAAGTAATTGCACCGCATCGTATAAAAAAGCCACGTCATCCCGATGTGGCTTTTTCTTTTCTATCAGCAGGTTGAAAATTATTTTCATTTATTTCATTTTTCCTGCATCCAAAAGCAGGGGGTCATTCGTATGTATAGAGGTGAGGCAAGACCTCACCTCCTTAACTGACGAAGGACACCATCATGAAAACATTACTCCGTACCGCAATCTGTGCTTCTCTGCTGCTCAGCACCGCGTCAATGGCTGCAATGATGTCCCAAAGCATCACCATGGTCGGTGGCGCTGAAATGTATCCGTCCAAAAATATCGTAGAAAATGCCCTGAATTCGAAAGACCACACCACGCTGGTGGCGGCGGTAAAAGCAGCAGGACTGGTGGATACGCTGCAGGGCAAAGGCCCGTTCACCGTCTTTGCGCCAACCAACGCCGCGTTTGCCAAACTACCGGCGGGCACCGTGGATAATCTGGTGAAACCAGAAAACAAAGCCACCCTGACCAGCATCCTCACGTATCACGTGGTGGCCGGTAAATATGAAATGAAAGATTTGGAAAAACTGCTGAAAAAAGGCAACGGCGCGGCAGAACTAAAAACCGTTAACGGCCAGCCACTGTGGATCCTGAACAACGGACCTCACAATATTCAGCTCAAAGATGGCAAGGGGAATATCGCCAACATCAGTACTTATGACGTCCAGCAGAAGAACGGTGTGATCGACGTCATTGATACCGTCCTGATGCCAAAATAATACCGGCTATACTGAGGGCATGATTTCTCTTATGAAACAGCACCTCAGTAAGTCAGGACGCGCGAATGCATGACAATTTTTTCGTTAAGCCAACACCAGAGAATGCGCCGGAAGTACAGCGCGAACTGATGAGCGCCATGGCCGTTGGCGATCGTCAGGCATTTGAGCAGTTATATCGTCTGACGTCCCCCCGGCTATTCGCCGTCGCATTACGCATGTTGCGGCGACATGCCTGGGCAGAAGAAGTGTTGCACGACAGCTATATCACCGCGTGGAACCGGGCTGCCTCATATAATCCGGCGCTCAGTTCCCCGATGACCTGGCTCACCCATATTGTCCGCAACCGCGCTATCGACTGGATGCGCGGGAGCGATAACCAGTTAGATGAACTGGACGAGACAATGAATGACGGAGATGCCAGCGACTATGATGACCCCTTGCAACGGCTGCAACAGGACAGTGACGCCAAAATTCTGGCCACCTGCCTCGCACATCTGCCCGCCGAACAAAGACAAAGCCTGATCCTTGCCTATTATCAGGGCCTGTCGCACGGTGAGGTCTCATCGCATCTTCAACAACCTCTGGGGACGATCAAAAGCTGGATACGTCGCGCCCTGGATCACTTAAAGAGCTGCGTAGGACTATGAAAAGCAGAAGCCATTATCATGCCGCTCTGGCGGCTGAATATGCGCTCGGCACCTTGCGCGGCGCGGCCCGGATTCAGTTTGAGCAAAAAATGCAGGAAGACCCTGAACTGGCGGCCGAAGTGGCACGCTGGCAGGAAGCTTTCACGCAACTGGATAATCAGATAACCCCGGTCATCCCACCTGCATCGGTGTGGAAACGCATTCAGCATAACCTTGCACTGCAACCGGCCAGACTTCCGGCTCCGGCGAAACGACCGGTGCGGGCTTATATGGGCTGGGCGCTGGCCGCCGGGCTTGCCGCGTTGTTGCTGATCCCCCGCCTGCTGGTTCAGCCAGAAGCCCCAATGCCGGTGGCGATACTGGCCAGCAGCGCCGGTACGCAAAGCGGACAGTGGGTGGTCAGCGCGGACAGAAGCACACGCAGCCTGTTGCTGACGCCGATCAATGCGCAGAATATCGCCGCAGATCGCAGCCTTGAACTGTGGGCCATTCCGCCGGGAGGCAAGCCGCATTCCCTCGGCTTGCTGAATACGCAACAACCGACACAACTGGCGCTGGCAGCGAAAATGCCGGATGCAGGTTTTACGCTGGCAATAAGCCTCGAGCCTCACGGCGGTTCGCCGACGGGGCAACCGACGGGTGCCGTTTTGTATAGCGGTGCGATGGCGCTTTAAAAGACAGCAGACAGTGATTAACGGCGGATATTATCCCGCCGTTATATTTCAATATTAAATACGGCAAACTGTTATGCCGACTGGTCATATTCCATACCAGAAAAAAGTCTCAATAAAATATATCCGCACACTGTCACTTACATTTAAAGACATCTTCCTCCACGTAATGAAAATAATTATCAGTCTTAGTTTATTTTAGCAGATTAATAGAAGTGGACGTTCAGGAGGAATCCTATCCACCTTATAAATCAGCATGATAAGCTGGAAGTGAAATCACAGCAGAGCTTATAAGACACACGCTATCAGAACGATAGGAATGTACGCCCTGCAAATTTTCAATTTATTGCTATACTGAATACAGTTACGAAATACATTAGTAGCAATTAATTTTAATGAAACAAGGAGATATGTATATGAGTACCGCTAAACTGGTCAAAACGAAATCTTCTGAGCTTATCTACACACGCAATGATTTAGATGAAAGCGTCAAACTCAATACTATCAAGGTGCTGAACCGTCTGGTGACTGAATACATCGATCTGTCGCTGATCACCAAACAAGCTCACTGGAACATGCGTGGCGCAAACTTTATTGCCGTGCACGAAATGCTTGATGGTTTCCGTACCGCGATTATTGACCATCAGGACACCATCGCAGAACGAGTGGTGCAGTTAGGTGGTGTGGCGCTGGGTACCGTGCAGGTTGTTAACGATAAAACCCCGCTGAAAAGTTACCCGACCAACATCCATACCGTGCAGGAACATCTGAAAGCCCTGGCGGAACGTTATGGTGTTGTCGCGAACGATACCCGTAAGGCTATCGGCGAAGTGGAAGATGAAGACACCGCAGATATTTTCACCGCTGCATCGCGCGACCTGGATAAATTCCTGTGGTTCATCGAATCAAATATTGAGTAACAATGTGCTCTGACCGCGGGATCATGCGACGGTAAAATGAGCGATTAACAAGAAAAGGCCGGTGACGAAAGTCACTGGCCTTTTCATTTTCGATAACAAATACCTGTATCCTCTTCTGGCGAATTGCACTTAAAACCCCTCTTACCCTGTAACTTTACATCTACATTTAATAATCCCGCTGATAAATAGTTACATTTTCAACTACATTCTCAACTTCACCCCCTGGAACCGGTTTCATTATCCCACTGATAAACTTAATGTTTATTTTCATCCTAAGAGAATTCTTAAACCAATAGGCAGTGTGAATGATTTAATACAAATTAATAGCTCAAAGCAATTTTACATAACCTCGATCACACCTGAAACTTGCTGAAATATTTTTTCGCAACCTTTGCATTTTTGTGAAAAACGCCTGCCAACCTAACCTAATAAAATTAAAGATAATTTACAGGGATGTGACACCGCATTAACCCCCTAAATGCAACTTACGGAAAAGTGACTCCCCTGCTGCGGCAGCATCAAAGATGTGCCGCCTCCCACAATCCGACCCGATTCCGAGCGCATTGGCTGCTGTAAGCCAGGGGCGGTAGCGTGGAAAATGTAAAAAACTGGAATAATCTGATGGCACGTAGTGGCTTAGAAGTACAAAAAGCGGCGGTGAAAGCGCTGTTTTTAAGGGAAATCAAAACCCGTTTTGGTAAGTACCGGTTAGGGTATCTGTGGGCGGCGCTGGAGCCGATGGCGCATATGCTGATTATGCTGGCCATTTTTGGCTACGTGATGCACCGCACTATGCCGGATATTTCGTTTCCGGTTTTCCTGATCAACGGCATTATCCCTTTCTTTGTATTTAGCAATATTACCAACCGTTCTATTGGCGCGATTGAAGCCAACCAGGGTTTGTTTAATTACCGCCCGGTTCGCCCTGTGGATACCATCATCGCCAGAGCAATGCTGGAAGCGCTGATATACGCGGTCGTGTACGTGTTACTTATGGCCATTGTCGGCCTGCTGGGCGAAGAGTTTGAAGTCACCAAGCTTATTACTCTGATTCTGGTCTGGGTACTTTTAGTGCTGTTCTCCTGCGGTATGGGCTTAATATTTATGGTGGTCGGGAAGTCATTCCCGGAGACCGAAAAGTTCCTGCCTATTTTGATTAAGCCTCTCTATTTCATTTCCTGCATTATGTTTTCTTTGCATAACATACCGAAGGAATACTGGCCTTACCTGCTGTGGAACCCTATCGTCCACGTGGTTGAGCTTTGCCGCGAATCAGTCGTACCGGGTTATATCAGTGAAGGCGTCAGCCTGAATTATCTGGCTGCCTGTACTCTGGTTGTATTGTTTATCGGCCTGGCCCTCTACCGGAATCGTGAAGAGGCGATGCTGACATCATGATAAAAATCGAAAACCTGACAAAATCCTACCGCACACCGAAAGGCCGCCATTACGTTTTTAAAGATCTCAATGTTGAGCTGCCTTCAGGTAAAAGCGTGGCGTTGATTGGCCGCAACGGCGCGGGTAAATCAACATTATTACGCGTCATCGGCGGCATTGACCGCCCGGATTCCGGCAAAATTCACACGGAGAAAACCATTTCCTGGCCGGTTGGCCTGGCCGGCGGATTTCAGGGAAGCCTGACCGGACGTGAAAATGTAAAATTCGTCGCCCGCCTCTATTCCACACCAGATCAGTTACGTGAAAAAGTCGCCTTTGTCGAAGAGTTTGCCGAACTGGGCAAATACTTTGATATGCCGATTAAAACCTATTCTTCCGGTATGAAATCCCGTCTGGGTTTTGGCCTGAGCATGGCATTTAAATTTGATTACTATCTTGTCGATGAAGTCACCGCAGTCGGCGATGCCAGATTTAAACAAAAATGCGCAGACTTATTCAAAGCGCGACATGAGGAAGCCAGCTTTCTGATGGTTTCACATAGCCTCGGATCACTGAAAGAGTTTTGCGATGTGGCTTTGTTTATTGGAAGGGATAACAAAGTTAAGTATTTTGATTCAGTGGATGCAGCAATTGAAATGTATAAAGTAGATGAAGGGATTTAATTAACTAATAATTGCATGTTGCGGAAATTAAAAACACAGCACACTAACAGAAATTATCAGTAAAAAGGCATTGGTAAAACATTATGAAAAGCATTCTTTACTATTTAGAACCTCGTACCGAATTAAATGATCCATTATTTCGCTATGCAACGCTTCGTTCCCATATTTTACCCGAAATCAAGGGATTAAAAGAGTTCAAACCTGATCTAGAAGTAAAAATTGTTGTTTCTGAGAAGATATTTAACGAAGCAATTAGAAACAACTTAGATTTCAGCCAAGTTACTACTATTATTATATCAGATGATGAACTCAATAAAATTGTAACTACTAATAATGAACTTAGTATTGAGTTCTACCATAACAAAGGAAATGAAAAAGATACTTGTTATATTTTAGACCTATTGAAAGATAAGATTGGCATTGAGTTCATTCCTGAAGTTACGATAAGCTATGAATCACCAACTCCATTTTTAAAAGACTTATACCCTCATTCTTTGCATCTTAATTCAATGTTTGGTCTTTTTTCTAGAGCACCATTCCCTGCCTTGGGCATCTTGGATCCATTTGGTTTATATGAGTATTCATATCAAAATACTTATTCAAGTGAAATCAAAGCTAGTGTAATTACACAAACCCAAAAAGATCTCATTACTTTATTAAGAAAAAATTCTATAAGAGCTTTAGCAAAATATCATCCTTTAAAAAACTACACTTCAATTCTATATGAAAGATTTTCAAGTTTAGTTGTTTTAGCATGTCAAGTAGATAACTATTTTTCCTATAATGGTTGTACTGAGTATAAAACCCAATTTGAAATGGTTTCTGATGTTTTAACTAATACACCATCACAGATTGGTGTAATTGTTACTGAACATGGCTACAAAAATCAGCTTAGTAGCAAGCAAATTTCTGAACTCGAAGAAAAATTCGACAATTTCATCTATTTTAAAAACGATAAAAAAATCCCAACAGTCACGCAATTTCTCCTCCCATATGTTGATGGCGCATTATCCGTATCATCTTCTATAGGCTATCAGGCAGCCTTATGGAATATTCCCTATTATTCATTAGGGAAATCTCAGCTATCATTATTCTCAGTACATGATAATTTTAAAGACTTCAACGATTCCGTTTTAAAATCAGAAAAAATTGACTCTGATAACATCTTATATTTCCTCTTATCTCGCGTACATCTCTCTCATAAGTTCGATATTTTCAATGGGGAGGCTTATTTTAGAAAAATCGAATCGCTATATAATCACTTCATTGAAAATGGGCTTGGTTTTGAATTCTTTTCTGAACAAAAAACCACTGACCAAGTTTTTGAAATGATTAGCCAAGGCAATCGTGAATGGCTCCTTGCGAAAAACTTTAAAGATGAAAATATAACACCTGAAGTTGACCATCTGCGTGTTGCAATGGCATCAAGCCAAGCAACATCATTCGATCTTTTTGATACATTAGTAGAACGTGATTTTGTTGAACCACATGAATTGTTTTTATTTATTGAACCCAAAGTCAGAAAACTAATAAATAATAAGAACTTCCAGTTCCATACTATCAGACGACAAGCCGAACTTGATCTTAGGAGAGAATCTCGAGGGGAATTTGAGATTACACTAGATCAGATATATGAGCGCTTTGAGAAATATTATCCTCTTGACAAAACCACTCTAGAAAACATTAAAAACATCGAAATTGATGCCGAAGTCGATCTTGTGCATCCAAAAAAATCGATGGTCAGAGAATTTCATTTTTCTAGATTACTTTGTAATCCAACATCCATTATTACAGATATCTATTTAGATCGTACCTCTATTAAAAGAATTCTAAATAATGTTGGCCTTCAGCAGTATGATAAACTTCTCGTTTCCGCTGAAACTAAAACCAGAAAACACAATGGTACAATTTATCCTGAATATTTAGAATTCCTACAAAAAACATATAATATTCCTGCAGACCAAGCTCTACATATTGGTGACAACTCGCAAGCCGATGGCCTCATGGCAAAAAAACATGGCTTAAAAAGTTATGTTTTCCAGAAAGCTATGGATAATTACAAGCAGTCTAAAATCGCAGAGGTTATGGCCGCTAGTTTGAAGTCTTCAGGTATATCAAGCTCAGTTTTAAACGGCTTATTTGCTAACAAATACAATGCCGGCCATTGGTATAAAATAAATAAATCCTCAATATTTAGAGGTGAAGAATACAATTATGGATATATTGCTATTGGTCCACTCGTAGTCGGGTTTGTTCAATGGTTGCATCGCCGAGCAAAAAGACTCGGCATTGATGAATTGTTTTTCTTATCCAGAGATGGATGGGTGTTAAAACAAGTATATGATGAACTATATGCTGATAATCCTACTTCACCAAAAAGCTCCTATCTTTATAGCTCAAGACGCGCAGCTATGGTGTCATCAATAAGAAACCTTGATGATATAATGGAAGTCGCTTCTCAAAACTTTAATGCCAGGTCCATAACTGAATTCCTGGAATCCCGTTTTGGCATCAATGCTGATGATATTAACGACGAAAAATTCTCAAAGTATGATTTCAAAAAAGACAGCATTGTCTCACCTTATTTTGATCATGGAAAATTACTCCAATTTCTAGAGTCAATTTCAGATTTGATTATCGCTAATGCAGAATTAGAGCGTACCAGCTATCTGGATTATTTAAACGACATTGATTTTATCACTCATTCTAAAAACAATAAAACTGCAGTCGTCGACATTGGTTATAGCGGATCAATGCAATATTACCTTAAAAAAATCCTGCAGATTGACTCTCTTCATGGATTCTATTTCTTAACCCATCATCACAGTCGCGACCATTTCCTGAATGAGCACTTTGAAGGATATTTACAAAACCTAGATGATCATCGTATTCCTTATCATCACGGGCTTAATGACCACGTATTTATATTTGAAGCAGCACTTAGCGCCCCCGAGGGAAGTCTAACAAAATTCATAAATACTGGAACTGAACGAAAAGCAGTCTTTTTAGAAGCTGAAGAAGAAATAATTCGAAAATCTGCTTTGATAAAAACACATAATGGTGTAGTAGATTTCACTAAGGATTTGAAAACAAGATTTTCATCTTATTTAGATAATATTGAGTTCTCACCAATTTTATCTAGCCGAATCATACTCTCGTTTGCCAATAACCCTAATGGTATTGATGCAAAGATGTTTTCCGGTCATGAGGTTGAAAATGTATTCGGCGGAGGTTCAGTATGTTTAGTTGCTTCCCCAGAAAAATATCATTTTAATGCAGATAACAGTATTAAACCTGAAGCATTGCAACAACTTCTGGCTGCATCAAAATGGAAAAAAGGAGCTCAGGCTTATTATTCATCATTTGAGAAAGACTTAAAGTCGGTTGATAGTATTATTTCGGATACTAAAACAAACAATGGTAATGTTGTTAACATCAAGAACAAAAATCCTGCATACATCGGAAAAACCCCAAAACAGCGTAAACGCGAAAAATTAAGAAAGGATCCTTATATTTTCTTCGATGACTCCAAAAAACCAAGCATCAAAAGATTTAAATATTTGTTCAAGAAAAACACCTTGCTAGGACGTTTTTCTACTGGTTTGTTGAGAGTTGTGGTGAGATAACTTCCTACTAATAACGAGTGCCAAACTATTGGCACTCGTTATTACACTCTATCTCCTATATTATTTTAATATTTCTTTTTCGGAGTTTCTAATATATACATTATACTTTGCTTTTGACTTTTTCTTTTGTTTGAATATCTCAATAAAACCTTCAACATTAGAAGTATCTATACCAACAAAGTTTTCTAATTCATAATCCCACCAATTCAGTTCCATTAACTCACTGATGATATCCTTACTAAATCTCAATTTAATGAATTTGGCTGGAACACCACCAACAATAGAATATGACTCGACGTTTTCTCTCACAATAGAACCTGCAGCAATTACTGCCCCATTACCGATCTCTACCCCTCTACATATAACTACATTGGCACCAATCCAAACATCATGCCCTATTTTAGGAATTTGATGTTTTTTCAATGTAAGATCTCTTTGAGTGCCAATTCTGTCTGGTATATTAAAACTGTGTTTCGAACCGAAAAAAATAGGGTGCATTGAAATATGATTAGGCTCATGCTCTCCCAAGCCTATCTTGACACCAGGAGCTATCGAACAATAGCGACCGATAATAGCCCCACCGACTAGGCAATTTTCGCCCAAATAACTGTAGGCGCCGATATTAAATTGCCCCATGATTTTGCATGATGAGTGTATTCTGCATGGGTCTTCGTAAGTGATATTTGTAAAACTTGTCATTTCGCAAGAGAAATTTGAACTCATCATTGGCTCCAACACCGAAAAAATCTGATACTTATAATTTATTGAGTTTATTGCCTTGGCCATCATTCCTTACCATAACCTTTCCCCCAAAGAAATGATTACCTTCTACAACATTATTATCGGCATAATCAGGATAAAACTTAAGGCTTCCTTCCCTCGGTTTATCCCCGCAATCAAATCCTGATAAGTCCCGGTTCTGCCGGGATGCCAGCCAGATGCCTACGGGTTCATTCACAAAGGTATTGTTGCGAATAACGTTGTAGTCGCTGTGCTGCCAGCGGATCACAGATTTTCCTGTGCTGAAATGCTCGCCGCAGTTCTTATACAGAAACACCCCCCCTGCCCCGTTGGATTCAAAACGGTTGCCTTCAATCAGGTTGTAAGCAGACGAATCGACGGCTAATCCTTCACGCTTCCCCTTGCCGAAACGCTCATGGCCGTTGTCGATGATCTGGTTATCCACAACTTTATTATTACGCGAGGAATGCTCCAGGTAGATACCGGACATATACGAGTCGCGGACAATCGAGTGGCTTAACGTTGAATGAGTCACGTAATCGTCAAAGTAAATTCCTACGCGTCCGCTGCCGGTCACTTCAACATTCTCAAGGGTGATCCGCGTGGGTGTCCGGCGGTAGTTCTCTTCGTGGTTCGGGCTGAGTTTATTGGCTGCGATGTCTGAAGTGATACGGATGCCGCTGCGGGTGAAGTGTCGCACTTTGCAGTTACGGACGGTGACATCGGATAATGGCTTACCCTTGCTGTTGATCAGTATGCCAAAAGGGCGTTCATTGTCCCCCTCCAGCACCGCTCCCCGGCAATCTAACGTGGTGTTGCTGCTGGTGATGATGACCGCTTCTTTATAAACGCAGTGAGGGGACAGCGTGGTGTTGCCGCGCACCTCAGGCAATTCGCACTCATGAGAATGCATCGAGGGAACTGCACCGGCACAGGCAGAAAGAAATAAAGGCAGAAGAACAGCTAATGAGAAATATGCACGGGGTGGAACTGATAAACGTTTTTGCATCTGTGCATATTCCTCTGCCTGTTTTTGAAGGTTAATCGTTATGAAGGCTGATGTTTGGTGTAATTCATAATCAGTTTCTGACTGATAAATACCGGGTGATATGGGTTATCAGTCGCTGTGGCGATATCCACTTTATTGCCACCATAAAATACGGCGTTAATCTGCGTATTCTTCAGCAAGTATAACCGGAACTGCTTAAACAGCTTCGCATCGGGTTTAAACCCTGACTGCCAGAACTGGTTCAGGTGCCCCTGATACGTAATGCCTTTAATGTCATACAGCGCGTTGCCCATCACTTTCAGCGGCTTGTTATGAATAAGCGCTGATATCCCGGCGGTGCTGTTAATGGTAACAACCGCTTTGGAATGCGTCAGCAACTCAGGCATCGGCAGGTCATGCACGTAGATTACGCGGTCAGCGATGCCGTATTTTTTACCAAGCTGGCGGATCAGCGGCCCGTATAAGCGGTGCCCTCTGTCCATCGGGTGATGTTTGATCACCAGATACTCAGCGGAAGGGGCCTTTTTGGCAAACGAGTGCATGACTTCATTGATGTAATCACGCACATCCTGATACGGGCTGTGATTGCGGATCTGACTGTCGTTATATACCTGCAAAATGGCCAGATAATACCGCTGATCCAGATCCGTCTGCAGTTGCTGCAAAATGTTGCGCTGGCGGAAGGCGTACAGCTTTTTACGCCAGGCAGCACGGGTCCAGCAGCGCGCCTCATACCACGGCGAGAAGGATTTGTGATGGCGATATTTTGGGAAGTCGTGCCGGTAGCGCCAGCCCGCCAGGTAATACACGGCCGCATGACGCACGCGCTGCCAGCCTGAAGGTTTCAGCTGTTCAACTTCCGGCATGGTCATTTCAGGCAGGCTGCGGTAGAACTCCGCATCGCGTGGCAGGCTGGAATAGGCATTCACGCCATTCTGTTCCAGCGTGATGTAATGCGGGCGCAGATACCCCTCCTCAAACGCGAGGAAGCGTATGCCTTTAGCCTGTGCCCAGCGTTTTGCCGCCTGATGCAACGGACGACAATCCCCGAAACACACGATGGTATCGAAGTCGTAATCCTGCCAGGTGGCTTTCAGCCAGGTCGGAAACTCTTTTGGCGTTTGCTGGTACAAGCGGTATTCACGCTTTCGCGAATACACCCTGTCGCCGCCGTTAAAGACGACATTCACCGCCTCACGCCCCAGAGACTCCAGCCACTGAGCTAAATCGCTGAAGAAAGGCCCCATCGGCCCCTGCAACAGCAAATATTTTTTCCCAGAAAGTAATGTCGTAAGCGCCTTACTGTCCATTTCTGTCCGTTTCCATTAATGCAATAAGCTTGTAGTAAGAAGCCGGTTCAGGTCGTCAACGTCACCCGGACCAGCATGAGCAGTTTTCTGTAATACCGGACTATCCTGCCCGCTTTAACTCTGGTGAATTGCATTTGTGCCCGGGGCGTCGCAGCAAGAAGTTCAACCGCCTGCTCTGCCAAAATGGGCTCCCGACTTTGCGGGTTGATATACGACGGGTAGGCAATCAGCGCCTGGTAAACCACATCGTCTAAGGTGAGGCTGCGCAGCCGGCGTGAACAGGCATGCTCATCCTGCGTCAGTCCCCATCCGGCATAAAATGGCATGCCGTAACACACCACTTTTTTACCGTGTAACAACGCTTCAAAACCTGACAGCGACGTCAGCGTGTGCAGTTCGTCGGCAGCCTGAATACATTGAATAATGTCTGCATCCAGCGCCTGACTGTCCGCCCAGCGGCTGACATCTTCGGCGGGAATGTGTCCCTGCCGGTTCCCCACCAGAACATCCGGATGAGGCTTATAAATAATGTAAGCGCCGGGGTTACGTTCCCGGACAGTGCGTAAAAGCGCGCTGTTGGTACGCAGGGATATCGTGCCGGTCAGGATAGAGGCATCGTCCTCAACCTGCCCCGGCACCAGAATCACCGTTTTATTCGTCGCTTCAGCGGGCAAGGTAAACGCCGCGCCAAGGTTGTATTTACTGACTTTGCTGGCAACCAGTCTCTGGCGTAACGTGGCAGCCCGCTGCTGCTGGCATGGCGCCAGATTGCTGTGACTCAGCAACAGTTCCAGATCGCTCGGGCGCGTCGCATCGTAATAGATACCGGTTTTATCCAGCACCAGCGACAGCGGCGGATGCAGATCAGACCCCAGCCCGGCCGAACGCAGGAAACCATCTTCCATTCGCCATTGCGGGATCTGACGCTGCTGCGCCTGAGCACCCCAGCGGGCCTCGCCTTTGATGCCCCACACGACACAGGCCACTTCACCGGCATAGCGTTTACTGAAATTCACTTTGTTGCTTTTAGTTCGCAGGAAAGGCCCGAGAATGCTGCGCTTCCAGAGGGTCAGTCCCGGCGACCAGAGGCGTCCCGCCCGCTGTTGCTGATGCTTTCGCTGCATCAGCAGCCAACTGAGCACATCAAACAATGTGCCGCTTTTGCCATTAGCCGGATTGATGTACCGGCTGTAACGCAAACAGGCCGCGCTGAACAACTCTTCCACGCTGGCGGTACCCCGGCGTGCCCGGAGCGATGCGGACTGAGGATGACGGTCATCCGTCAGTCCCCAGCCTGCGTACCACGGCTGACCAAACACGCTGACCGGTTTTCCGGCGATCAGCGCTTCAAATCCGTAGTTAGACGTCACCACGTAAACCCGGCTGACAACGCGCAACAGAGATTGCGGGCTGACGTTTTCAGCCAGCAGTTTGATGCGTGGATCCTGCTGCGCCAGTTCGGTAATCTGCGTGAAATAGCCGGCCTTTTTGCCCTGCAAAACATCCGGGTGGATCTTTACCCAAATCTCAGACGTCGGATTTTCTGCCATGGCGGCCTGCAACATCTGTTCGAACTGCTCCGCGCCTGCATTGCCATAAACCACCGCCATATCACCGAAAGTCTGATCGACCACCAGCACCGCGCCACACTCGGGTTTTGCCTTTGTGCAGGCCGGTGCCTGGTTGTATTTCGACAGATCACCTTCCACGATGATCTGCATGGCCTGCCGCGCCGTATCCTGCAGCGGCTGATTCTCTTCACGCTGGCGGATCAGCATTTCAAGCGTGCTGGGTTTCGAGGCGTCGTAATACATTCCCTGCGTCTCTAAAACCATTGAGAACGGCGGACAGCCCGACACGCCCAGCCCCAGGGAGCGGATAAACCCGTCTTCCAGCCGCAGCACCGGCAAGCCTGACTGCTCTGCCCGCGCGACGGCTTTCCCGCCGGTTGGCCGGTAACCCCACACCGCGATGCGGGTGATGCCATCCGGCACCGGTCGCAGCAGCGAAAGCTTGCGACAGGGTTCGCCGAGAAACGCTTCCAGATGCGGGATACGTTGTATGCCCGCTGAAAAGATCCCAATCATTAAATCGTCAGCACCACTTTCGCGGCGACGGCCAGCTGATACAGGATCGTCGAGATGCCGCGGGTGATTTCGATATTTTTCGATTCGTATTTCGGCAGAACCATCAGCTCATCCCCCGGCTGCAACGTTTTCACGTCTTCCGCGTTAATCGCTTCGCCGTTTTGTTTAATCAGGATGACTTTCGAGTTCCCGGCTTTTTGCGTGTAGCCACCGACTTTCTCAATGTAATCATCCGGGCTCAGACCTTTCTGCCAGCTCACCGCATTCGGGAACAGCACTTCGCCGTGGATCATCACGAGTGAGGTTTTCTCCGGAATGTTGATGACATCGCCGTCTTCCAGGATCACTTCATTCAGATTATTTTCGCTCAGGACCACTTCGCCTTTCGGCACCACCTGACGCGCCTTCGCCACGAAACGGCTGACTAACTGGGCTTCCTGCGCACGCAAACGCCCTTCTTCCTGCGTCGAGGACTGGGCGGAAAGTGATGCTTCTTCGAGTTTCTGCAAGGTCAGATCCAGCATCTCTTTCTGGCGAAGCGCGACAGAACGACGGTAAAGCTGGATGGCGTTAATCTGCGACATGCTGTTGGTGCGGATTTTTGGCAACAGCTGGCTCATGGTGGCGCCATACGGCAGCACCACGGCATGTTCACCGGAATGCGCGCCTTCGATGCGAACCTGAATGGTGCCCGCATAACGGTCGGAACTGACAATCAGTTTGTCGCCATCCTGCAATGAGCGCCCCGGTGCGGACCCCAGCGGGTAATACTCGCTGCGTTTCATGCTGCCCTGCTGGCGGATAATGGTCATGTGCGTCGCGCCCGGTTTCGGGCGTGCCCAGCTCAGGGCCTCGCTGACCGGAATGGTGCTGTCGCGGAATTCAAAGTCGTAGCTGTTAAAGACATCGCCTTCCACGCTGAACGTGTGCTGACGCGGCCCGACCACGATGGTATCGCCGTCAGAGAATTGCGACAGGCGCAGATCGCCGTTGAGCAGGAAGTCATACAGGTTAATACGCGAACGCACGCGGTCATTGTGTTTCACCACAATGTCGACATAGCTGCCGCGTTCAGTATCGACGCCGCCGGCTTTACTCAGATAAGAAAGCAGGGAGTCAGACGCCACACCGCCGTATAAACCGGGATTGGTCACATAACCGGTGACAAACACTTTGACCGGCTGTGCCTGAAGCAGGGAGGCATAGACGTTGACGTTGGCCTGATAAACCTGTTTTACCTTGGTGGTGATCACGCTGTTCAGCTGGCTGTTCGAGACGCCTGCAACTTTCAGCGGGCCGACGTTTGGCAGGAAGATATTACCTTTCGGGTCAACGGTCAGCGCGCCGTCAAAATTGAACGCGCCCCACAAACGGATTTGTACCTGATCGCCGAGGCCGACAATGTAATTCGGGTTGAAACCGATACTGGCCGCGTTATCGGCAGCCGCACCGCCGGTAAATAACTGCGCACCGAACATGCGGCTCATCACTGCCGGAACCGGAGGCGGTGGGGAATCATCAAAGCCGGTATCCGGACTCGTCTGTTGCGTCTGGCCGGTTAAAAATGTCGGCAACGGTGCCGCGCCGGTCATATTCGGATCGGCATTGATCCCCACGGCGTTTGCCTGGGTCAGCTGGAAGGCCAGCAAGATAACAACGGACTTCAATAATTTCATAACAAACTCTGTAGGCGATTCTTCAGGCAAAAAGGGAAAGCGATACAGACCACATCAGTCTTTATGGTCATCGATAACGGCCAGCAATAATTTAATCGTTCCGAACAGCAGACAGCACACCAGCAACCAGCTGGCGATCATATAAGGGACATTCGGGAAGGTGGTTTCTTGCGGTAACTGAGGCGAACTGATCACCGACAGCACTTTCAGTTTGCGGGCAGCTTCAACACGCGTCTTTTCAATGGATGTCAGGGTGAGTTTGTAGAGTTCAGTATCAAACTGCACTTTCGACTTAATCTCTTCGAAATCCACGGCCATGGTATTGAGCTGACGGCCATCAGGCGCAGTAATTTTACTTTTTTCCTGATCAATCTGTTTGCCCAGAGACGTAATCGCATTTTGCGCACTGATCACCTGTGGCGCATCGTCACGCAGGTAAGTCAGCAGATTGCGTAACTCCGCTTCCATCTGAATTTTTTGCCCGACGAGCGTGTTCACCAGCGTGGTGGCGGCAATCGCCTGCGCTTCAGGGTCGAGAATATTGTTGTGGTTCTGATACGCCAGCAACTGCGCTTTACTCGCATTGAGACGTGCACGGGCCTCAAGCATTTCGTTTTCAGCAAATGCCTGCTGATCGCGGGCGATCTTATGAGAAATTTCATTGATGAAGCGTTCAGATTCTTTGAGAACGGCTTTGTTAAACTGCTCAGCGAACTGCGGGGTGAAGCCCTGTGTGCCGATAGTCAGCAGGCCAGATTTATCGTCATACGTGACGGCAATACGATCGCGATAATAATTTAAAAACTGCTCGCGGCTGGCATCTTTGGGCAAATGATAAAGGAAATCCAAGCCGCTCCTGCCGAACACGGAATGGAAATCGAGTTGCTTATCCAGCGCGGCCAGCATGTCAGGTGAGTTGATGTATTCTTTTAAATACATCGCATCCTGGGCTGTGCCCGGGTTTCCTGCCCCCAACAGTAAGCCGACATTCAGGCTGGTGCCGCTGATGTCGTTAGAACTTTTGATCGCAACGGTGGATTCACTGAGATAACGCGGACGACTGAAAATCACCAGATAGATGATCAGTAACGCCATCGGCAGGCCAATGACAATTTTACCCAAATTGCGGTTCAGCGTTGCCATACTAAAATACGGAGACCGACGAACCCGGGCGATATGTTCCCCGGGCCATGCTGACTTCATTTTTTCAATAAACATTTATTATCATCATGACAAACTGCACGTTTTTATTATCGTGCTTTATTAAAAGTACCGTGAAACTGCGTTGATATCCCCAGCCAATGGATCACGGTGCGAAATCTTCATCGTGTTTAGGACTACACTTAAGAGTGGGCACTTATCATGGTTAGCCAAGCAAGCACATGTGTCTGACGAAATCCATTTCCTGGTCTGGCCGGTCGTAGCTGCAAGGCAGCGAGGGGAACTGAATGAAAAGTCGCTAAGACCTGCCAGGAACAAGGCTCCGCGGGCAGATCATGAGGTCACGAATATGCGAAAAGCAACAAATTCACACAATCTATTTATGTCTGAAATACATTCATTCAATTCATGGTTTTTTTTAACATAGAGCTCGAAATAACACAAACTCTATCGGATAACTCTTAGGAAAAGAGGTCACTATGGCAAGCGGATGGGCGCAAGATGGCGCAGTGCAGGATCAGATTGATTCAACGGTCAATGATGCCGTTGATCGCGCACGTCAGTCTCTCGGGCATGGCGAAAGTGCGCATTATTGTAAGGAGTGTGGCGAACCCATTCCGGAGGCGCGCCGGAAAGCCCTTCAGGGCGTACAGTATTGCGTCACCTGTCAGGCCGCCCTGGATAAAAAGCAGCAAGATCACGCGGGCTACAATCGTCGTGGCAGTAAAGACAGCCAGTTGCGCTAGAACTTTACCTTATACGTTGACGCACCATTATGGTTCAACACAAGTCATTCCCCCCGTTATTACCCCCGTTTTTCTCTTTACATTTGCTTCAAAACTGAGCACAGGTTTTGCTCATGTACCAATAAAGTTAGAGCAAGTTATCATTTGAGCAGCGCGTTTGTTAATTAATGATTGTTTAAAATACATCATATGGTTAATGATGAAGCCGTGCACCATGAGAGAACATGGCGACGTGCAGCAATGCGCCAAACTGGTGCAATCTGATTTTTAATCACTGCCTGATCGGTTCAGCAAAGCGATAAGCCATTGAATTTTAATATACCTGTCATTTGGCATGAATATTGCATCAAAGCGCCGTAATATAAAGTCGTTCCCATAATATGTACAAAGGAAATTCACTGATGAAGTCACTCTTAAAAGTTTCCCTGGCCGCGTTAACTCTGGCCTTTGCCGTTAGCTCCCACGCAGCAGATAAAAAACTGATCGTAGCTACCGACACTGCGTTTGTACCGTTTGAATTCAAACAAGGCGATAAGTACGTCGGCTTCGACATTGACCTGTGGGACGCGGTCGCTAAAGAGATGAAAGTCTCCTATGAACTGAAACCAATGGACTTCGGCGGCATCATTCCTGCCCTGCAAACACACAACATCGATCTGGCGCTGGCGGGTATCACCATCACGCCTGAACGTAAAAAAGCCATCGACTTCTCTGACGGCTATTACAACAGCGGCCTGATGGTGATGGTTAAGAGCAATAACGACGCCATCAAAAGCGTTGCTGATCTGAAAGGTAAAACCGTTGCAGTGAAAAGCGGTACCAGCTCCGTTGATTACATGAAAGCCAACGTGCAGACCAAAGATCTGCGTCAGTTCCCGAACATCGACAGCGCTTACATGGAACTGGGCACGGGCCGTGCTGATGCGGTCATGCACGACACGCCAAACATTCTGTACTTCATCAAAACGGCCGGTAAAGGTCAGTTCAAAGCGGTCGGCGATTCACTGGCTGGCCAGCAATACGGTATCGCATTCCCGCAAGGCAGTGACCTGCGTGAGAAAGCCAACGCCGCGCTGAAAACCATCAAAGAGAATGGTACTTACGCAGCAATCTACAAAAAATGGTTTGATACCGAACCTAAATAAGTCCTTTTCATTTAAGTCGTTCCTTTTCAGAAAGAGCACTTGATAAGAAGCGCCTGTCAGATGCAAATCTGCACAGGCGCAGTTTGTGGTTTTACCAGGAGATAATCCATGCAGTTTGACTGGAGCGTAATTTGGCCCGCTCTGCCTATCCTGCTCGAAGGCGCCAAAATGACATTGTGGATTTCGGTCCTCGGTCTGGTTGGCGGTCTGATTATTGGTGTGATTGCGGGTTTTGCCCGCGCGTTTGGTGGCTGGTTTAGCAGCAACGTCGCACTGGTCTTTATCGAGCTCATTCGCGGTACGCCTATCGTCGTACAGGTAATGTTCATTTATTTCGCCCTGCCGATGATGGTGCCCGATCTGCGGATCGACCCGTTCAGCGCGGCGGTGGTGACGATCATCATCAACTCCGGTGCTTATATTGCTGAAATTACGCGCGGCGCGGTGTTGTCGATTCACAACGGTTTCCGTGAAGCGGGTCTGGCGCTGGGTCTGTCGCGCCGTGCAACGCTGCGTTACATCATCATGCCGCTGGCATTGCGCCGCATGCTGCCACCGTTGGGTAACCAGTGGATTGTGAGTATCAAAGATACCTCGCTGTTTATCGTTATCGGTGTCGCCGAGCTGACCCGTCAGGGCCAGGAAATCATCGCCGGCAACTTCCGCGCCATGGAAATCTGGAGTGCGGTTGCTGTTATCTATCTGATCATCACGCTGGCTCTGAGCTTTGTTCTGCGCCGCTTAGAACGCAAACTGAAAATTATATGATTGAATTCAAGAACGTCTCAAAACACTTTGGTAAAACCCAGGTGCTCCACGACATCGATCTGAACATTTCTCAGGGTGAAGTCGTGGTTATCATCGGGCCATCCGGCTCCGGTAAATCCACACTGCTGCGCTGCATCAACAAGCTGGAAGAAATCACGTCCGGCGAGCTGATTGTTGATGGCCTGAAAGTGAACGACCCGAAAGTCGATGAACGTCTGATCCGTCAGGAAGCCGGTATGGTGTTCCAGCAGTTCTACCTGTTCCCGCACATGACAGCGCTGGAAAACGTGGCTTTCGGCCCGATCCGCGTTCGTGGTGCGTCGAAGGATGAAGCCAATAAACTGGCGAAAGAACTGCTGGCAAAAGTGGGCCTGTCTGAACGCGCCAACCACTATCCGTCAGAGCTTTCCGGTGGCCAGCAGCAGCGCGTGGCGATTGCCCGTGCACTGGCGGTTAAGCCAAAACTGATGCTGTTTGATGAGCCAACCTCGGCGCTGGATCCTGAACTGCGTCACGAAGTGCTGACCGTCATGAAGCAGCTGGCAGAAGAAGGCATGACAATGGTTATCGTGACCCACGAAGTCGGCTTTGCCGAGAAAGTGGCTTCACGCTTAATCTTTATCGACAAAGGCCGTATTGCTGAAGACGGTAAACCGGCTGATCTGGTGAACAACCCGCCGAGCGAACGTCTGCGCGAGTTCCTGCAACACGTTTCCTGATGCAGAAAGCCGCTGCAAGGGCGGCTTTTAACTCTGACCGAAATTATTTCGGTTTCTCAAGTGCGGTGATCGCTTAACGCGCTGCGCCGAAACCGCCCAAAGGAGGGAAAGCACTTCCCTCCTTTGGGCGGTTTCGGCGCGAGAGGCCGCGTGATAACCGTTATTGAGAAACCGAAATGTTCTCGATCAAAGGGGTTGAAAGCCTCCCCGTTGCAGCGGCCTCCTGCAACTAATGCCTGGTCTGTTCCTTTTCCCTCGCCACGACCGAAAACTCCGCCATCATCCGCACCAGATCCTGCATACCGAGGTTAACCTGATTGATCACATCACCGGCATTGCGGCTCAGCACCACGCCACCGCCTGCGCGGTTGACGCAATTCCCCATACCATCAATCGCGGCCATCACACCATCACGGATGCTTTGCGTAAGCTGGTCAATTTCGACGGCAGCCTTGCGGGACTGATCGGCCAGTGAGCGAACCTCACCCGCCACCACGGCAAATCCTCTGCCCTGCTCGCCCGCATGCGCGGCTTCGATGGTGGCGTTGATGGCTAACAGGTTGGTTTGAGACGAAATACGGCGGATGGTATCAACCATTTCGCCAATACGTTCAGATGTCTGACCGAGCTGCCCGATGATGTCGGAAGTCCGCCGCGCCAGCGCTTCGACTTCCTGCATATCTTCCACTGCCTGCCGGACGATGGTCACGCCCTCTGCCGCGGTTTTGTCAGTAGTCAGCGACAGTTCATGCACGTGCGTCATCATGCTTTCCTGCTGACGCTGCTGATCCATCTGATCCGTAATGTCATGCGCGATTTTGACGATTTTTATCACTTTGCCGTCATCATCTATCACCGGGTTATAGCTCGCCTCCAGCCAGACAGACTGACTGTGGCCAGTGATGCGCTCAAAACGGCCAAGGATAAATTCACCGTTTCTCAGACGCTGCCAGTGATTGCGGTACTCGTGGGAATCACAGTATTGCGGGACACAAAACATCGTGTGGGAATGGCCCTTAATTTGCTGCAAAGAATAACCCATGACTTTCAGGAAGTTATTGTTCGCAGAAATCACATGACCTTCAGGTGTAAAGGTAATCAGCGCCATTGAACGGTCAAGTGCTTGTAAAATTCCCTGATGCTCGTGGGATTCATTAATTCTTTCAGATACATCACTGGCAATTTTAATTATTTCGGTCACTTTGCCTTGTTTATTTTTCACCGGAACATAATTTGCCTCAAGCCAGATTATATTCCCGTTTTTGTGTACACGTTTAATATTTCCGCTGACCGACTTTCCCTGCCGCAAACCTTCCCAGTGAAGACGATACGCATCGCTGGCAACAAACTCCGGGGTGCAGAAAATCCGGTGAGGCTGACCAATCACCTCGTTTCTGCTGTACCCCATGCTGCTGAGAAACAAGTCGTTAACCTCAAGCACCACGCCTTCCGGCGTGAAAGCGATCATCGGAACCGCCTGCTGGATCGCAGCGAATTTATCACGCCATATCGTACTAAACTGATGAGAAAATAATTGCATAGGACAGACACCCTGTGGCTGATAACGTGAATTAATGTGTAATCACAGTTAATTTATAAAAATACACGTGCTAATTCCCACAGATGATGAGTAAAGTTACTCATCAACATGCGAAAGATTAGTCTGACCCCTGGGTGGGTTTAGGCAGGTGCGTGAAAATTTAAATAGCGCAGTGAAAAATAAGCTCACCAGCAAAATCATTACTCTGATAATTAACAAACTTTATTATAGTCAATTAAGCTTAATTTAATTCACCAAAAAAGAAAGGGGCTGGCAGGAGTATTTTTTCCAGCATATTCACCGTCAGATAAACACGCTGGAATACAGGAATTCACAACGTGATCAGACTGACCAGCGTTTGATTGCCCAACTTTTTTGCTGCGAAGGCGTCAGGAAAGTCCAGGCGACAAAACGGCTGATCTTGTTGCCATGCACCATTTCGACAGTGCGGACATCCGTCGCTTCCTCTTCACGAAGTGCGTCATACAGTAACGGCAGCGTTGTTTTTTTGGAAACCAGCACGGTGTACCAGAAACAGTTCTGCGCTTTACCGGCGCTCTCTTCTGCCATGCGGACCACAAAGGCTTCTTCACCGCCTTCACACCACAATTCGTTGTGCTGACCACCGAAGTTAAGCTCTGCGGTGCCCGCACGTCTGTCCAGACCCAGGTTCTGACGTTTACGCTGGCTGCCGGATGCCGCATCTGCCGCTGAAGCGTGGAACGGCGGATTACACAGCACCGCGTCGTATCGCTCATCATGGCGGATAATGGTGTCGAGAATACGCTGCGGTTTCGCCTGTAAACGGAAACGCACCTGATTGGTCAGTTGCGGATTGGTGGCGACGATTTTTTTAGCCGCCGCCATTGATACCGGATCAATCTCACTGGCGGTGAAGCGCCAGCCGTATTCGCGTAAACCAATAATCGGGTAAATACAGTTCGCGCCCACACCGATATCCAGCACGGAAATGTCTTTGCCTTGCGGGATATTGCCGTTGTTGCTGCCCGCCAGAAGATCTGCCAGATGGTGAATATAATCTGCACGCCCGGGAATTGGCGGGCACAGGTAATCAGCCGGAATATCCCAGTTTTCAATCTGATAGCAATCGCGCAGCAAAGCACGGTTCAGGGCTTTTACCGCCTGAGCGTTGGCGAAATCAACGGACAAATCGCCCCATTTATTTTCGACGACGAACGGTGCAAGTTCCGGGCTGCTGGCAATCAGGGCCGGGAAATCATAGCGGCTGCGATGACGATTTCGCGGGTGAAGACCGCCTTTTTCCTGAGGGAAGACTTTCTTTTTTTCCACCTGAGTGACTCTCCGAAAGGTGTGCGCGACGCATGAAATATGCGATGGGGCGTTGGATATTTATGAATGGCGCACAAGATACCACAAAGCGCCGCCGCCTGCCGGATGCATGCTGACTCGGGCGGGCACATAAAAACGGTCAACGTCTGATTAATTCGGGTAATGTACAAATCATAGTCTTTATGAATTATTTGCTGAGGAAAATCATGAACACTGATGAACGTTACTACTACGAGCCCGCTAAAGGCCACGGCCTGCCCCATGATCCGTTAAACGCCATTGTCGGCCCGCGTCCGATTGGCTGGATTTCATCACGCAATGCCGCCGGACAACGCAATCTGGCGCCGTACAGCTTCTTCAATTGTTTCAATTACCGCCCGCCGATCATTGGTTTTGCCAGCAGTGGCTGGAAAGACAGCGTGGCGAATATCGTGGAAACCGGCGAATTCGTCTGGAATCTCACCACCCGACCGCTGGCGGTGAAAATGAATGAAAGTTCGGCCTCGCTGGAACATGGCGCGGATGAGTTTGATTTCGCCGGTCTGACCGCACAACCCGGCACCCTGGTTGCCGCTGACCGCGTGCTGGAAAGCCCGGTGAACTTTGAGTGCAAACTGACGCAGTGTATTCAGCTTAAAACGGCCGCCGGTGGCGATATCGATACCTGGCTGGTGCTGGGCGAAGTGGTTGCCGTGCATATTGCGCCACATCTGCTGATTGACGGCATTTATCAGACTGCGCTTGCCGAACCGGTATTACGCGCCGGTGGCCCTTCTGCCTATTACGGTATTTCAGAAGATTTACGCTTTGACCTGATACGCCCCGACGCCCGTTGACCTGAGGCGTAAGACAAAAAAAAAGCCACCGCACGTTGACCCTGCCGGTGGCTTTTATGTTCATGATCTTTATTTTTTGCTGTAACTATTTTCTACCGTAGTTCTGTTCAACGAAATCCGCAAAATCCTGACACATCGCGTCATCACCGTCGGCACTGTCAGCCAGAATCAACGCACCATCCACCACGCGGATATGCACATTCAGATCGAAATCCGCTTCAGGTTGCTCACGTTTTGATGCCTTTTCAATGGTCTGCTGCGCTTCCTGCCACGCCGCATCCACGGTCTGATTACAGGCCTGCGCCAGATAATCCGGATTGAACCCCTCGCCGGTCAGGCTGCGCAAGGTATCGTCGTGACTGACGCTGTTACCCGGCGTCCAGTAATGCTTCGCCAGATCCGGACCGATAGCCGGATTGTCGGTCAGATAACCATCGCGTTTCAGGAAGAAAGCGCGGGTCTGTTCCACGGCCATCATCGCCAGCAGATAGCCCTGATACGAACAGGCGGATTCCATGGAAAGCAGATGCGGGATAGCGAGCGTCGGACGCGGACTGCCGGTGACGCCCAGAATATGGGTTTCGACATCACGCGCCAGCGCGGTCATCGCTTCCGGCGTGCGTTTCTCATCCGGCCACTGATAAAGCTGCCACTCGAAATACGGCACCAGCAGAATGTGACGTTCATTGAAGGAACGCATCGGCTGACGGGCTTCAATACTGGCGCGGATCAGTTCATCCGGCACCGGTTCACCTGCGGTATTTTTCGCATAACGTTTCAGCCAGTCAGCATCTTCCAGCAGGCTGTCGCAAAACATGGATTGCGTTTCCGCATAGGCCATGGACGTCGGCGGGAATTCCTGCGAGAAGCATGGTGCATTCTGGCGGATATTGGCGAAGTGCGCCGCATGGCCGCCTTCATGGAACAGCGTATTCAGGCCATTCGCGCCACTGCCAATCTGATCAGGTTTCGCCAGGCTGGTGAAGTTAATCACTGCTGGCACCCATTTGCCGTTGTCATAGAACGGCGGCACCGGCCCGTGCATAAAACCATTTTCAAACTTGCCTTCGCGTACCAGCAAATCCAGCTGCATTTCTGCGCCGTTAAAGCCGATATTCAGGCGCTTGAAGCTGTCTATCCAGCGACGCAGGGAATCAGCGAACGGGAAGTAAGGATCGAGCTGACGGGTGACGTCACCGGCGCTGGCGAAGCGGATATTCCATGGCAATAGTGCGGCGTCGCCTTCACGCGCGACCAGTTCATTGAGGCTGCGGGTGTTGCTTTCGCGGGTTTGCTCTTCGAAACGATCGAGGATGGCGAATAACTGTTCCGGCGACATGCGCTCGGTTTTATTCACTTTATAATCGAAGTAGTTGCGGTAACCGAGCTGACGCGCAAAACGGTTACGCAAGCCGATCAGCTCAGGCAATCCGTTATGCAGCAGCCAGTCCTCCAGTTCGCGCAATGCATTTTGCGAACTCCGGCGGTAGACTTCATTTTCGTTATTCGCCTGATTGGTCAGCAGCTCGCCAAGGGAGGCATTAACGCGCTCGCCTTTGCTGTTGATGTGCGTCATGCGGTACTGCTTACGTTTGCCGAACAGCGCCGATTCCGCCTGAATAATTTCATCCAGCAGCGCCTGTGCTTTAGGGTCTTCAATCACGTTACAGTCAAAGAAATTCAGCCAGCCAAGCAGACCGTGCAGTAAGGCATCACGCGCCTCGCTGGCGGATTCTTTTTCGACGCGGGCAATCGCATCACGCAATTCCTGCGGGCGCGAAGGCTGGGCGATAAAACGTTTGTACGCCGTTTCAGCAGCGGAGAAAGCCGCAGAAACAGTGTCATCACCGGTGCCCATATAGTGTTGCCAGAACAAATTTTCTTTGTCCTGATGAACGTTGAGGTAATCGCGATTGAGGGCGTTAAAGTAGTCCTGAGCCTGTTTCATGCATTCTTCTCTGCTGAAAGTTAACGAGATTATGCATTGAGTGTATGTTCGCAAAGCGGTTATGTCGATATGGCAAAACCGCTTTTGAACGTCAGGCAGGAAGGTGCGGAGATCAGTTTTTCTTAACAAACTCAGATTTGAGTTTCATCTGGCCGAAACCATCAATTTTGCAATCGATGTTGTGATCGCCTTCGACTAAACGAATGCCTTTCACTTTGGTGCCGATTTTCAGCATCGAAGAACTGCCTTTCACTTTCAGGTCTTTGATCACGGTGACAGAATCGCCATCCGCCAGCAGATTGCCGTTGGCATCCACCACTTTCAGTACATCATCATCTGCCGCAGCATCACTGTTCATCGACCAGACATGACCGCATTCAGGGCAGTTAAGCATTTCGCCGTCCTGCCAGGTGAATTCGGATTGACACGTCGGGCAAGCTGGTAAAGTTTCCATATTTAAATCCCCATAAAATTTTATAAAAAAACGAATGAAATCATGAAATAAATTTCGTAGTTTCTCTATTTTAGCGGTTAACCACACTTTTGAACAGGGTAACGGAGTTTTTGGGGAGCTGAGACAGGTATATGAAGTGAATTTCTCGATGATAAATATGGTTTTTTAAGCTCCCTCCCCTGCGAAGGGGAGGGTTGGGGTGGGGTATTAAAGAAAAACTAAAAATTTTGAAGTATGCATTGACTATAGTTTTGACCTTAATACCCCCTCCCCGCCTCCCCCTTCGCAGGGGGAGGAGCTAACTGAGCTCATTCCCAGCTTTTAAAAAATCTGATCCACAATCATTCTGGCCTCAACCATATCGGCACAAACCTCTGCGGCCACCAGACAACACGCCAGTTGCGTGATGATCGCCTGCGGAATAGCGCGTTCGCCCTTCAGGCATTCCTGAATGTAGGCAACGGTAGTGGCGACATCTTTGCTTGCCGGCACGTCCGCACCGAAAATCTCTTCTTTTTCGGCCAGTACGCGCTGTTCGCCACCGGCGATAAAGTGCGTCTGCGGAAAGCGTGAAGGGTTCGCGTACACTTCCCCTTCAGTGCCTTGCGTCAGGAGCGCACGGCCATCAATCTGGCGGAAGAACGAGGAAACACGCTGCACGTATTCAGGGTGCGAAACACTCGATAAACGCAGGGAATCCTGACCGGTAAACGGCGTGATAAGTTTCGCCAGGGTATGGCTGCTGTTTCGCACCCCCATCTGCCAGCGCAACGCGAGCTGTTTTTCGACTGGCGGGCAAAGTACGGAGATTGGCACAAATACCGGTGCGTCAGCCGCATCTGAAAGCTGTTGTGCGTCCTGCTGGCTTTGTGCTGCGCGGATGCCGAGCGCACGAAAAATCTCAGCACTGGTGATGCGGGTAGGATCTTCATCCACACCATGCACCAGCACCGGCAAGCCGAGACGGCTGAGCAGGATAGCCAGCAGCGGCGTCAGATTCGCCTGTTTACGTGCACCGTTATAGGTTGGGATCACGACCGGCAGCGGACGATCAGCCGGTGGCTGAAGGCGCATCACGCACTCGTCCATCGCCTGATAAAAACCGAGCATTTCTTCTTCCGCTTCGCCTTTGATACGAAACGCAATCAGCAGCGCACCGAGTTGCAGATCCGGCACCTCGCCCGCCAGCATGTGGCGATACAACGCATGCGACTGCTCACGGTTCAAATCGCGGGCGTGATTTTTGCCCCGTCCCACTTCTTTGATGAGTTTGGTGTAATCCATCGTAGCCTTACCTTGTCTGTGCAATCATGTGTCAGTGGAAAGAAGTTATCGTCTGCGCGCACGGCGACGAACCGGGTCTTTCTTCGCGGTCTTGAGAATATCGGGACGCTTCACTGAACCGGGCGCTGGCATTTCGCGCTGTTCAATCGGGAATACCGGCAATGCCGCCAGCAGGCGTGCACCGTAACTTTTTGTCAGCAGGCGCTTATCGTAAATCACGATTTCGCCCGTACATTCATGGCTGCGGATCAGTCGCCCGACCTGCTGGATCAGATTGAATGACGCGCTGGGCAAACTCTGCACTTCAAACGGATAGCGTTTCAGCGTTTTCAGCCATTCACCTTCCGTCAGAATAACCGGACTGTCGATAGGGGGGAAAGCGATCTTATGGATATGTACCTGCGTCAGCAGTTCCCCTTTCAGGTCCAGCCCTTCGGCGAACGATTGCAGGCCAATCAGTACGCTGGTGGTGCCCGCAGCGACGCGTTTACGGTGCTCCTCGACCAGCCGGTAGCGCGGCTGATCGCCCTGCACCAGTAACATCAGGCGTAAATCCGGTAACAGCGCCACAAACTGCTGTAACGCACGGTTGCTGGCAAACAATACCAGTTGACCGGTATGCCCCCCTTTCGCCAGTTCAGCGCGGAAGAAATCTGCCATTTCCTGAATATGCGCGGCCTCATTGGCCATCACCGGTTCGAGGGTCATTTGCGGAATGACCAGCTTGCCCTGCTCGACGTGATTAAACGGCGAATCCAGGCTGACAAACCGGTCACCGGCTTTTTCCGTCAGCCCGCTCATTTCCTGAAGCCGGGAAAAACTGTTCAGCGAACGCAATGTCGCGGAAGTGATCACCACATGCGGCACTTTGCGCCACAGCATTTTTTCCAGCTGTTCGCTGACGCGGATCCCCGCGCAATGAAACACCAGATGTGTCTGGTTATCGAAATACGAACGCGTCACCCATTTGCCAATCGGGGCATTCGAGGCCTTGTCCAGCGCCGCCAGCCGCCACAGTTTGCTCATGGTTTCGAGATACCCCTGCATGCGGCTCATATGCAGAATCGCGCGGTGTAAACGCATAATATCGTGCTTGCCGGTTTTCTCGCTGAGGTCATTCACCATGTATTCTGCCAGGCTGCGCAGGCCATCGGTGAGTTTAAACAGGCGGCTGCACTGTTCGGTCAGTTCAGGGGGTAAGACGCCCAGCTCGAAACGGTATTCGGCTTCCGGTTCTGCAGGCGGCAGATGCTGGCTGACCGCTTGCTCGATCAGCAGCAGCAGTTCGCGCATTTCGGCACAGTGGTTATGCAGGCGTTCAGCATGGGTCAGCGGCGGCGGATTTTTCGGGGTGAACAGCGCCAGACATTGCTCAATCTGGCGCACAAAGTTGTCCAGTTGCAGGTTATTCCACACCGCTGTGATTTCGGCCTCAACTTCCAGCGCATCACGCGCCACTTCCGGCAAATGATGGCCTTCATCAAGCACCAGCAGCAGATCTTTCGCCGGCGGCAGCACCGATTCCGATTCCAGCGCAGCCATCACCAGCGCGTGGTTAGTCACCACCACATCGGCACTTTCGATCTCTTTGCGCGCCACAAAATACGGGCATTCGCGGAAATAGTGGCAGTTACGGCTGAGGCAGTTGGCTTTGTCGGTGCTGATTTTTATCCACAGCGGATCGTCGATGGTTTTCTGGTAATGATCGCGCAATCCGTCCCACTCGTAGCGGGACAACGCGGTTTCCAGCGTTTTACAGAGTTTCTGTTCTTCGCCGCTGGAAGGCGCCAGTTCATCGCCGAGGAACAACCCGAGGTCGCCCTGCGCATTCTCGTTACTCATCGCCGCCAGATTACGCGGGCAGACATAACGGCCACGCCCGAATGCGCCGGTGAATTTCAGATCCGGAATAATTTTTTTCAGCAGCGGGAGATCTTTACTAAAAATCTGATCCTGCAACGCCACGTTGGCGGTGCTGACAATCAGCGGTTTTTCTTCCTCGCGGCTGACGGCAATGCCGGGGATCAGATAGGACAGCGTTTTCCCGACGCCAGTTGGCGCCTCAATGGCCAGATGCCGTGCAGAATCCCCCGAGAACGCTTTCGCCACCTCTGCAATCATCTGACGTTGCGGAGCGCGGGAAATGAAGTCCGGGATTTGCTGTTGCAGGGCTTTGTACCACTGGCTTATCTGATTTTTTACTGCGGGGGAAAGCGCCATGCATCTCTTTTTTGTTGGAAGTGAGACAGGAATGTGGGAGCTATTGTCACACAGACCCGCTTCCGGCGCAGCCCGAAATCTCAATTCCTCCTCCTTACGGGTGAACGAAAATTGTGCAGAAAAAACGGAGGATGTGTAAAAAAAGAAAAAGTTCATTTCTGACTGTCATAAATTGATCACAAAAATACGGTAAAAAACTCTCGCTGAGAAAAATCCGAGTCCACACGGAATGCACAGCAAAAAATGGTGATTAGCGTCTTTCCATAAGACTTCATATAAAGCTTTCCCAAAAAGCTTTTAATAGAAAATGCAGGGTAAAAATTCATGAAACGTAATATTCTGGCACTTTTAATTCCTGGTTTATTGATTGCATCAGGCGCACACGCAGCGGAAGTTTATAATAAAGACGGCAATAAACTGGACCTGTACGGTAAAGTGAAAGGTCTGCATTACTTCTCTGACGCTGCCAGCAATGACGGCGACCAGAGTTATATTCGTTTCGGTTTTAAAGGCCAGACACAAATTAATGACCTGATCACCGGCTACGGCCAGTGGGAATACAACGTCATGGCTAACCATGCTGAATCTGACAGCAAAACGCCAAGCACCACCGGCACCAAAACCCGTCTGGCCTTCGCTGGCCTGAAATTCGGTCAATACGGTTCCGTCGACTATGGCCGTAACTACGGTGCGCTGTACGACGTTGAAGCCTGGACCGATATGTTCCCTGAATTCGGCGGCGACGGTTATACCAAGGCTGACCGCTTCATGACTGGCCGTACCAACGGCGTAGCCACCTACCGTAACCGTGGCTTCTTCGGCCTGGTTGACGGTCTGAACGTTGCCGTTCAGTACCAGGGCAAAAATGAAAACGACGGTCGCGGCAGCAGCACAGCTAACGGCGACGGTTATGCACTTTCCACCACTTACGCACTGGGTGACAGCGGCGTGAGCCTGGGTGGTGCCTATGCTTCTTCTGACCGCACAACTGCTCAGAGTAATTCCACTTACGGCAAAGGTGATAAAGCAGACGCATGGACTGGCGGCATGAAATATGACGCAAATGGCGTTTATTTAGCCGCAATGTATGCTGAAACCCGTAATATGGTGGCAATCACCGTCCCTGGCGGAATTGCAGGCGCACCGGCTGGCAGCGGTTTTGCGAATAAAACACAAACCTTCGAAGCCGTTGCACAATATCAGTTTGAGAATGGCCTGCGCCCTTCACTGGGTTATGTCCAGACTAAAGCAAAAGATATTGAGAATATCGGTGATGCCGACCTGGTTAAATACGTTGACGTAGCCGCGACCTATTATTTCAACAAAAATATGTCTGCGTATGTTGATTATAAAATCAACCAACTGTCTGACGACAATAAACTGGCTCTGAACAACGACGATATCACTGCCGTTGGCCTGGTTTATCAGTTCTAAATTTAAGCGTTTTACCCCCTCATTGTTATTTCTCTGTCTTTGATTTTTTTGGCCGGACTCACCCTCCGGCCTTTTTCATTTCTGTCATTTTCCGGCACATCTCGCGTAACTCATCATTTATTCTTTCACACCCCGCTGAATCTGCTAAAGTTTTAACGATTTTCATGAATGCGAATCCTTCGTAACAAGCATAGGGACAACCAATGAATAAAATTTCGCTTTGCACCACCAGTGCTTTAATCATGCTGGCCCTCAGTGGCTGTGCGCAGCAAAAAACCGATGCCCAGCAGAAGCTGAACGATCAGTCCGTCATGGCACTGAACTGGTTCCAGCAATCCGGTGAATATCAGGCGCTGGCTTATCAGGCATTTAACACGGCCAAAATGGCTTTCGATCAGGCGCAGCCTCTGGCTGGTCAGAAGAAAGCCGTTGTCGTTGACCTCGATGAAACCATGCTCGATAACAGCGCATACAGTGCGTGGCAGGTCAAAGCGAACAAGCCATTCGACAGCAAGACCTGGTCTCAGTGGACAGCAGCCCGCCAGGCAACAGCCGTTCCCGGTGCGGTTGAATTCGCTAATTATGTCAACACTCACGGCGGCACGATGTTCTACGTGTCCAATCGCAAAACCAGCGAATACGCCGCGACACTGGATAATATGAACCGTCTGGGCTTTACCGGCGCCAATGAAAAAACCATGCTGCTGAGTTCTGATACCTCCAACAAGCAGGCACGTTTTGATTCCATCAAAGCCGCGGGTTATCACGTGGTGATTTACATCGGCGACAACCTGAATGACTTTGGTTCTGCCACCTACCATCAGGGCAACGAGCAGCGTCGGGCGTTTGTGAATCAGAACCATCAGCACTTCGGTACACAATATATCGTGCTGCCAAATCCGCTGTACGGTGACTGGGAAAGTGGTCTGGCGAAGGATTACAACAAGCTGACGCCTGAGCAGAAACTGTCAGCGCGGGAGCAGAATTTGAAGGCGTGGAGCGGGAAATAATCCCGTTGCGGTTTGCTCCTCCCCCTGCGAAGGGGGAGGTTGGGAGGGGGTTTTAGACTGTAAATCAATTGCCTGAGCGGAAACTTCACCCAACGTTTTTGCTTTAATACCCCACCCCAGCCCTCCCCTTCGCAGGGGAGGGAGCGGAACGGTGAAAACCTGAGTAATGTCTGCCTTTTGTCAGGACATCGCGTTAAATCTCCGGATTCCCCACTAACCCATCGATCAATATCTGCGGTGTCCCCTGCGAGCAGCGCTCAATTCTGCCGCGTACACCGTAGACCCGCGCCAGACTGTCGGCAGTGATCACGTCTTCCGGCTCGCCATCGGCAATCAGATTACCGTCTTTAAGCATCAGCACGCGGTCGCCATGACGCAGGGCGATATTGATGTCATGCACCACAACCACTGTCACGATATTGCGTTTCTGCGTTTCCTTGCGCACCAGATCCATGACATGGAACTGGTAGTTGAGATCGAGGGCGCTGAGCGGTTCGTCCAGCAGGAGTAATGACGGCTGGCGGATCAGCGATTGCGCCAGGCCAACCAGTTGCTTCTGACCACCGGAAAGCTGATCGAGATAACTCAGCGCCAGATGTTCGATACCCAACTGACGCAAAAGCGCCATCACTGTATCGGTACCTTCCGCATTCTTGCCTTTACCGCCGCCGGACGCGCGCTGCGCCACGATAATGGATTCCAGCACATGCAGATGTACGCCCGCAGGCAGAGTTTGCGGCAGATACACCACCTGCTCTGCACGTCGTGCAAACGGCATCGGCATTAAATCGTGTCCGTCGAGCATCAGTTGCCCTTCCGCACGGTTAAGCCCGGCGAGAGAACGCAGCAGCGTCGACTTACCGCTGCCATTTGGCCCGAGCAGAACGGTAATTTTCCCGCGTGGCAACATCGGTACATTCAGATTGCGGATCACGCGGCGCTTCGGATATCCGGCGTTGAAATCGCGGATTTGCAGGCCCTGCGTAGCAGCATTCAGTAAATCTTCAGGACGCGTTTCTAACATCGCAGACATCAGATGTTCCCCCGGTGGCGCAGAATAATACTCAGGAAGAACGGCACGCCAACCAGAGACGTCACGATACCGACAGGAATAATGACGCCCGGCACCAGATTTTTAGAGGCTACCGACGCCATCGACAACACCAGCGCGCCAATCAGCGCACTGGCGGGCAGATAGAAACGGTGATCTTCACCAAACATCAGGCGGGCGATATGCGGTGCCACCAGCCCGATAAAACCGATCGGCCCGACGAAAGCCACCGCCAGTGCGGAAAGAATACTGATGCGCAGTAACGTACCGAGACGCAGGCGACGCACGTCGATACCAAAACTGACGGCACGATCTTCACCCAGACGCAGCGCGGTGAGTTTCCACGCGCTCATCATCGACCACGGCAATAAAATCAGGAATGCCAACACCATCACGCCGAGTTTCACCCACGACGCCCTCGCCAGGCTGCCCATCGTCCAGAAAACCAGCCCCTGTAAGGTGTCTTCGGTGGCGATAAACTGCATCAGCGAAACCAGTGCGTTGAAGGTAAAGACCAGCGCGATACCAAACAGCACCACACCGGAGCTGGCAACGCGCGTCCAGCGGGTGATACCGTCGAGCATCAGTGCGGCAAATAAGGCAAAAATGAAGGCGTTGGCGGAGATAAACCATTGATCCGGCACGCCGGGAATCCCAATGCCAAGCACAATCGCCAGCGCCGCACCAAACGCCGCAGCAGAAGACACGCCCAGCGTAAACGGACTGGCCAGCGGGTTATTGAGGATGGTCTGCATTTCAGCACCGGCAAGGCCCAGTGACATACCAACCGCCACCGCCATCAGCGCGTAAGGCAGACGAATATCCCAGACAATCACCCGCGTGCCCGGATCCGCCGCTGCGGCGTCAAACAGCGTTTTCCACAATGTGCCGAGCGATAACCCCGAAGGCCCCATAATGAAATCAATCACCAGTGAAACGACAATCGCCAGTACCAGGATCAGCATAACTAACAGACGGCGGCGCACGATATTCTGGTATCGCCCCATAACGCTGTCTTCGGCGTTGACGTTCACCCTCAGGGTGGGTTCGGTAGTTGCACTCATTTTCGCTTCAATCTCATTAAGTTAAAACTTACGGCGGGAGAACATGTTCTGGGGTTCCCGTAGGAAGGAAATAAATGATAATAATTATCAATGTGTTTTGCAAAACCTATCAGACATTCAAAGTAAACAAGGGCGTAACAAAGCATGACGTAATGGGTCTCCTGGCGTGAATCGCAGGCATGAAAAAGCGGAGCCTGAGCTCCGCTTTTCAATGCCATGGAAATCGGGGTCTGTTACTTATCGACGTGATCCGGGAATTCCATTTCGCTGTATTTCACCACTTTAGTGCCTTTGCTCAGCTTGTAGCCGAACCAGATGATCAGGAACAGTGGCAAGCCAATGTAAGTCGCCGCTACGCCACCCCAGTCAATGGTGTCTTTCAGGAATGCCTGATAGTTCTGGCCCAGCGTAATGATCAGACACAACACAAAGGCGAAAACCGGACCGAACGGGAAGAAACCTGACAGATAAGGCAGTCTCTTCAGATCACGGCCCTGTAAGACATAACCGCGACGGAAGCGGTAATGGCTGACCGCAATCCCCAGCCAGGCGATGAAACCGGTCATGCCCGACGTGTTCAGCAGCCACAGGTAAACGGTCTGATTACCAAACATTGAGCTCAGGAAACACAACGCCGCCACGATAGTGGTGGCATACAGCGCGTTACGCGGCACACCCCCTTTCGACAGCTTAGCGAATATGCGCGGCGCTTTGCCTTCGCTCGCCAGGGTAAACAGCATGCGGGTTGAGGCGTACATTCCGGAGTTACCGGCTGACAGTACCGCCGTCAGGATCACAGCATTCATTACCGCCGCCGCTGATAACAGACCCGCATTACGGAATACCAGCGTGAACGGACTTACCGAGATATCGCCGACTTCATTACGCAGCAGGTTCGGATCGGTATAAGGAATGATCAGGCTGATCACCAGAATCGCCAGAATATAGAACAGCAGAATACGCCAGAAAACCTGACGCACCGCGCGCGGAATATTCTTGCCCGGATTCTCAGATTCGCCCGCCGCCACCCCGATCAGTTCAGTGCCCTGGAAGGAGAAACCGACAATCATCGCCACGCCTATCATCGAGGCAAATCCGCCTGCAAACGGCGCATCCCCGATGGCCCAGTTATGCCAGCCCGCCGTTTCAGCACCGCGCATAATGCCGGTGATCATCAGGACGCCAACGGCGATAAAGATGATGACGGTAACCACTTTGATCAGCGAGAACCAGTATTCCGCCTCGCCAAAACCGCGCACGGAAATGTAGTTGAGCAGGAAAATCAGACCAAGGAACAAGGCGCTCCAGATCCAGCCCGGTGTGTCCGGGAACCAGTAATTCATCACCAGTTGTGAGGCCACCAGGTCAACCGCGATGGTGACTGCCCAGTTGTACCAGTAGTTCCAGCCCAGTGCGAAACCGAAGCCTTCTTCAACATAACGGGAGCCGTAAGTGGAGAATGAACCGGAAACCGGCATGAACGCCGCCAGCTCACCGAGGCTGGTCATCAGGAAGTAAACCATGATGCCGATTAATGCGTAGGAAAGCAGTGCACCACCCGGGCCTGCCTGGGAAACTGTCGCACCTGATGCAACGAATAACCCCGTACCAATTGAACCGCCTATGGCGATCATCGTTAAGTGACGTGCCTTCAGCTCGCGACGCAGTGTGGGAGCCACCTGCGTATTTTTTGTAGGTTGTTGAGCCATTTTTTCCCTATATCCGCTCGTCATGTGCAAATTTAAGCGCGGATTGTAGCAAAACCTGCCGCTCTGAATAGCAGGAACGACCTGTTATAAGACACCTTCATAACTGGCCGCAGATCATTAGTGAAAGACCGTTATTGGGCTTCGCGACAATAGGTTAGAAAACGTGATAATGCGCCGGAGATATGTTTTTGCCGGTGATGAATCAGGTAAAGCTTACGCACCAGCGGCGCGACGGGCAGCCGGATTTCCACCAGCGAACCGCTGCTCAGCTGCTCAGAAATCACCCGCCGCGAGAGGCAACTGATCCCGATGCCATGCCTTACAGCGTGCTTAATGGCCTCGGAATTCCCCAGTTCCATCACCAGGTTAAAATCCGGCAACTGAGGCAACAGCAGATGATCTAACACCTCACGGGTACCGGAACCGCGCTCGCGCAGGATCCAGGGTTCACGCGCCAGCGATTCCAGCGAAACGACCCGCCCTGCCAGCGGATTTTCCGGCGCGACAAACACCACCAGTTCATCATCCAGCCAGGGCTGGGTGATCAGTTCCGGCATCTGACACGGGCCTTCGATCAGACCGAGATCGACACGAAAATCCGCCACCGCGTTAATAACATCATTGGTATTACCGACATTCAGCTCCAGCGGCGTATTGGGGAAATCCAGGCGGTAATCCGCGATCATCGCCGGCAGCATATAGTTGCCGATGGTGCTGCTCGCGCCGATGCGCAGCGAACCGTTATCGTGATTGAACAGTCGCTCGATTTCGCCCGCCTGTTCGAGCAACGCCAGCGCTTTCGGATACAGTAAACGCCCATGCTCATTAATTACCAGCCGCTTCCCGACACGGTCAAATAACTGCACGCCAAGCTGCCCTTCGATATCGGCCAGCGCCGCACTGACCGCCGATTGTGATAATGAAAGCACAACCGACGCCTGCGTGGTCGAACCGCTTTTCAGCACCTCGGCGAAAACTTCAAGTTGTCGCAATGTTATGTGCATAAATGTCCCGCTATTCTCACGCGCCTGACAGCACGCTGTGCTTTAAGTATAGACCCTTGCCTTGCAGGCCTCTTTTGAATGAAGGTTTTATACCAGTTTTACAGCTAGGTTATAAAGTAATAATCTATTTCATTTTTATATAAGCGCGGCGTAGCCTTGTTTCATCACTCCTGAACGAGGAACGGACAATGAGTACACTTGCGCTTAAAAATGAAAATAAAAAGACGGCGGATAAACACCCTTTACCCCATTTGTCGGGCTTTGGCCGCGTGTTACCCGGGCTGGCGCTGACCGGTGTGATCACTGCACTCGCGCTCTGGCTGAGCGATATTCCTGCACTGAGTCATCTCGGCCTGAGCGCGCTGACGCTGGCGATTGTCATCGGCATGGTGGTCGGCAATACGGTATATCCGGCTGCAAAACCCTGGTGCGAAGACGGCGTGACGCTGGCGAAACAACGTCTGTTGCGTCTGGGGATTATCCTTTACGGCTTGCGGCTGACCTTCGCACAAATCGCCGATGTCGGCGCGACCGGTATTGTGATCGACGCGCTGATGTTGTGCTCCACTTTCGCCCTCGCCTGCTGGCTTGGACAGCGGGTGTTTAAACTGGATCGCGATACCGCGATGCTGATTGGCGCAGGCAGCAGCATCTGTGGCGCAGCGGCGGTGATGGCGACGGAACCGGTGCTGAATGCCAAAGCAGAGAAAGTAACGGTTGCAGTCGCCACTGTCGTTATCTTCGGGACAGCCGCCATCTTTCTGTATCCGTGGTTATGGCATCTGAATGCGCAGTATCACTGGCTGAGTTTTACCGCTGCTCAGTTCGGCATTTACACCGGTTCGACGGTGCACGAAGTGGCGCAGGTCGTGGCGGCCGGTCAGGGTGTCAGCCCGGATGCGGAAAACGCGGCAGTGATCGCCAAGATGATCCGCGTCATGATGCTGGCACCATTCCTGCTGCTGCTCTCTGGCTGGAAGTCACGTAAAGAGGTACAACAAGGTGGCCAGAATGCGGGCATGCGCAATATAACTATCCCATGGTTTGCCCTGCTGTTTATTCTGGTGGCAGCATTCAACTCGCTGAATATTTTGCCACACAACTGGATCCCGGCGCTGATTACGCTCGATACCGTGCTGCTGGCGATGGCGATGGCGGCGCTCGGGCTGACCACCCACATGAGCGCACTGCGTCAGGCGGGGCTTAAACCGATGCTGCTGGCGGCGTTGCTGTTTATCTGGCTGATTGTCGGCGGTGCCGGTATCAACCAAGTGGTTCAGCATCTTTTTGGCTGATATTGCTGCTTTTAACACTTCAGTGCTGCGCCTCCTGCCCGGAGGCGCTATCATTTGTCCATAAACGCGATGAATAACTGAGGAGCAAAAATGAAGTTTGTGGGAGCACACGTGAGTGCGGCCGGGGGTGTCGATCAGGCGGTTCTGAGGGCACACGAGCTGGAAGCCACGGCTTTTGCGCTTTTCACCAAGAATCAGCGTCAGTGGAAAGCCGCACCGTTGCCGGAAGACGTCATCGAAAAATTCAAAGTGGCCTGTGAAAAATACGGTTACCAAAGCAATCAGATTTTGCCGCACGACAGCTACCTGATTAACCTCGGGCACCCGGTGACTGAGGCGCTGGAGAAATCCCGCGAGGCGTTTCTCGATGAGCTGCAACGTTGTGAACAGCTGGGCCTGTCGCTGCTGAATTTCCATCCGGGCAGCCACCTGATGCAAATCGAAGAAGATAAATGCCTGGCGCTGATTTCTGAATCCCTGAACATTGCGCTGGATAAAACCAAAGGCGTGACTGCGGTTATCGAAAACACCGCCGGTCAGGGCAGCAATCTTGGCTTCCGCTTCGAGCATCTGGCCAAAATTATTGAAGGCGTGGAAGACAAAAGCCGCGTTGGCGTCTGTATCGATACCTGCCATGCCTTTGCGGCAGGTTACGACCTGCGCACGGCAGAAGAATGCGAGAAAACCTTTAAGCACTTTGAAGAGGTGGTTGGTTTTCAATATCTGCGAGGGATGCACCTCAACGACGCGAAAAGCGAGTTCAACAGCCGCGTTGACCGCCACCACAGCCTTGGTGAAGGCAATATCGGCAATACCGTATTCAGCTGGATCATGAAAGACGCGCGGTTCGACGGCATCCCGATGATCCTCGAAACTGTCAATCCGGATATCTGGAAAGATGAAATCGCCTGGCTGAAAGCGCAGCAGACTGCCGAGAATGACGAAGCCGCGGCGTAGTTTTTACCGTAAATTCCGGTCGGCTCCCTCCCCTGCGAAGGGAAGGCGCAATAAAAAAGGCGCGACATTCACATGTCGCGCCTTTTTGTTTTTTAACGATTTACTGTTATGCAGCAGCTTTCGCGGCTACCGCAGCATCTGAACGTTTCAGAATCGCGTATGCGCCACCCGCCAGAACCGTACCGGCGATAATCGCCACCAGATAACCGAGAACCGGCGTGATTGCACCTGGGATCAGCAGTACGAACAGACCGCCGTGTGGTGCCATCAGTTGTGCGTGGAATGCCATCGACAGCGCACCGGTCAGTGCACCACCTGCGATACAGCATGGCAGAACACGCATCGGGTCACGGGCCGCAAACGGAATCGCACCTTCAGAGATAAAGCACAAGCCCAATACCAGCGCCGCTTTACCGCCTTCACGTTCGCTTTGCTCGAACTTATGACGCGCCAGCAATGTCGCCAGCCCCATCGCCAGAGGTGGCACCATACCGGCAGCCATGATGGCGGCCATTGGTGCGTAGACGGAAGAACTCAGCAGTGCCACACCGAACGCGTAAGCAGCTTTGTTCACCGGGCCACCCATGTCGGTACACATCATCGCACCGAGAATTGCGCCGAGCAGTACCGCATTGGCTGTACCCAAAGATTGCAGCCAGGCAGTCAGACCCGCCATGATTTTAGCAACCGGCGTACCGACCACGTAAATCATCACCAGACCGGTAATCAGACTCGCCACCAGCGGAATAATCAGGATAGGTTTCAGCGCTTCCATACTTTGCGGTAATTTCAGCTTGCCGCTGATGGCTTTCGCCACATAACCCGCCAGGAAACCTGCGATGATACCACCGAGGAAGCCAGCACCGGTGCTGACAGCCAGCATGCCGCCGATAAGACCCGGCGTCAGGCCCGGACGGTCAGCGATAGAGAAGGCAATGAAACCGGCCAGAACCGGCACCATCAGCGCGAAGGCAGAAGCGCCACCGATTTGCATCAATGCCGCCGCCAGCGTGCCTTTCACTTCAAAGGCTTTGATACCGAAGACAAATGACAGTGCGATACACAGACCACCCGCAACCACCATTGGCAGCATGTAAGACACGCCGGTCAGCAGGTGACGGTATGGGCCTGCGCCGCCCGCTTCTTTCTTCCTGGTGCCCGTCGCTGCGCCCTGAGATTTTGGCTCAAACACTTCAGCTTCAACCAGCGCCTTGTCCAGTTCCTGTTTGGTCTTTTTCAGTGCCAGACCGGTAGACGTGCGGTACATCGGCTTACCGGCAAACTTCGCCAGATCCACTTCGATGTCAGCCGCGACAATCACCAGATCGGCCGCGGCAACTTCTTCCGGTGTAATAGCATTGCCTGCACCTACAGAACCGCGGGTTTCAACTTTTACCCACCAGCCACGTTTTTTGGCTTCAGTTTCAATCGCTTCTGCAGCCATAAAGGTGTGTGCAACACCGGTCGGGCAGGCAGTGATGGCGACGATACGTTTCGGGCCGCTGGCTGCCGGAGCGGCAACGGCTGCCGCAACAGGTGCGACATAAGGTTTAGCTTCAGCCACAGCGCGTTGCAGGAAAGCCTCCGGATCACGGACTGCATCAGCCACATTACCGGTATAAATATTTTTGCCAGCCAGCGCAGGTTCGTTTGGCACGGTTTCACAGGCCACAATCACTACATCAGCGTCAGCGGCCTGTTCGGTCAACGAGTGGCCTGCTTTCGCCGCAGCAGCAGCGAGCAAATTTTTTGCCAGTTGGCTGCGAGCCTGTCCCAGCGAACTGTCTATCATCAGCAGCATTTTCATTCTGACTCCTGCGGATTAAAAGGGTTTCAGATCAACACGGGCCATCATCGCCGCGAGTTGCGGACGATCGGTGACACCGACATTACTCTGGCTGACAGCCAGGGCAGCAACAGCAGTGGCCAGTCGTAGCGTATGTTCACTGGATTCACGCATCAGCAAACCGTAGATCAGACCACCGACCATGGAATCACCAGCACCCACGGTGCTGACGACTTCACAGGCTGGCGGTTTAGCGATCCACGCACCGGAGGCGTTAACCCACAATGCACCTTCAGCACCCAGAGAAATCACCACATGGGCGATCCCCTGATCACGCAGGGCATGCGCGGCTTCTACCACGTCGCTCAGTTCCGGCAATTTACGACCAGCCCAGATTTCCAGTTCACGGCGGTTAGGTTTCACCAGCCAGGGCGCGGCTTTCAGACCGGCAACCAGCGCTTCACGGCTGCTGTCGAAGATGATGCACGGGCACTGTGCGCGCAGACGTTTCATCCAGTCGGTGAAAGCGTCAGGATCAACACCCGCTGGCAGACTGCCGCTGACGGCAACCATGTCGAACTGGCCCAGCCATGACAGGGAATCCGTTACGAAACGTTCCCAGTCAGCAGGCGTGACGTTGAAGCCGGAGAAATTGAAATCGCTGACTTCACCATCTTTTTCAGTCAGTTTGACATTGATACGGGTGCGGCCATTAACCACCTGGAAGCGGTTCGCAATACCCAGATCGCTGAATAACAGCTGGAAGCCATCCTGATTTTCTTTACCGAGGAAACCGCCAACGGTGACATCGATGCCGAGATCTTTCAGCACTTTGGCAACGTTAATCCCTTTACCTGCCGCGTGCAGGCCGGTGGTTTGTACCAGGTTGACTTCACCCCGTTCGATTTCGGGGCAGTATCCGACCAGATCATAGGCCGGGTTTAAGGTAATTGTGGCGACCCGACGGCTCATGCGCCCTCCCCAAGACCTTCAGCAATCGCTTCACCGATGGTTTTTAATGCCAGCTCTGCATCCTCACCACTCGCGGTAAAACGCAGGTGGTGACCTTTTTTCACGCCCAGCGCCACGACTTTCATCAGGCTGCGGCCGTTGGCAGGTTTACCACTGCCATCAAGATTCGTTACCGTGATTTCGCTGCTGAACTGCTTAATAACGTTCACCAGTGCGGTACCCGGACGGGCGTGCAAGCCGTGTTCGTTACGGATAACGTATTCAGCGGTCAGCACGTTGGCTTGTTCTTCGACTTCGCTGGTCAGCAATGCCAGCACACCGACGGAATCTGCCGTCAGCAAGCGTTCAGCTTTGTTGGCAATCAGCAAATCACTGAGGTAGTTCAGCACATCGAGCGGCTGATCGTCAGCAACAGAAATCGTCAGCAGCATGGAGACTTTTTCGCCATCCAGATCAAATGCCTGCTGTGCACGGCTTACCGTTGCAGCACTTTTCAGGTTGCCTTCGGTGCTGTCGCTCAGCCAGATGCCCTGCCCGAGGTTCAGCGGTTTACGGCTGATCACATCGCTGACAAAAGCGGTATCGACAGCGCCAATCTCTTTCAGGCGGCCAGCGTTCAGCGCCTGTAACGTGATCAGGTTTTCTGCGGCCACATCGACTGCGATCAACTGGCTATCAAACAGGAATTCAGCCGCATTTTTTTCGCCCATCAGCAGGCTGCGTAATTCTTCAGCGGAATCTGTTTTTGCCAGGCGATCAGCCACGCTGTCGTCACTTAAGACGTGCGTCAGCTGACGCAGCAAACCGAGGTGTTCATCAGAACGAGCTGCGATGCCGATCACGACATATGCCGTCTGGCCTTCGCCCCAGGTAATCCCTTGCGGAAACTGGAAAACCTGCACACCGGTATCAAGCACCAGATCACGGGTATCTGTGGTGCCATGCGGGATTGCGATGCCGTTGCCAAGGTAAGTAGAGGTTTGCAACTCACGCGCCAGCATGCCGTCTACATAACCTGCGCTGACGCGACCGGCCTGAGTCAGTGCTGCTGCAACCTGGCGAATAGCGTCCTGCTTATCGCTGGCAGCCGCACCGAGATGAATATCTTGCTGTGACAGTTGGAACATAATTCTCCTCTCCTGCTGAAATTGAATCGTTTCAGCTTTACTGAGAAAAAAGGAGCGCCATCAGATTTCAGAAGAAAAACCGACAACGCTGAAACGTTTCAAGAAGTCTCAATCCGGCCTGTATTTAAATCAAGCTTTCCCTGATTTTGCGTAACGATTTTTTGATGTTACGCACAGTTTCCTTTCTGAGAGCTTTCCGAAACGGATAACTTAACGCAAATGCTGAAGTCAGGCTGACGAAAAATGCTGACGCAAGCTGCCCCCTTCTCTGCGGACAATATTGCGGTGAAGACGCGACGCCTCACCCGGTCATTTTTGACACAAAGTGCGGTTTTATTATTCAGTATGGCAAATTCACTGTGGTTTACATTTTTGATGATCAAAACCTGTTTTTGTTTTTTTTAAACTGTCGTAACATTCGCGCAAATTTCGTCCCCTCCTCTACTTCTGGTTCACTTAGCTAATGCGAATTTCTACAACGTCAGCCCGCCGTTTACCCGACATGACGTCAACTGCTTTTCTGATCATCGCCTTCCTTACCGGCATTGCAGGCGCGTTACAGACCCCGACGCTCAGCCTGTTCCTCACTTCTCAGGTTCACGTCAGCCCGTTTATGGTGGGTATCTTCTTTACCGGCAGTGCCGTGATTGGCATCTTCGTCAGCCAGTTGCTGGCGACCTGGTCTGATCAACGCGGTGACCGCAAAACGCTGATTTTGTATTGCTGCATTCTGGGTGCGCTGGCTTGTGTGCTTTTCGCCTTTAACCGTAATTACTTTATCCTGCTGTTCATCGGCGTTTTGCTGTCGAGCTTTGGTTCCACAGCGAACCCGCAGATGTTCGCGTTAGCACGGGAGCATTCCGAAAAAACTGGTCGCGAAGCCGTAATGTTCAGCTCCATTTTGCGCGCACAGGTTTCGCTGGCATGGGTCGTCGGACCGCCGCTGGCCTTTGCCCTGTCGATGGGCTTTGGTTTTACCTTTATGTACTGCGCTGCCACGCTGGCTTTCTTGCTGTGCGGCGTGATGGTGTGGATGTTCCTGCCTTCGATGCCCAAGGCGCACATCAAGACCACCGCCACGCTGGAAGCACCACGCCGTAACCGCCGTGATACGCTGATGCTGTTCATCGCCTGTTCACTGATGTGGGCAGCAAACAGCATTTATCTGATCAATATGCCGCTGTATGTGGTGCGTGAACTGGGTCTGCCGGAAAAACTGGCAGGGGTACTGATGGGCAGTGCAGCCTGTCTGGAAATTCCGACCATGCTGATCGCCGGATATCTGGCTAAACAGTTGGGGAAACGCTTCCTGATGCGTTTCGCTGTGCTGGCGGGGGTGATTTTCTACGGCGGCATTCTGTTTACTACCGGTGCGGCAATGCTGATTGCTTTACAGTTGCTGAACGCAATTTTCATCGGCATTCTGGCCGGGATCGGCATGCTGTATTTCCAGGATCTGATGCCAGGTCAGGCGGGCGCGGCCACCACGTTATTTACCAATTCAACGCGGGCGGGCTGGATCCTGGCCGGTTCGCTGGCCGGGGTGATCGCCCAGTTCTGGACATACCATGCGGTATTTTATGCCGCACTGGCGATGGTGATTGGTTCGGTGTTATGTATCTGGAATGTGAAAAACGTCGATAAACCGGCGGAAGACGTGCCTGCGGCGGTGATTTAAGGCGCGGTATCTGCCTCAAGCTGAATCAGATAAGTCAGCGCCTGGTCGCGATGTGTAAAGCACATTTCGCGGCTGGCCTGCAGGCTGGCGCAAACTTTCGGACGCAGTGGTGAGGTGAAAATCTTACACAGAAAGTTATCAGCCAGCTGAACACAGCGCGTATTGGCAGGCTTTCCGTCTGGCATTCCCGGGATCGGGCTGGAAATTGAAGGCGCTATGCAACAGGCTCCGCAATCAGTACGACAGTCCATCAACAGCCTCCTCAGGCCTCATTTTGAGCCGCGACAATAGCAGGCAGCGTAATGCGCCACCAGCGAAATATTTACGACTCTTTAACACGATAACCCGAACATTTTTCATACCGGCAGGCGAAGCGCAAAATATGCGTCATAAAGCGGATTTTCGCGACTCTTTTTACGCTATCTGCTTGCCTGAAATCAGCGGCGCGGGTAACGTGTCGCAAATTATTTATCTCTCTCCTGACAGGTTATTTATATGGCACGTGCTAACGAAATTAAACGCGGCTTCGTTGTGAACTACGACGGCAAATTGCTGCTGGTAAAAGATATTGATGTTCAGAGCCCGAGCGCCCGTGGTGCCAGCACCTTGTACAAAATGCGTTTCGCTGACGTTCGTACTGGTGGCAAAGTGGAAGAGCGCTTCAAAGGCGACGATATCCTGGATACCGTTACCCTGACCCGTCGTAAAGTGAACTTCTCTTACGTTGATGGTGACGAATACATCTTTATGGATGACGAAGACTTCACGCCCTACACCTTTAATAAGGCGCAGATTGAAGACGAACTGCTGTTCATCCCTGAAGAAGGTTTGCAGGGCATGCAGGTTCTGACGCTGGACAGCCAGCTGCTGGCGCTTGAAATGCCGCAGACGGTGGATCTGGAAATCGTGGAAACGGCACCGGGCATCAAAGGCGCTTCCGCCAGTTCCCGCACCAAACCTGCGGTCATGAGCACCGGTCTGAACATTCAGGTTCCTGAATACCTGAGTTCTGGCGACAAAATCCGTATTCATATCGCAGAACGTCGTTATATGGGGCGCGCGGATTAATCAGCGCCCCGCTCTCTGCTGAAAGGAACGCTGCGGCGTAATGCCGGTCACTTAAGGTGACCGGCATTGTTTTTTAAGGGATATTTCGACCTTTTTTCTCTCACTTCCCTG